>NEUS01000075.1 GCA_002288455.1 Opitutia bacterium Tous-C1TDCM
AAAATGGTGGAGGTGGCGGGAGTTGAACCCGCGTGCCCCCGGCCTTTGTGCGCCGCGTCTACCATGTTTAGTGCAACTTTGATTTCGCCGCGACCACGCCGTCACACGCGCTGAGGCCGAAGCTATTCCCCGGATCGAAGATACAACGCGCAGTCCGCGGACCGCTCCACGCGCTATGCCTGCTGTCGACGTCAGTTCCAGCTAGCAGGTGTCGCTAGACCGACGAGGCCGCACTTAGGCAGCCAGGGGCATTTCTTCAGTTTTGCCGTTTATTTGTTTCGCAGGGAGATTAACGAGAGGCCCACGACTCTCGACAGGCAACGGCGCACGCCAACCAAGGGTAGAATCCAGAACACCCCCTATATATCATTGCGGATCGCGGATTGCGGAAGGCGGATGGGTGCAAGACCGGAATGCGGAAACCGGAAACCGGAGACTTCTCGAAACCGGAGTTGGGAGACTTCTCGAAACCGGAATTCGGAATTCGGAAACCGGAAACTTTTCAGAATCGGAGACCGGACTTTTTCCAAGGCACTCGCGATGGGCGATGGGCAATAAATGGGAAATTGTGGAGACAGACTTATGTCTGCGTGCGAACCACTCAAAGAACAGGAAGGGCACTAGGACTCGGATTCGGGGAATTGGAAAGGGCAATTGTGGAATTCTCGGGATGACGGAAGGGGAACCACTGATGGGCGCTGATGGGACACTGATGAGCAGGAAGCGGGCAGCTGTCGGCTTTCAGCGGTCAGCGAGAAGCAGGGCGGCACTAGGGGAAAATGGACGGCGGTGGGACGGCAGCAGGCGCTTGAGGTCCTCCACTCGCCGGCGCTGCTACGCGGGCGGATGGCTACGCGAGCGGGCGGCTACGCGGTCGCGGTTTTGTTTTTCCGGACGCGCCACCAGCGCGCGGCCTGGAGCACGAGCACGGGGCCGAAGATCCACACGACCTGCAGCGGGAAGATTTTTCGCGCCGCGGCCTGATGGTAAATCGTCAGCGCGGCGGCGAGGTACACGAGGCGGTGCAGGTTTTTCCAACGCTTCCCGCCGAGCCGGCGGATCGCGGCGTCGAGGCTCGTGACCGTCAGCACGAAGAGGATCGCGAAGGCGACGAGGCCGGTGAGCTGGAAGGGTTTTTGCAGCTCCTGCAGCAGCGTCGCGAAACCGCCGTCGTAGACGTGCAGCGTGTGGGCGACGACGTGGAGCAGGGCGTAGGCGAAGACGGCGACGCCGACAAGCCGGCGGTGGCGGTTGAGCGCCTGGGCGACGTCCCATTTCGGCCAAAGCGCGCGCAGCGGCGAAAACGTGAGTACCGTCGCGAGCAAGATCGCGGCGACGAGCCCGAGGTGGAGCAGCGCCGACTTGAGCGGATCGGCGTCGCTCGGGCTCGGCCGGAAGAGCGGCCACAGGGCCCAGATTCCCGGCGCGACGAGCAGCACCCAGACGACCGATTTACGACGCAGCAGATTCGCGAGCACGGGCGGAAGACAGGTCGGGAAACGGAGACGGACCGCGGTAAGCGAAATCCGGATACGGCGGTGCCGGCCGGAAAACGCGGCCGCGGCTCAGTAGAATTTCGCGAGGTCCATGCCCTTGTAGAGGGCGGCGACTTCCTTGTCGTAGCCGTTGAACATGAGCGTGCGCTGCCGGCGGCCGAAGGCGCCGCCCTCGCCGATGACGCGCTCGCTGGCCTGGGACCAGCGCGGGTGGTCGACGGTCGGATTCACGTTGGCGTAGAAGCCGTATTCGTTCGCCGCCATGACCTGCCACGTGTTGCGGGGCTGCTTGGCGACGAAGTCGATCTTCACGATCGATTTCCCGTACTTGAAACCGTACTTCCACGGCACGACGAGGCGCAGCGGCGCGCCGTTCTGGTTCGGGATCGGTTTGCCGTAGATGCCGGTGGCGATGAAGGAGAGATCGTGGTTGGCCTCGTCGAGGCGCAGGCCTTCGAAGTACGGCCAGTCGAGCGAGGGGCGGCGTTGGCCGGGGACGTTTTTCGGATCGTTGAAGGTCGTGAACGTGATGAACTTCGCCTCCGGTTTCGGATCGGCGAATGCGATCAGTTTGGAAAGCGGGAAACCGTCCCACGGGATCACCATCGACCACGCTTCGACGCAGCGGAAACGGTACACGCGCTGTTCGACTCCGCCCATTTTCATGACGAGGTCGTTGGCGTCGATTTTGACGGGGTTGTTGATCAGGCCGCCGATCTCGACGGTCCACGGTTCCGTTTTCCAACCTTGGGAATTGGGTTTCGGGTCGGCCTTGTCGGTGCCGAATTCGTAGAAGTTGTTGTAGCTGGTGATGAGCTCGTACGACGTCGGCTTGAGGGCGGGATCGCGGTAGGCCGGGTTGACCTTGGTCGGGAAACCGGCGGTCGCACCGCGCAAAGAGGCGGGGAGCAACGACGCCGCGGCGAGGCCGGCGGCGCCGGCGCCGATCGTCTTGAGGAAATCGCGGCGCGGGGTGACGGGCTTGGGGCGGAGCAGGTAGGCGCTCTCGGAGGTGGCGGCGGACTCGGGGAGTTCCCAGGACTTCGGGACGCGGATGAGCATGGGGATGGGAGGCGTGGGGCGGCGGATTATTCCGCCGCCGGCAGCAAAACCCATACGCGCGAAAAGGCACGCTTGGATCAGGGGAATTGCGGATTTCGGAATGCGGATTTCGGAATGCGGAATGCCGGAATGCCGGAATACGAATGCCGGAATACGAATGCCGGAATACGAATGCCGGAATACGAATGCCGGAATACGAATGCCTTAGGCCGAAGGTACGTTCCGGGTTTCTGCCAATCCGCAATCCGAAATCCGAGATCCGCAATTCTACCACACGCCTCTCACGCCGCTGAAAATGAGCCGCGGCGTGCCGGTGTTGACGACGCCGTCGGCGCTGCGGCCGGTTTCGATGCGGGCGCGGCCGAGGTTTTCGGCGGAGACGAAAAGTTCAAGGTGGCGCGTGAGCGGGCGGCTGAGGCCGAGGTCGACGATGGTGACGGCGCCGAGGCGGAGTTGGTTTTCGTCGTCCTCGAATTGGCGGCCCAGCGTGCGCAGGCGCGGCGTCAGGACGATTCCGCCCGGCGCGCGCCACGTCGCCCCGAAGGCTGCGCTGTGCCGCGGGACTTGGGCGACGCGTTTGCCGACGAGGGCGGGCGCGACGGCGGCGCGGCGGACCTCGGCGCTGTTGCCAAGGTAGTCGGCGGTGAAGGCGAGGGCAGGGCGCGGCGACCAGCGGGCGGAGAGTTCGATGCCTTGGACGCGGGTGCGGTCGAGGTTGAGGCGCTGGCGGCCGGTCGCGCCGGCGGCGAGGGTGCCGAAGAGCGGAAACGTGCCCGGGCCGCGGGCGAGGGTGACGTTGGCGACGGCGTCGCGGAAATCGTTCGCGAAGGCGACCGCGCCGAGGACAAGCCCGGTGCCGGCGGGCGACCACGCGGCGCCGAGTTCGGCGCTCAGGACGTGTTCGGTTTGCAGGGCGGCGTTGGCCTCGGTGACGTTGGCGCCGACGCGGAACGGGCGGTGGAGTTCGTTCAACGTGGGGCGGCGAAACGCGTGCTGCGCGTGGGCACGGAAACGCCAGGCGGGGGCGGGTTGCCAGACGAGACCGGCGTTGGGGCTGATTTCGTTGTCGGCCAAATCGGCGTAGCGGTCATGGCGCGAGAGAGTGCCGGTGGCGCGGTCGGATTCGCGGCGGAGGCCGTCGGTGTCGCGCCAACGGTCGAGGCGCGCGCCGAGCGTGGCGCGCAAGCCGGCGGCGAGCGGCCGTTCGTGCACGGCGAAGAGACCGGCGACGGCCTGGCGCCCGCCGGCGACGCGGAGCCGGGTGAAATTGCCGGCGACAAAGGTGAAGTGTTCGCGGGTTTCGCCGCGGACGAAGCGGGCGTCGACGCCGGCGACGGTGCGGGCGCCGGCGGCGTGTTTCCAGGTGCCGGACCAGGCGGCGCCGGCGGCGGTGGCGGGGACGGCGAATTGGTCGCTGGCGGGCGTTTCGGCGGTGCGCGCGGCGTTCACGCCGCTGAAGGTGGAGGCGAAGGATTGATCCTGGACATAGGCGACGGCGGACCAGGCGAACGTGGCCGCGGGGCGGGCGGCGAAGGCGAGGGACCCGAAGTTTTCGCGGGTGCTGTTGCGTTGGTAGGGCGTGCCGTTGCCGCGTTTTTCCTCGAAGGTGCGGAAACTCGCGGTGAGGCCGAGGGCGGGGCCGAGCGTTTGGCGCCAACGGGCCGCGGCCCAGCGGTGGCGGCTCCAGGCGGGGACGTCGATGGGGCCGCGGCGCTCCGGGGCGACAAGGGCAAACCCGTCGGTGGCGAAGACGCGGGCGGCGACGTCGAGGATCGCGTTGCGGCCGGGCTGGGCGTGGGCGAATTCCGCGCTGCGGGTGCCGAAGTTGCCGGCGGAGAGGGCGGCGCGGGAGGTTTGGATTTCGGGGGCGGCGGCGAGCACTTGCAGGACTCCGCCGAGGGCGGCGTTGCCCCAGGCGGTGGCGCCGCCGCCGGGAACGACCTCGACCTGCTGCAGCGATTCGCGCGGGAGCTTGGTCCAGGCGACCCAGCCGCCGAAGGGGTCGTTGAGGGGGACGCCGTCGAGCAGCACGAGGGACCGGCTGGCGCCGCTGGGACCGAGGCCGCGGAGGGAGACGCCTTGGGCGGTGGGGTTGGCGGAGAAACTGTCGCTGCGGCGGAAAAGGCTGAAGCCCGGGACCGCGCGGAGGGCGCCGTCGAGGGTGGCGGCGGGCGAGGCGCGGAGGGCATCGGCGCCGAGCCAACGCACGGTGGCGGCGGCTTGGGCCGGAGGCTGGGCGAGGCGGGAGGCGGTGACGACCTCGGGGTCGAGTTGCACGACTTGGGCGCAAGATGAGGCGGCGGCGAGGGCGGCCGCCGCGCCGCCGAGCAGGCGCAGGAGAAAGAGGAGCGGGCAGCGGACCATGGCGCGGAAGGGTGGGTTGGAACGACGGCGGTGCAAGGGCGGGGGCGGGCGAAGGTGTTTATGACGGTCGTCGGGGCCGGGGCGGACCGGCGAATCGGTTTCGCGGCGATTTAGTGCTCGGCAACCTCCCGGGCTTTTGGGATGGGTCATTCGCCGCGCTGGGCGTGGCGCAAACTATGTCACTTTGGGAATACAAGGTCATCACGAGCGGCAAAGGCGGATTCGCCACGCCCGCCTTGCTGGAAAAATTTCTGAACGATCTCGGCCGCGAAGAGTGGGAGATCGTACAGTTCCAGCCGCATCCGGACAATTTTCTGGCGTTCACGGGCATGGCCCGGCGCTCGACGCAGCGCGATTGGACGCTCCAGGACGCCGCCGCGGCCGCCGCGAAGGCCGAGGCCGAGAAATTGCGCGCCGAGTTCGAGGCCAAATTCAAAGCCGCCAACCAGCCCGCTCCCGCCGAGGAACGCGCCCCGAGTTTCCTCGAGGAAAAGACCGCGCCCGACGACGGCTTCCGCAAGCCGGTCGACACCTCGCGCGACGACGATCCCGAGGTCGCGGAAGAGGAAAAGGACGAGTGGGACAAGCTCACCGCCGAGGAAGACGAGCTGCCGACCTTCTTTGATGCGATCAAGCCGCACATGCGCCGCAACCAGCGCGGCCCGGGCATGTCGGTCGGCGTCGACTATCTGGCCAAGAAGTGGGACCAGGCCGAAGAGGATCTCAAGGGGGCGTTGGTGGAGTGCGGGTTCGTGCTGCCGATCGACGAAGATTCCAAGCCCGAGCACATCGAGTACGATGGCGATCTTTATTGGCTGAACATCAACCGCCGCGGCGAACTTTGGATCAACACCAAGGAAAAGCCGCGTCCGGCGTTCCGTGCGGTCAAGGCCCAGCGCATTGTGATCGAGGAAGATCCCGCCCGGGCCGCGAGCCAGGCGCCGGCAAACACGAATGCGGAATCCGGAGACCGGAAACCGGAAACGGCGGAAAGCGGGACGCCCGAGGCCGAAGGTGCGCAATCCGCAATCCGCAACCCGAAACCCGAAATCCCCGCGGCGCCGTTGCCGGCCGGGGCCGATTTGCTCGCGAAGATCCGTCCGCACATGCGCCGCAACCGGCGCGGGCCGGGCGGCTCGGGCAGCGCGAGCTTCCTGTCGCGCGCGCTCCGCACCAACGAAGCGGAATTGCGCACGGCCTTCGCCGCGCTCGGGCTGGCGATTCCCGCCGCCGCGGCCGACAAGCCGGTGTATTCGGAATTCGGCAACGAACTCTGGTGGCTCAATCTCGATTCCCGCGGCGGTCTTTGGATCAACGGCCGCGAGAAGAAGGGCGGCGAAACCGCCGCCGCGGCCGCGGCCAGCGATGCGGCGGCTCCGGCCGGTACCGAAACCGCCGTCGCTCCGGCTCCCGAAGGCCAGGCTGCCGCGCCCGAGAGCGTGGCGCCGGCGGCGGCGTCCGAAGCCGGCGCCGAAGCTGCGCCGGCGGCCGCCCCCGTCGCGGCGGAAACCCCGCCCGCGCCGGCCGAACCGGCCACCGTCGAACCGGCCGCGGCATCTGCGGCGCCGGCCGTACCCGCAGGGGACAGTGTGTTCGCGGCGGTCCGTCTCCTGTTGAAGGATACGCGGACCGGTGCGTTTGCCGGCAAAGCCGAGCGGCTCGCCGAAGAACTGGGCAAGCCGGTCGACGATCTGGTCGCCGCCCTCGTGGCCGCCGGGCTCAAGGTGCCGGAAAAGGCGCGCGAGAAACCCGTGGTGGCCGAATTTGCCGGCGAGATCTTCTGGTTCAACCGCAACGGCCGCGGCGATCTGTGGCTGAATGCCAAGCCGGCTAAATTCGCCGACAAGGTCGGTGAAGAGGACGAGGCCGACGACGAGGAAGAGGACGGCGCCGAAGGTGCGGACGCCGAAGGCGACAAGAAGCCGGCCCGCCGCGGCGGTCGCGGCCGCGGCAAAAAAGCCGAGTGATTTCCCTCCGGGGCGGGTGTGAAACCCGCCCCTTTTTTATGGGTGGAACGAAGCGGGCGAAGGCTGGCCAATGCCCGGCGGCCCCAAGCCGGAATCCTGCAGCTGAGAGTCGAAAGTTGGGGGTTGGGAGATCGATCCGTCTGGCCGCGGAAAACGCCGCCGAAGCCAGCAACCTGACGAACCGAACAGTTTTGCCTCAACTCTCGGCCAAGGTCTCCGGACTGCAGGAGTTTTGGCTCAGGCCTTCACCACTTTTGTGCCCGCGATCAGGTCGTGCAGGCAGCGGCGCTGTTCGCCGAAAATGAAGGCGAGATCGACGAGGGCGAAAAAGAAACCGATGTAAGGGACCATCTGGATCACCCCGCGGACGAAATTCCGCAGGAACCAGCCGTGCAGGAAACCGGGATTGCTGTGGTCGGCGAATTTCACGATGCGGATGCCGAGCAGCCGTTTGCCGATGGATTGGCCGCGGGTGCTGATCATCCAGACTTGGATGACAAATTGCACGAACCAGCCGGCGCCGGCGGCGAGTGCGCCGAGCACCACGCTCGCGCCGCCGATCTCGTTGAAGTCGGGCTGCTCGCCGCGGGCGGCGGCCGTGATGAGCGCCACGAAGGCCGGGCCCATCAGGAGCAGGCCCGGAATCACCGCGACCGAGGCGAGCAAGCCGTCGAGCAAAGCGGCGCCGAGGCGGGAAATGCGGTCGGCCAGCTCGGGCGTGGCCGGGGTCGCGGCGAAGGCGCCCGGCAGCGGGGCGCCCGGGGCGGCAAACGGCGGCACGCTCGTCGTCACCGGCGGCACCCCGCCGCCCGGGGCGAATTCGGAAAAGTCGCCGAGCCGGCGCCATTCCTCGGTTCCGACCGCTTTCGCCTTTGTATCCAGATTGGCCCGACCACCTGCGATCCAGGCGCGGATCTGATCCGCCGTCACGGGACCGTACTCTTTGCCGTCGCCGCCGATGATGGTGAACATGCGGCCGAGCGAAGCCGCCGCCGCCGGGGGCGTCAATTGCCGCGTCGTTTGCCAAGGTTTGCGCATCGCTGGCCGGTTTGCGGGAGGAAACTTGCCGCGGGCGGGGCGACGTGTTTCGTTGGCGGCATGAAATCTTCGCTCGTGCTCGGCGGTTTGGCGGCAGTGGTGCTCGGTGGTCTGCCGGTCTTGGCGGCCAATGCCGCCGGCGGCGCGGCGCCGGCCGCGGCTGCGCCCGCGCCGGCCGGCGCGCTCGCGGGCAAGGTGGTCGAGACGATGAACGCCGCGAGCTACACGTACGTGCTGATCGAAACCGCCGGCAAAAAAGTCTGGGCCGCCGCGCCGCAGTTTCCGGTCAAGGTCGGCGACACGATCGCGGTCGCCGACGCGATGCCGATGATGAATTACCACAGCAAGACGCTCAACCGCACCTTCGACGTCGTGTACTTCAGCGGCGATGTCCGCGTGAACGGCCAGCGTCCGGGCGGCGTCAGCCCCGTGGGCGAAGCGGCGATCCTTGCGGCCGCGGGTTTGCCCGCCGGCCACCCGCCGGCGACGGGTGCCGCGGCCCCGGCGGCGAAAGCGGCCCCCGATTTGAAGGACATCAAGCGCGCGGCCGGCGGCCAGACCGTCGCCGAAATCTACGCGGGCAAGAAAGCCCTGGCCGGCAAACCGATCGCGGTGCGCGGCCGCGTGGTGAAGTTCAACGCCCAGATCATGGGCAAGAACTGGCTGCACATCCGCGACGGCTCCGGCGCCGAAGGCACGAACGACCTCACGGTCACCACCCAGAGTGTCGCCAAGGTCGGCGACCTCGTGCTCGTGACGGGCAAGCTTTCCGCCGACAAAGATTTCGGCGGCGGCTACAAGTACGGTCTGATCGTCGAGGACGCCGCGGTGAAGGTGGAGTGAGCGGCGGACCGGTCTCCCGATCCGCCCTGCCCGGCGTGCAAGGGCCGGAGCCGGCTCAGCGGGTCGCGGCGAGTTTCGCGCGCCAGCGCGGGTAGTCTTTTTCCAGCAGGGAGGCGGGCCAGTCGCCGTAGAAGGCGTAGCCGCCGCGGCGCTCCTGCTCGATCCCGGCGAGGGCGTAGCGGGGCACGGAGTCGCGGCCCATGAAGAGCGGGCGGTTCGTGCCGAGTTCGTAGAAGCGGGCCCAGATCGGCGGGGCGGCGGGATCGGGGACGATGCGCTTGTCACGTTTGCCGTCGGCGCCGGAAAAGACCTCCTGGCGGATGCCGGTGATCGCGACGGAGCGCAGCCACGCCACGGCGCCCTCGATCGCGGCGACGATTTCCGGCGACGGTTTTTCCACGCCCATCAGGAAACGCACGAGGCCGACGCTCTCGTTGCCGGAGAGGGACGGCCCCTCGTACTTGCGGGCCCAGGCCGGCGCCAAGGTCTTCTCGTCGTGCTGCGCGCACCAGGCGGTGAGCTTGCCGTCCTGCCGGATCTGCGTGCGCAAAATACAGTCGAGGCCGCGGGCGACGGCGTCGGCGCAGCGCGCACGGCGCTCGGCATCGACGAAGGCGAACGGCTCCTTGCCCTGGGCGATTTCGCGCAGGAACCCGAGCACGTTGGCCATGGCGTTGTCGTTGTGGGTAATCCGGGAATAGTAGCCTTCGCGCAGCGGGAAGAACTGGGGGAAACCGCCGTTGGGGTATTGGCTGGCGAGGAGGTAATCGAGACCGCGGACCATGGCGCGGACGTAGGCGGGGTCCGGGGCGGCGGCGTGGGCGCGGGCGAGGAAACGCAGCGGCGAGACGGTGCCGCCGTTGTCGATCGTATCGGCTTTTCCACCACGCTTGATTTCCGCCGCGATTTCGGGCGTGAGCGGGACGGCGAGGTCCGTGTTCTTCGGCCAGGCGCCGTGCTCGGACTGGTAGGTCAGGACGGTGGCGGCGAGGGTGCGGGCCTCGGGCGTGGCGAACCAGGCGGCCGGGCGGCCCGGCAAATCGTTGCTCCAGCGCAAAGGCGCGGCCGCGACGGCGGCGGACACGGCGCAGGCGCAGACGGCGGCAAGGCGGAGGCGGGAAAGCGTTTTCACGGGCGGGATTGGGACCGCGGCAGCATGCCGGCGATCCATCCGTCGCCAAGATTCGAAAACGGCCGCGGCCGGGTCGCGGCCGGAAAAAAACGGCTCAGGAGCGTGACTTCCGTCATTCGCCGCGGTTGCCTTCGGTTGTGAAAGTGTTCGTTTGAACACTATCCAAAACCAATCCCTTCCGTCCCGTCCGCTGCCATGCCTGCTTCCGAGATCCTCACCCAGCTGCGTCAGCAACTGGCCGTCCGCTTCCCCTCGGGGCCGCGGGGTCCGGGCTGCGCGTTGCCGTCGGGCGTGCCCGCGCTCGATGCCCCGGCCGGCGGGTTGCCGCGCGGGGCCGTGACGGAGCTGGTCTGCGCGGCGCCGAGCTGCGGCGGCCAGCTCTGCCTCGGGCAATTGCTGGCGGCGACACGGGCCGCGCGCAGTCGGCTCGCGTTGGTCGACACCACGGACTGTTTCGATCCGTGGTCGCATCCGGCCGATCTGCTCGCGCATCTCGTCTGGGTGCGCTGCGGCGGCACCGGCGAGGCCCTCGCGGTGGCGGACCTGCTGGTGCGGGACGCCAACCTCGGCCTCGTCTGCCTCGACCTGCGTCGCGCGCCCGAGGCCGAGCTGCGGCGCATTCCTGCGACGACCTGGTACCGGTTGCAACGTGCGGTCGAGCCGTCCGACCTCGTGCTCGTCGTCGTCACGCCCGGCGCCACGGTGCCGAGCGCGCAGGTGCGCTTCGTGTTGCCGGAGCCGCAGCCGTTTTCCGCGCTCGAGTGCGAGCGGGCCGCGTTGGTGGACCGGCTGCCGGCCGAGCTCCGGCGGCAACGGCTCGTCGCCGCCACGGCCTGAGGCCGACCTCCGCCATGTTTGCCGTCCTGCATTTGCCGGATTTTGCGCTGCAAGCCGCGCTGCAGGCGGATCCGCCTCCGGCGCCGGCGGGGGCTGCGGCGCTGTTTTCCGCGGGCGGGAAAAAATCCCTCGTGCTCGCGGCCAACGCCGCGGCGCGGGCGGCCGGCGTGGAGCCGGGTCTGACGGCGCCGCAGGCGGTCGCGCGCTGCCCAGGCTTGGCGATCCGCGTGCCGGCGACGGCGGCGGAGGCGGAGGCGCGGGCGCTCGTGCTCGCGCTGGCGCTCAACCTGGCGCCGCGGGTCGAAGACACCGCGCCCGGCCTTTGCACCTGCGACCTGCGCGGCCTGCTCGATCCGCCCGAGCCCGTGGCGCGCGCCGCGGTGGCGGAGCTCGCCGGGCTCGGGCTGGCGGCGGCGGCGGGGCTTGCCCGCACGCCGCTGCTGGCGCTTTACGTCGCGCGCACGCTCGCGGGCGCGGCGGGGCCTGCGGCGGTGCGGCGCTTGGCGCCGGAAGACGAAGCCGCGTTCCTGGCGCCGCTGCCGCTGGCGGTGGCGGAGCCGCCGGCGGAGCTGGCGGATGTGTTCGCGCTCTGGGGCGTGCGCACGCTCGGCGAGTTGCTGGCGCTGCCGCGCGACGAGGTCGGCCGCCGTTTCGGCGCGGCGGGGCTTGCGCTGTGGCAACGCGCCGCGGGCGGGGCGCCGCGGCCGCTGCAGCTGGTGGCGCCGGCGGTGGATTTCACGGCCCAGCTGCGTTTCGAAGAAGGCGTCGCCACGCTCGAGCCGCTGCTCTTCGGGCTGCGGCGTGCGCTGGACCGGCTGGCGCTCGAGCTGCGCGCGGCGCATTTCGTCGCCGCCGCCCTCGATCTCGTGCTGCACCTCGAGGACGAAGGCCGCTACGTCCGCACCTTCAGCCTGCCGGAGCCGACGGCGGATCCCGCGGTGATCTTCCGCGCGCTCCACACCCATCTGGAAACGTTGCAGACGGCGGCCGCGCTCACGGGCTTCGACCTCGCCGTCGTGCCCGCGCGCCCGCCCGTGCGCCAAGCCGGGCTGTTCGAGACGGGTCTGCGCGATCCCCACGGCTTCGCCGAAACGCTGGCGCGGGTGGCGGCCATCGTCGGCCCCGGCCGGCTCGGCACGCCGCAGCTGCTCGACACGCGCCGGCCCGACGCCGTCGGCCTCGCCGCGCCCGCGCCCGTCGTGCCGCCGCCGGCGCCGCCGCCGGTGCACCCGCCGTACGGGCTGCCGCTGCGGCGCTTCCGGCCGCCGCTGCTGGCGACGCTGGAATTTGCCGCGGGCAACCGGCGGCCCACGTACCTGTTCACGCACCGGTTCCACGGCGAGATCGCCGACCTGCGCGGACCGTGGCGCAGCAGCGGCGACTGGTGGCAGCACGACCGGGCGTGGATCCGCTGCGAATGGGATCTGGCGCTCGCGGGCGGCGGACTTTACCGGCTGCTGCAGGTCGACGACGCGTTCTTCATCGAGGGGGAGTATGACTGAAGGGGGCGGTAAGCTTTAAGCGCTAAGCTGTAAGCCATAAGCCTAATGCTGATAGCTGACCGCTGATAGCTGAGAGCCAGCCGACGATGAACTACGTCGAATTGCATGCCCGCAGCGCGTTCAGTTTTCTGCGCGGTGCGTCGAGTCCGGAGGACCTCGCGGCAGCCGCGGCGAAGCAGGGGCTGGCGGCGCTCGCGTTGCTCGACCGCGACGGCGTGTACGGCGCGCCCCGGCTTTACGGCGCGGCGCGCGAGCACGGTCTGCGCGCGCGCGTGGGCGCGGAGGTGACGATGGAAGACGGCAGCGTGGTGCCGTTGCTCGCGACGTCGCCGGCCGGTTACCGCAACCTCTGCCGGCTGATCACGGCGGCGAAGCTCACGCCGCGTCGCGCGGGCCTGCCGCCGCCGGAGCATCCGTTGGCGCCGGGTCCGGCGGAACGCAAACGGCCCTGCTTCGCGGGCTGGGACGAACTCGCCGCGCACGCCGAGGGCCTGGTGGCGTTGACGGGCGACGAGGACGGCCCGGTGCGCCGGGCTTGGCGCGCGGCGGGCCCGACGGCGGCGGCGGCCGCGCTGGACCGGTTGGCGGCGATCTTCGCGCCGGGCGGCGGGCCCGCGGGGCCGGACCGGGCGGGGCTGTTTGTCGAGGTGCAGCGGCACCGCGTGCGCGGGGAGGAGCGCGAGACGGAGTTTTTGCGCGACCTCGCGGCGGCGCGCGGGTTGCCGCTGCTGGCGACGGGCGGGGCGGCGTACGCGACGCCGGCCCAGCGTCGGACGGCGGACGTGTTCACCTGCCTGCGCCTGCACACGACGCTCGACGCCGCGGGCAGCCGGCTCGCGCCCAACGCCGAGCGCCACCTGGCGACGCCGGCCGCGATGGCGGCGCGGTTCCGCGACCTGCCGGAGGCCGTGGCGAATTCCGCGATCCTCGAGGCGCGGCTCGATTTCACCCTGCGCGATCTGGGGTATCAGTTTCCCGACTACACGACGCCCGACGGGCGGCCGATGCCGGATTTTTTGCGCGAGACGACGTACGCCGGCGCGGGGCGGCGTTTCGGGAGCCTGGCGCCGCGCGTGACGGCGCAGCTCGACCGCGAGCTCGCGTTGATCGCGAAGCTCGGGTTCGCCGGCTATTTTCTCATCGTCTGGGACATCTGCCGGTACTGCCGCGACGAAGGCATTTTGGTGCAGGGCCGCGGCAGCGCGGCCAACAGCGCGGTCTGCTACGCGCTCGGCATCACGGCGGTGGATCCGCTGCGCCACGAGCTGCTGTTCGAGCGGTTCCTGAGCGAAGGGCGCGTCGGGCGCGACGGCCATCCCTCGTGGCCCGACATCGATCTCGATCTGCCGAGCGGCGAATTGCGCGAACGCGTGCTGCAGCGCGTGTACGCGCAGTACGGCGCGCGGGGCGCGGCCATGACGGCGAACGTGATCACGTACCGCGGGCGCAGCGCGGTGCGCGAGATCGGCAAGGTGCTCGGGTTCGGCGACGACGCGCTCGACCGTTTCTCCGGGCTCTACGCCAACGGCGATTTTCCCGAGACCCTGGAATTGCAGGACCAGCTAGCGCTCGCCGGGATCGCGGCCCGGCATCCCCGCGCCGCGGCGATGGTCGAGCTCTACCGGCAGATCCACGGGCTGCCGCGGCATCTCGGGCAGCACAGCGGCGGGATGGTGATTGCGCAGGGCCAGCTCGACCGCGTCGTGCCGCTGGAAAACGCGACCATGCCCGGCCGCACCGTGGTGCAGTGGGACAAGGACGACTGCGAGGATCTCGGCATCGTGAAGGTGGATTTCCTCGGCCTCGGCATGATGGCGGCGCTGCAGGACACGTTTGCGCTGTGCCGGGCGCGCGGTGCGCCGGTGGAGCTGCACACGATCCCGCCGGACGACCCCGCGACCTACGCGGCGATGCGGGCGGCGGACACGGTGGGCGTTTTCCAGATCGAGAGCCGGGCGCAGATGGCGACGCTGCCGCGGCTGCGGCCGGCCTGTTTCTACGACGTGGCGATGCAGGTCGCGATCGTGCGGCCGGGGCCGATCGTCGGGCACCTCGTGCACCCGCTGATCCGGCGGCGGAACGGGCTCGAGCCGGTGAGCTATATCGACCCGAGCGTCGACGATATCGTGGCGCCGATTTTGCGCCGCACCCTCGGCGTGATTTTGTTCCAGGAGCAGATGCTGGAGCTGGCGATGAAGCTGGCGGCGTTCAGCGGCGGCGAGGCGGAGGAGTTGCGGCGCGCGATGGGTTTCACGAAGGGGCACGACCGGTTGCAGCACGCGCTGGCGAAGCTCGTGGCCGCGCTGCGCGCGCACGGGCGCAACGAGACCGTGGTGCGGAAAGTGAGCGAGTCGGCCCTGAGTTTCGCGGCTTACGGATTTCCGGAATCGCACGCGCTGAGCTTCGCGCTGCTCGCGTACGCGAGCACGTGGCTGAAGGTGCACCGGCCGGCGGAATTCACCGCGAGCCTGCTGAACCACCAGCCGATGGGATTCTATTCGCCGGCGACGCTGTTGCAGGACGCGCGGCGCCACGGCCTGCGCACGCGGCCGGTGTGCGTCGCGCGGTCGGAGTGGCCGTGCACGGTGGAGGCGGACGGCACGTTGCGGATCGGGCTCTCGTACGTGAAGGGCCTGCGGGAGACGGCGGTGCGGGCCATGCTGGCGGCGCGGGCGGAGCGGCCCTTCGCGGACTTGGCGGATTGGCTGCGGCGCACGGCGTTCACTGCGGCGGAGCGCCGGGCGCTGGCGGCGGCGGGGGCGCTGCACACGCTCGCGCCGCACCGCCGCGCGGCGCTGTGGCAGATCGAGGCGGCGTGGTCGGAGGACGAAGCGCTGTTCCGGCACGCGGCCGGGGCGGAAGAGGAGCGGGACGCGGCGGCGCCGCTGGTGCCGATGACGTTGGCGGAGCGGCTGCGGGCGGATTTCACGGGGCTGGAGCTAACGGCGGGCGTGCACCCGATGGCGCTGGTGCGCGCGCAGCTGCCCGACGTGTGGCGGGCGGCGGATTTGCCGCTGGGGCGGGACGGGGACCGCGTGGAGATCGCGGGCTCGGTGATTTGCCGGCAGCGGCCGGGCACGGCGAAAGGTTTCGTTTTTATCAGCCTCGAGGACGAGACGGGCATCGCCAACGCCGTCGTGCTGCCGGCGTTGTTCGAGGCGCGGCGGCTGACGATCACGCAGGAGCCGGCGCTGCGCATCACGGGCCGGCTGCAGCACCGCGAAGGCGTGATCCACGTGAAGGCGGAGACGATCGAACCGCTGCCGCCGGCGGCGGTGCCGACGCAGGCGTCGCACGATTTCCACTAAGGTGCGGCGGGGGATTGAACCACGGAGGCACGGAGCGCACGGAGGTTGCAACGCCACACCCGAAGCGAGTGCACCGGCTGAGGCGCGGGCGGAGCCGGGAGGGCCGGCGCGCGGGCGGGCTAGCGGGCGTCGGGCCCGCCGGTGTCGAGCGACACCAGCAGGCACAACGCGAGGCAGACAATGATGGCTGCGAGCATCGAAAGCGGAGGCGCTCAGGTCAGCTGCACGCCGCCGTCGATCGTGATCTCTTCGCCCACGATGTAGCTCGAGTCGCGGGAGAGCAGGAAACGCACGAGCTTGGCGACCTCGTCGGCCGTGCCGAAGCGTTTGAGCAAGGCCGCCGCCGCCATGCTTTCCTCGAAGCCTTTCTGCGCGTCCGCCGGCATGCCGAGTTTGTTGTAGATGGGAGTGGTGATCGGGCCGGGGTTGATCGTGTTGACGCGGATGCCGCGCGGCGCGAGCTCGGTGGCGAGCGTGCGGCCGAACGAGGCGACGGCGGCCTTGGTCGCGGAGTAGATGCTCGTGCCGGGCATGCCGAGGAAGCCGGCGATGGAGGCGTTGAGCACGACGCTGCCGGGATTGCCGATGACGGGGAGCAGCGACTGCAGCTGAAAATAGAGGCCGCGCACGTTGATGTGGAACATGTCGTCGAAGAGCTTCGGCGTCATGGCCTCGATCGGGCCGAACTGGCCGATGCCGGCGTTGAGGAACGCGCCGTCGATCCGGCCGACGTGTTTGCCGACTTCGGCGCCGAGCGCCTGCGCGTCCGCGAGGGAAGCGGCGTCGGAAGCCAGCACGATGGCCTGCGGGCCGAGGGCGGCCTTGGCGGACGCGAGGGTCGCGGGATTGCGGCCCGTGACGACGACCCGGGCGCCTTCGGCTTCCAGGAGTTGGGCGGTGGCAAGACCGATACCGGTCGTGCCTCCGGTGATGAGGATGGTTTGATTTTTCATGGTTGGGAGAAAAGGGAGGCGCGAAGACGGCGGGGGAGGGGTTCGTAACCAAAATGGAACAAGCGTTCCAAATTGAGCGGCAAATCAGTCGAGCACCTGGAGCGCGATCCGGGCGCTTTGCCGGAGGTTGTCGCGGTCGCCGAGGGCGCGGGCGGCGACGCTGAGTCCGAGGACCGTGTGGTAAAGGAAGCGGGCGAGGGCGACGGGGTCCTTGGTGCGGGCGAGTTCGCCGGCGCGCTGGGCGCGGCTGAGACGGGACGCGTAAAGGCCCTCGACCTCGCGGACGTGCCGCGCGGCGACCGCCCGCGTTTCCGCGTCGTGCGGCGCGAGTTCGACCATCGCGTTGACCATCATGCAGCCCGGGGCCCCGTTGGCGCAGTTGCCTTCGATCATGGCGTCGAAAAGTTCGGCGAAGGTCTGCCGGACGGGCGCGGCCTCGTCGAGGATGCGCCGCAGGCGGTCGAGGTTGCGCACGAGGTAGCGGGCGAGGGCGGCGTGGTAGAGCGCCTGCTTGTCGCCGTAGGTGTCGTAGAGGCTCTGGCGGCTGACGCCGAGTTCCTTGACGAGATCGGCGAAGGAAGTGTGCTTGAACCCGCGGGCGCGAAACAGGTCGAGGGCCCGGTCGAGCACCTCGGCTTCGTCGAATTCCTTCGGGCGGGTCATGGGAATTAGTTAGAATGAGCGTTCCATAATAATCAAGCACCATTCCGGAAAGACGGACCGGTCGGGAGCCGCGAAGGTGGCGACGGTCGGGCCGCGGCCGTCGCGGGGCGGTCAGCCGAGCCAGCGGAACAGCGGCGGAAATGCGACCACGACGAGGGCCGCCCAGACCGAGTACACGGGCAGGTAGCCCGTTTGCCACCGTTCGAGGCTCGAGAACGCGCCGCGCCCAAGCAGGAAGCGGACGTAGAGCACGGCGGACCACGCGAGATTGACCAACAGGATCAGATTCTCGCCCAGCGCGGCCACGCGGTTCGGGCTGAATCCGAATTCGCCGATGCGCGCGCCGATGGCCCAGAGCGCCACGGCGTCGGCCAGCAGGGCCCCGACCACCAGCACGACGAGCACGACATCGAAGGGGCCCCGGGGCGCGTGCGGATCGCGGGCCGAGATGGCGTAGATCAGCAACGCCAGCACCACGACGAGCAGCAGGTCGAAACCGATGAGTTGCGCCCGCTCGAGGTCGATGCCGCGGCCCGACAGCAGCAACGTGCCGAGAAACGCGACCAGCATCAGGGCGAACAGCGGCGCGAAGAGCCGCGTCAACATGGGTGCCAGGCTTTCCCGCACGCCGCGTTTGGACTCGACCAGCCAGGAGGCGACGATGAGCGCGCCGGTCGCGCCGCAGGGAATCAGCCATGCGCCGAAGAACGGCCCGATGTCGATGCCGATGGACTTGAACGTGACGGCCATGAGGGCGCAGAACACGCCGCCGCCGAGCGCGATCAGCACGTAGTGGATGAAGAGCTCGCCCGAGAAACGGATGAAGTCCATGCGGGCGGCCGTTTCGCGCCAGCGGCCGCCGGCGTGCACGATTCCCACCGCCAGCCAGAGTGCGATCGGCAGGTGCAGGGCGGTCAGTTCACCGAAGGTGTTGATGCCGCCGAAGCCGGGCAAATTCGCGAAGAGGGCCGCCGCACCGAACGTTCCGAGCAGGGCCAGCCAGCCCTTTGTGCCCAGGGCGAATTGCCGTTTCCAGAGGAAGAAACCGATCAGGCAGGGCAGCACGAAGAGACTGGCGTTGCGGAAATAGAAATGCTCCGCGGCGTCGTCGGTCGGGTTGATTCCGAAGAGTGCCGGCACCTTGATCGCGATGCCCGCCAGTACCGCGAAACCGAAGGCCACGCATGCTTCGCGGCGCGACGCCGCGCGGGGTCCGCCGGTCTCGGCCGGCGCCGCGGCTGCAGCGGAGGGAGGCCAGATGCGGGCGGCGCGTTCGCGGGCGAATTCCTGCGCCGCGGGACCGCTGCGCGGGTCGCGCGCCGTGCGCTGCACCGCGATCAGGAAGGCCTCGTCGGGGGCGAGCCCGGCCCGGGACAGGGCGGCGAACTCGGTGCGGAGGCGGAATTCCAAGGCGGCCAGTTCGGTCGGCGCGATGTCGGGCCCGGACCGGACGTGGCGTCGCCACGGTTCGATGAAGGTTTCGAGCGGATCCGCGGGAGAGGCGTTGGCCATGTTCTACGGTGCGCGCGGCGTGTGAAGTGACGATGAAGTTCCGGGGAAACGCGGGTGAATTCGGTGACGTGGCGACGGGGTTGAACCACGGAAATTCAGGAAGTCACGGAGGACACGGAGAGAGGGGAGGAGGGCACGGAGGGCGGGACGGTCGGTGGACGCAGCGAGGCAAATGGGCCGGGATTGAACCCGGGAGGCACAGGGCACGGAGATCAACCGGAGGTTCACGGAACTGGGGTTGGGGAAACGCAGGTGTGATTCCTGCGTTGATTGACGATTCGGGAATTCTCCCTCCGTCGGCTCTGCGACTCCCACTGTGAACTCTATGATCCTGCCGAATTGATCCGGACGTGTGCCGCGTTTTCCCAAACTTCAATGTTCAATACAGCAGCGCGGGTTTGCGGCGCTGTTCGAACTTGGCGAGGCCGGCGGCCCAGCGGGCTTTGATTTGCGCGACCGATTCGCCGGCCTTGATGGCCTGCAGGGTTTCGTCGTCGCCGAGCAGGCGGCCCATCTGGTCGGTCTTGAATTCCGCCGGATACAATTTCTGCACCGTCAAGGCCAGGGCGATGCCAACGTCGACGACGTTGCAGCGATCCCGATCCGTGAGAATCGCGCGGACGCCGCCGCAGGCTTGGTCCTTGTACTTCAGCGCCGAGGCGGGGCCGGGGTACCAGGCCATCGAAGGCGTGAAGGTGACGGCATCGAAGCGGACGCCGGGGAGGTTGTAGGCGTTGAGCGCGGCGGCGAGTTGCGGGCCGTTCACGAAGGGAGCGCCGACCTGTTCGAAGGGGCGCGCGGTGCCGCGGCCCATCGAGATCGACGTGCTTTCCAGCAAACACAGGCCGGGATAGAGGGTGGCGGCGGTGAGGCTGCGCATCGACGGCGAGGGATTCACCCAGGGGAGGCCGGTGGTGTCGAACCAGGTGCCGCGGGACCAATTCTTGACGGCGACGACCTCGAGGTCGGCCTTCAGGCCGAGCTCGAGATTCAGCAAACGCGCAAATTCGCCGAGGGTCAGGCCGTGGCGGACGGGCAACGGGTGGTAGCCGATGAAACTGGGCGGGCGCGATTGGATCGGACCTTCGAACTTGGCGCCGCCGATCGGATTCAGGCGGTCGAGGACGATGAGTTTCTTCTTCGCGGCGGCGGCGGCTTCGAGGGCGGCACCGAGGGTGGCGGAGTAGGTGTAGAAGCGCGCGCCGATGTCCTGCATGTCGAAGACGAGGGCATCGAGATCGCGCAGGTGTTCGGCCTTCGGGGCGCGGGCGCGGATGGCGGCGCGGTCGTAGTCGGCTTGGCTCTGGCCCGGCAGGCGGCGCGGGGTTTCGCCGTAGAGGCTGTAGATCGGGAGCTTGGTTTTCTCGTCGATGCTGTCGCCGACTTTGTCGTCGGCGGTGCCGCGGATGCCGTGTTCGGGGCTGAAGAGCGCGACGAGTTTCACATCCTTGGCGGCGTGCAGCAGGTCGAGCGTGAGGCGGCCCTGGCGGTCGCGGCCGCTTTGGTTGGTGATGAGGCCGAGTTTGAGGCCGCGGAAACGGGCGAAGTTTTCGTCGACGAGGACATCGATGCCGTTGCGGACGGCGCCGGCTTCGCGGCCCATGGCCTCGGCGGCGGCGGTGGCGATCTCGCGGCGGACGGGCGTGGCGTCGCCCTTGCCGTCGGGGTAGGTGCGGTTGGAAAAGAAGATGACGAAGGTGCGCGTCGCCGGCTCGATCCACAGACTTGTGCCGGTCCAGCCGGTGTGGCCGAAGGACGTGCCGGAGGGGAACCAGCGGCCGCGGGGGCCGGAGTAGCGCGTGTCGATGTCCCAGCCGAGGCCGCGGCGGTCGTTGCCGTCGTACTGGGCGCGGGTCATGGCGGCGACTGTCTCCGGACGGAGGATACGGACGCCGTCGAGTTCGCCGCCGTTGGCGATCATGCGGGCGAAGCGGGCGAGGTCGGCGGTGGTGCCGAAGACACCGGCGTGGCCGGCGACTCCGCCCATGCGGCGGGCGGTGGGATCGTGGACGACGCCGTGGAGCATGACGCCGTCGACGAGTTCCGCCGGGGCGATGCGGCTGCGTTTGGCGGCGGGCGGGAGGTAGCCGGTGTCGGCCATCTTGAGCGGGCCGAAAATCTCCTGCTGCGCGTAAACGTCGAGGGTGCGGCCGGAGACGAGGCGGA
Organism: Opitutia bacterium Tous-C1TDCM; assembly: GCA_002288455.1. Classification (GTDB taxonomy): domain Bacteria; phylum Verrucomicrobiota; class Verrucomicrobiia; order Opitutales; family Opitutaceae; genus ER46. The sequence continues at coordinate 20,844 of NEUS01000075.1, forward strand.
CGAGTTCGCCGAGGACGATGAAGTTGATGTCGCTGTAAACGAAGGCGGTGCCCGGGGTGCCGTTGAGTTTTTCGTCGCAGGCGCGGGCGATCGCGGCCTCGTACCCGGACCAGGCGGGCGTGGCGGGAATGCCGGGGCGGAGCGCGGAGGTGTGGGTGAGGAGGTGGCGGACGGTGACGATGCCTTTGCCGTGGGCGGAGAAGGCGGGGAGATAACGGGCGACGGGGGTGTCGAGGTCGAGGCGGCCGCGTTCGACGAGCTGCATGATCGCGGTCGTGGTGGCGGTGACCTTGGTCAGCGAGGCGAAATCGTAGATGGTGTCCTCGGCGGCGGGGATCGGCGCGGGGGCGGTGGTGTGGAGGCCGTAAGTTTTCCGGTAGGTGCGGCCGGCGCTTTCGAACCAGAGGACACCGCCGGGGATTTTTTTGTCGGCGATGGCTTGGGCGACAGCGGCGTCGATCGCGGCGAGTTTGTCGGCCTTGAGCGGCGGCAGCGGCGCGACGGCCGGGGCGGCGGTTTTCGGGGCTTCGGCGGCGGGGGGCGTGGTGCCGCAACCGGCGAGGAAGACGAGGGCGGCGCCGGCGGACGCAAGGGCGACGAGCCGGGAGGCGGAGGGAAAACGCATGGGACTCAGACGGCGGCGAGGGCCTTTTCGAGGAAGAGGCGGTTGGCGCGGGCGTTTGCCATGGTTTCCTGCGGGGTCGCGCCGATCTTGCAGCACTCGACCATGAGGGGGCCGTTGAAGCCGGCGGCCTTCATGGCCTTGAACATCGCGACGAAGTCGACCTTGCCGGTGCCGAACTGGATCATGACGTCGCCCTTGGGGGCGCCGCAGTCCTTGGCGCAGAAGCCGGTGACGTGCTCGGCGATGGGCTTGAATTCGGCGATCGGGTCCTTGCCGGTGTAGTAGATGATATTGCCGGCGTCGTACCAAATTTTGAAATTGGGGTGGCCGACGCGTTTGAGGGCGCTGCGGATTTCGTCGGAGGAGCCGCTGCCGCCGCCGTGGGGTTTCATGACGAGCTTGATGCCGCGTTCCTGGGCGAAGGCGGCGGCGTCGGCCATGGCTTTGAAATACGCTTCGTAGTGTTCGGGTTTGTCGACGCCGAAGGTGAGGGCGAATTCCACGCCGAGGGTGTGGCCGTTGGCGAGTTGCTGGCGGGTGTCGGCGATCAGGCCGGCGAGGGGCAACTCGTGCCGCATCCGGAGGGACGTCATGTTCACGGCGAGGCCCCGGGCGGCGATCTTCTGCTTGAGGCCGGCGAGGTAGTCGGGGGTGGCGCTGGCGTGGGTGAAGATGTCGGCCTTGGTGGGCGAGAGCAGGCCGGTGGTGCCGTAGCCGGCGCCCTTGATGGCATCGAGGGTTTCGTCGTAGGACCACTTCGTCCACGGGCGGTTGAAGCAGCCGATTTTCCAGGCCGGGGCTTTGGCGGCGGCGGCGCGGGCCGGCAGGGCGGCGGCGAGGGCGGCGGCGGAGGCGGAGACGAGGAAATCGCGGCGGGAGAGGGCGGGAAGGGACATGGTGGAGCGGGGTGGAGGGACTAGACCGGGGCGGCGGGCGCGGGGCAAACCCGAAGCGGCGGAGGTAACCGGACGGTCACCTCGCGGGCCGGCGGGGGCCGGGCGAAAATAGATCGAATACTTTTCCGCGGCGCGGCGTCCGAGCGCGGCATCCCGGGAACAGGGACGAAAATCCGTTTGCGCTGCCGGAGCGGATTGGCGATTCCTGAACCCGGTCAACCGACCTGTCACCCCGTCTTAATTCCATGAAGAAACTCCGTGTTCTCCTCGTTACCCTCGTTTGCGCCCTC
>NEUS01000076.1 GCA_002288455.1 Opitutia bacterium Tous-C1TDCM
CTTCACCTTTCCCGCCCGCCTGGCCCGCGATCCGGTCCGTTTGGCCCGGGCCCATGACGGCAACCGCGTGGCGAAGGCGCTGCTGCTGCCCGTGACGCTGCCGTTGCCCTTGAGCGCCAGCGCTGCGGCCGCGACCGTGACCGCGGCGCATGTGCCGGCCGAAGAGGCGGAACTCGCGGCGGCCCTGATCTCGGGATGAGGCGTTTCGTGAAGTTGAAAATTGAAAGGTGAAGGTTGAAAGACCGATCTGCCGCAGAGGCGGGGCGGGCGGCGCTGGACGAATGCGGGATTTCGCGCAGGGTCCGGCGATGGATTTGAAGCTCACCGGATTCCACCACCTTACGGCCGTGACGGCCGACGCGCCCGGCAACCATGCGTTCTACACCGGCAAGCTCGGGCTGCGGCTCGTCAAGAAGACGGTCAACCAGGACGACGTGTCCGCGTATCATCTTTTCTATGCCGACGGGCTGGCTTCGCCGGGAACGGATCTCACGTTTTTCGATTGGCCGGTGGGCCGCGAGCGCCGCGGCACGCACAGCGTCGCGCGCACCGGCCTGCGGGTCGGCAGCGAGGCGAGCCTGCGCTGGTGGGCGGAGCGGCTCGGCGTGCCGCTGGCCGAGCGGGACGGCGGCCCGGTGGCGGACTTCGAGGATCCGGAGGGCCAGCGGCTCAGTCTGGTGGTCGACGGGACGGCGCTGGAGCCGCATCCTTGGGCGCGGAGTCCCGTGCCGGCCGAGCACCAGATCCGCGGGCTCGGCCCGATCTTGCTCAGCGTGCCGGACCTGCGGCCGACGGATCGGGTGCTGACACAGGTCATGAACCTGCGGCGCGTCCGCGAGTACCGGCGGCCCGGCAGCGAGGCCGGGGCGGCGGAGCGCACGGTGCAGGTATACCAGATGGGCGCGGACGGACCGCAGGCGGAGTTGCACGTCATGGTGGAGCCGGGGGCGCGGGCGGCGGGACCGGGGGCGGGCGGCGTGCATCACGTCGCGTTCCGGACGCCGACGCCCGAGACGCACGCGGCGTGGATCGAGCATCTGGGCACGGTGGGCATGCCCTCGAGCGGCGACGTCGACCGGTTCTATTTCCGCAGCCTTTATTTCCGCGAACCCAACGGGATCCTTTTCGAAATCGCGACGGACGGCCCGGGCTTCACGGCCGACGAACCGCTGGCCACGCTCGGGGAAAAGTTGGCGTTGCCGCCTTTTCTCGAACCCCGGCGCGCGGCGATCGAGCGCGGGCTGAAGCCGCTGCGAAGTTGAAGGTTGAAAGGTGAAGGTTGAAGGATCGGAAACCGGACCACCACCGCGGTTCCGCTCTCAACGAGCAACAAGCTTTCTGAATTCCAAGAATCGGGTTCAGCGCGCGGCGGTGGCGGGGGGCGTCGGGACAATCCGGGCGATGCGGCCCGGATTGTTGAAAACCACGTAGAGAAAACCGTCGGGGCCGGTGACGATGTCGCGCACGCGGCCGAGCCGATGGAAGAGCGTCTCCTGGTGGCCGGCGCGGTCGCCGTCGGTCTCGATGCGGACGACCTGTTCGCCGACCAAGGTCGCGACGAGGAGCTGGTTTTTCCAGCCCGGGTAGCGCTCGCTGGCGGAAAACGTGATCGCATTCGGCGCAAGGGAGCGGGGCCAGAACGCGGCCGGCTGTTCGAGGCCTTCGCGGTGGGTGCCGCCGATGGTTTCACGGTTCTGCGGGCGACCGTGGGAGATGAGGGGCCAGCCGTAGTTGCGGCCGGGTTCGATGCGGTTGAGTTCGTCGCCGCCGCGGGGGCCGTGTTCGGTCGCCCAGAGTTTGCCGGTGACGGGGTGGAATTCGAGACCCTGCGGATGGCGGTGGCCGTAGCTCCAGACGGAGGGCCAGACATCGGCGCGGCCGGCGAAGGGATTGTCCGCGGGGATGCGGCCGTCGTCGTGCACGCGGTGGATTTTGCCGAGCGGACTCGAAAGATCCTGGGCCTCGGCGGGCCGGCCGCGGTCGCCGATGGTGAAGAACAGGTGGCCGGCGGCATCGAAGAGGAAGCGGCAGCCGTAGTGGCTGTAGTCGCCGGCGATGTAGCTGCGCGGCGGGCCGCGGAAAATCTCCTGCTGGTCTTCCCAGGCGCCGGCGCGGATGCGGCCGCGCACGATCACGGTCATGGTGCGGTCGGGGGCGTCACCGGTTTCCGAATACGCGAGGTAGACCCAGCCGTTTTCCGCGTGCCGCGGGTGGGCGATGACATCGAGGTAGCCGCCGTCCTGGCGGACGAAGGCTTTCGGGGTGCCGCGCACGGGGGCGGGATCGAGGCGGCCGTCGCGGATCAGGCGGAGGCGGCCCTCGCGTTCGCTGACGAGCCAGGAGCCGTCGGAGAGGAAGGCGAGGCCCCACGGCGTCGCGAGGTTGGCGACGACGGTTTCGACGCGGAAGGATTGGCGTTCGGAAGCGACGGCGAACGAGTCGGGCGGGACCGGAGCCTTGAGGCGGCCGGCGGCGAATTCGGCGCGCTGGCGGCGGATGTAGGCGACGAGGGCGTCGACTTCGCCGGGGGCGAGGACGGGGCCGAAGGCGGGCATGCCGAAGGCGGGCCAGCCGTCGACGATGCTGGCGCGGACGCTGGCGTCGTCGTTGCCGTGGTGGTTGAGCCAGTCGAGGAGGTTGGGGCCGTTGGCGCCGGTGAGCAGGGGGCCGTGGCAGCCGGCGCAGACTTCGGCGACGATTTTCTCGGGCGGGCGAAGATCGGCGGCAGCCAGGCGGCAAAGAAAGAAGGCGGCCGCGAGGCAGGCGGCGCCAAAGCGCGGGGAAGGCATGTGGGGGATTGAGGGCAGCGGCGGGTGGTCGCCGTTTCAAACCCGTTTTGCGAGCGGCTGGCGAATGGCCGCGAAGGAGGTCAAGGGCTTGAATCGCTTTCCCGGCTCGCTTCAACGTGAGGCTCCGTGAAGTCACTTTCGATCCTGTTTGCCGACGACGAGGAAGACATCCGCAACATTGTGCGGCACTGGCTCGAGGCCGAGGGCCACCGCATGGCGGGGGCCGGCAGTGCGCGGGAGGCGAAGGCGCTGATGGCGCAGCAGACCTTCGATCTGGTGGTCACGGATGTGCTGATGCCGGACGGCGACGGGATCGATTTGATCCGCGAGACGCGCCGGCTGCAGCCGGCGACGCCGATTTTGGCGGTCTCGGGCGGCGGGCGGTATTTCGAGACGGACGATTGCCTGAAGGTGGCGGTCGGGCTGGGGGCGCAGGCGGCGGTGACGAAGCCGTTTGCGCGGGCGCAGTTTCTGGCGGGAGTCGCGGCGGCGTTGGCGCCGGTGCGCAGCGATGCGTCGGCGGCGGGCTGAAGCCCCAAGGAGCCCGGGCTGAAGCGCCGGGCTACGGCGGGGCGGCGCGCGGCGCGCGGGATTGCGTCGGGGACGGCGGCGGGTTGGATGCGGGGCGATGAATGCGATGCCTCGGATGGTGCGGGTGCGGCAGAATTTCGCGCGTGGTGCGGTGCCGGATACGGCGGCGACCGTGGCGCGCGAGGCGGGCAAGCTGGCCGCGGGGCTCAGGCCCGGCGCGCGTGTCGCGGTGGCGGTGGGCAGCCGCGGGATCACGAACCTGGCGGCGATCGTGCGCGGGACGATCGACGTGCTGCAGGCGGCGGGGGCGGTGCCGTTCATCATTCCGGCGATGGGCAGCCACGGCGGCGCGACGCCGGAGGGGCAGCGGACAATTCTGGCGGACTACGGTGTGACCGAGGCGGCGATGGGCGTGCCGGTGCGGCCTTCGCTTGAGGTGCAGGAAATCGGGCGCACGCCGGAGGGTGCGGCGGTGGTGTGCAGCACGGAGGCGATGGCGGCGGACGGCATCGTGCTGATCAATCGGATCAAGCCGCACACGGATTTCTTCGGGACGCTCGGCAGCGGGCTGCTGAAGATGGCGGTGATCGGTTTGGGCAAACATGCGGGGGCGGCGGCGATGCACCGGGCGGCGAGCTGGATCGGGCACGAGCGTTCGATCCGCGGCATGGCGAAGGTGATCGTGGCGCGGGCGCCGTTGCTCGGCGGGCTGGCGATTCTGGAAAACCAATTCCATGAAACGGCGAAGATCGTCGCGATTCCGCGGGCCGAGATGGAAACGGCGGAGGAGACGTTGCTCGAGGAGGCGCGGGCGCTGTTGCCGCGGTTGCCGTTCGGGGAAATCGATCTGCTGATCGTCGATTGGATCGGCAAAAACATCAGCGGAGCCGGACTCGACCCGAACGTGACGAACCGCTGGGTGCAGGGCTACATCGGCGGGTTGATGCGGGAGGACCGGCCGTTGCCGTTTGTGCGGCGGCTCTTTGTCCGCGACGTGACGCCGGAGAGCCACGGCAACGCGATCGGCATCGGCTTGGCGGATGTCACGACGACGCGGCTGGTGCGGGCGATGGACCGGCGGGCGACGGCGGTGAATTCACTGACCTCGCTGACGCCGGGAAGCGCGAAGATCCCGATCGCATTCGACACGGACCGCGAGGCGGTGGAGGCGATGCTGGTTTCGCTGTGTCTGGACGATGCCGCGCGGCAGGCGCGGATCGTGCGGATCGAGAGCACCTTGGTCCTGACGGAAATGGAGGTTTCGGAAACGGCCTGGGCCGACGTATCCGGAAAACCGGGACTCGAGCTGCTGGCCGGGCCGCGGGAGATGGGTTTCGGGGCGGACGGAAACCTGCCGCCGGTGGCGGCAGGGGGTTGAAGGTTGAAAGGTGAAGGTTGAAAGAGCCGGAGGGAGGCGCCGGCGTTACTTCGTCCCGGATTTTTTGCCCTTGGTGGCGGCGGGGCCCTGTTTGCGGTGGGCGGCGCGGCCGGTGAGCGGCCAGTTCGGATCGGGGGTGTGGGCGGCGGCGAAGATGGCTTCGGCGCGGGCGACGAGGTCGGGTTTGGCGGCGGCGAGGTTGCGGGATTCGGCGGCGTCGTTGTTTAGATCGTAGAGTTCGATCGGTTGGTCGTGGGCGTTGCGCACGGCCTTCCACTGGCCGAAGCGGGCGGCCTGGATCGGGCGCTGTTCGTGGAGCTCCCAGTAGAAGTAGTCGCGGGCCGGGGCGGGGCCGCCGCGGAGAAACGAGACGAGGGAAAGGCCGTCGGGGCGGTAGCCGGGAGGCAATTTCGCGCCGGCAAGTTCGGCGGCGGTGGGGAGGAAATCCCAGAAGGCCCACGGTTCGTCGGTGACGCGGCCGGCGGGGACGGTGCCGGGCCAGCGGGCGAAGGAGGCTTGGCGGAGGGCGCCTTCGTAGAGGCCGCGTTTGAAACCACGGAGACCGTTGGCGGCTTGTTCGAAGAGTTTGCCGAAGTCGGAGGCGGGGTTGAAGGAGGAGCCGTTGTCGCCGGCGAGCATGACGAGAGTGTTTTGCTCCAGCTTCAATTCGGCGAGCAGGTCGAGGAGTTGGCCGACATCGCGGTCGAGGCGCGTGACCTGAGCCGCGTAGGCTTTCTGTTGGGGCGTCCAGGGGCGATCGGCGTAGATGCCGAAGTCGTCGATCTCGTGCCGGCCGTGCGGCAGCGTGATCGCGTAGTAGAGGAAGAAGGGGCCGTCCTTCTTCTCGCGCACGAAGCGCAGGGCCTCGGCCTGGATGAGATTTTGCGCGAAGGTTTTGCCGACGCCTTTGCCGTCATTGCCCGGCAGATCGACGCGGGTGCTGTCGCGGTAGAGGAAAGTCGGGAAGTAGGAGTGGGCGTGGCGCTGGCAATTGTAGCCGAAGAAACGGTCGAAGCCTTTCTTCAGGGGGCTGCCGGATGTATCGAACATCCCCATACCCCATTTGCCGACGGCGGCGGTGGCGTAGCCGGCGGATTTGAGAATTTGCGCGACGGTGACGGTGTCGGCGGGGAGCGGGAGTTGGCCCTCGGGCTGGATTTCCCAATTGCCGCGGACGGGGGCGTGGCCGCTGTGCAGGCCGGTCATCAGCGACGTGCGGGACGGGGCGCAGACGGAGGTGCCGCAGTAGGCGGAGAGGTAGCGGGTGCCCTCGCGGCCGAGGCGGTCGAGGTGCGGCGTCTGGATCAGCTTCTGGCCGTAGGCGCCGACGTCGCCCTGGGCGAGATCGTCGCTGAGGATGAAGATGATGTTGGGCTTGGCGGCGGGGGCGGCGGCGAGCGCGGGGGCGGCGAGGGCGAAGAGGCAGAGCAGGAGGCGGAGCATGGGAAGGAAAGGCGGGGAGAGGATCAGGCGAGCGCCCCTTGAGTTTTGGAACTTAGGCCAAGCTTCCAAGGGTTCAGATCAGGGCCACAGATTTCACAGATGGGCACGGATGGGACATGGGTGGTCCGTGAGATGCCGTGAAATCGGTGGTCAATAGGGCTGTTTCACAAGGGGCAAAATCGAAGGGACGTCGAGTATCACTTGGCTTCGGCGCGGCGTTTCTTTTTGCCGGTGGCGGAGGCGTCGGCTTGGTAGGCGGGATTGCGGACGGAGGGGAGTTTGGCGTCGGTGGCTTTGAGCCAGACGAGCATTTCGTCGAGGAGGGCGTCGCGGCGGGCGGTTTCGACGAGGGCGAGATCGCGGCGTTCGCCGGGGTCGTCGCTCAGGCGGTAGAGTTCGACGGCGCGGTTGGTCGCGAGTTGGGCGCGGCCGCCGTCGAGCTGCCATTCCTCGTGGTAGAGGAAGAGTTTCCATATGCCGGAGCGCATGACGGTGACGGGGCGGGTGCGGAAAACGGGATCGCGGCCGCGGGTGACGGGGCGATCGAGGTAGCCGGGGAAATGCCAAAAGACCGAGGGGCGGCGGAGGGTGGGGGCGGTACCCGTGAGCAGCGGGAGGAGGCTCTCGCCGTCGAGGATTTTGCCCGCGGGCAACGCGGCGCCGGCGGCGGCGAGGAAGGTGGGGTAGAGGTCGAGGTTGATCACCGGGACGTCGCTCGTGGTGCCGGGGCGGATACGGCCGGGCCAGGCGGCGACGAAGGGTTCGCGGATGCCGCCTTCGTAGTAGGCGCCTTTGTTGCCGCGGAGGGGTTCCTGGGTGGACTGGCCGGTGCCGCCGTTGTCGGAGGTGAAGATCACGAGGGTGTTTTCCGCGAGGCCGAGATCGTCGAGGCGGGCGAGCAATTGGCCGACGCCGGCGTCGAGATCGTACACGCAGGCGGCGTAGAGCGGGTTCTGGTGGGCGTTGCCTTTGGCTTTCGCTTCGAACTTGGCGAGGCTGGCGGGGCGGGCCTCGAGGGCGGAGTGGATGGCGTGGTGGGAGACGAAGGCGAAGAACGGTTTTTCGCGGTTGGCGGCGATGAAGTCGCCGGCGGCGCGGGTGAGGGAGAAGATGCCCTTGGGGTCGGCGGGCTCGTCGCGGCGGGCGTTGGGGTTGGGGAGGCGGGAATCGAAGTAGACGTCGAAGCCTTGCTGGGTGGGTTTGGTCCCGGGGCGGCCGGAGAGGTGCCATTTGCCGAAGAGGCCGGTGGCGTAGCCGGCGGCCTTGAGGGCTTCGGCGAGGGTGACGTTTTCAAGGGCGAGATCTTCGCGATTGGGAATCGCGACGAGGCGCTGGAGTTCCTTGGGGCCGCGGTCGGTGGTTTGCACGGCGTAGACGCCGGTGCGGGGGCTGGATTGGCCGGAGTGGAGGCAGGCGCGGCTGGGGGCGCAGTTGCCGGCGCCGGCGTAGGCGTGGTTGAAGACCATGCCGCGGGCGGCGAGGCGGTCGAGGTGCGGGGTCTCGTAGAAATCGGAACCGGTGAAGCCGGTGTCCTTGTAGCCGAGATCGTCGGCGAAGATGACGAGGAAGTTGGGCGGGCGGGCGGCGGAGGCGGCGGAGGCGAGCGCGGAGACAAACCCGAGACCGGCGAGGGCGCAGAGGAGGCGGAGGCGGGAAAGAAGAAACATGGGGAAAGAAGATATCGGAAACCGGAGTTTGGAGACCGGAAACCGGAGGGCGGAGTTCGGAGTTCGGAAACCGGAGACCGGAGGCCGGAGTTCGGAGTTCGGAAACCGGAGACCGGAGTTCGGGAATTTGGGCGGTAGCGGCGGGCGCGAGGGTGGGGATGGGATTTGGTGGCAATGCTCCATGCCGGCCACTCGCTGGCGCTCGCGGCTACGGGGCGCGCGGCTCAGAAGTTCAGGGTGGCGCTGAGGGAGTACTTGCGCGGGGTTTGGTAGCGGAAGGCGTTGGGGACGTCGCCGCCGGCGGCGGCGTTGGATGTGAAGGTGGTGTACACGACGTCCTGTTCGTCGAGGAGGTTGGAGACGTTGAGCTGGAGGCGGGTGCGGAATTTGCCGAGGCGGAGGTCGTAGCTCGAGTGGGCGGAGACGAGGGTGTAGGCTTTGGCGTAGAGGTAGTTGAACGGTTGGTTGGCGCGGTTGCCGACGACCTGACGGCCGCGGTAGTTGGCACCGCCGCCGACCGCGAGGCCCTTGAGCCGGCCTTCGCGGAAGGAGTAGGTGGTGTAGATGTTGCCGATTTTCTCGACGGTGTTGTTGAGGGTGCGGCCCTCGGTGTAGCCGGAGATGATGCGGTTGATGTCGCCGAGGTTGGTGGCGATGCGGGCGGCGTTGGGGAGGGCGGGGTTGGCGGCGCCGGCCTGCCAGGTGGCGAGGTGCTGGGCGACGTAGGCGCGGAGGCCGGGGCCGATGTCGGCCTGCTGGGTCTTGGGGAGCGAGTAGTTCAGCATCAGGCGCCAGGAGCGGGTGAGGTTGGCGGTGACGTCGAGTTCGAGGCCGTCGCCCTGGTAGGTTTCGAGATCGCGGTAGGCGAGGATGGTGTCCTGGGGGCGCCCGAGGTCGTTCCAGATTTCGTTGATGTCGGCCATGCCGTCGCCGGTGCGGGCGCGGTCGATCTGCTTCATCTTGTAGTAGCCGAGGGTGCCGGCGAGTTTGCCGCCGAAGAATTCGAGTTTGAGGCCGACGTCGATGCCGTCGTTCGAAGCGGGCGGGATGGTGGAGCCGTCGAGTTTGGAAGCGCCGGAGCCGGGGGCGTTGAAGGATTCGGAGTAATTGGCGTAGGCGCCGAGCCAGGGAACGGGGAACCAGACGAGGCCGGCGGAGGAGGTGCCGACCTTGACGTGGCTGAGGTCGAGGGTGCCGGGGCCGGCGGTGGCGCCGAGGACGGAAGAGCCGTCGGGTCGGGCGGCGACGCGGCGCTGTTGTTTGCGGTCGTGGATATCGTAGCGGTAGCCGAGGAGGACGGAGAGTTTGCCGTTGAAGAAGGCGGAGGCGGAGGCGAGCTGGTTGTATTGGAGGCGCTGGTCTTCGTCGGAGGTGTTGGTTTCGATGAAGCGGACATCGGAGCCGTTGGAGACGAGGGAATCGAAGATGCGGGGGTTGCGGGGGGCGTCCCAGTATTGGCGGATGCGGATGACGTTGGTGGCGGCCTGGCTGTTGACGTTGGTGCCGTTGACGCGGCCGGCGGTCCAGGTGACGGGGGAGTATTCGTCGTGGCGGACGCCGGCGGAGAGGCTGAAGCTTTGGCGGACCCAGCGGAGTTGGGCTTTGTGGGCGAGGGAGAGGCGCCAGTCGGAGAGGGTGTTTTCCTGCAGCGTGAGCTGGGGTTGGACGTCGGCGAAGGCTTTGCCGAAGTTGGGGTTGGGGGCGCCGGTGGGGAGGACGGTGTTGACGTCGATGCGGTGCTGGTCCCAGACGCGCAGTTTGCCGAGGCGGCTTTGGTCCTGATGGTTGAAGGCGAGTTGGGCGATGATGCCGGCGGGGAAGCGGTGTTCCGCGTAGAAGGTCCAGCTGTGGTAGGTGGTATCGATGTGGGCGTCGGGCGGCTGGAGGCTGAATTCGCGATTCGGGATCGACGGGAAGCGGGCGACCTGGGGGCGACCATCGGGCAAGATGCGGAGGCCGGTGCCGGTGGTCTGGAAGAAACCGCGCCAGTTGAGGATGCCGAGGGCGGCCTGGTTCGGGTCGAAGACGAGGTAGTCGTCGGCGACGCCGGCGTTGAGGCGGCCGACGCCGGTGCCGGCGGTGGCGGGGGCGGTGGTGCCGTTGTAAACCGTGGTGCGGTTCCAATTGGAACTTTGATCGGCGAAGGTTTGGGCGAAGGAGAAGCGGCGGTACTTGCCCTGTTCGTATTCGGCGCGGAGTTGGGAATCTTTGGCGACGCGGAACGTGGCGGCGAGGTGGACGCTGTCGCGGGTGGGTTCGTCGTAATCGCGCCAGCCCTTGAGGCGGTCGGTCAGGGCGTTGACGCGGACGGCGAAGCGGGACCCGGCGGGGAGGTTGTAGTCGAAGCTGGCGCGGTAGCCGCCGAAGCTTTCGGTGCGGAGCTGGACGGAGCGGCGGGAAACGAAGAGGGCCTGTTTGGTGAAGGTGGTGTTGATGCCGCCGGGATTGCCGTCGCCGAAGAGGATGGAGTTGGGGCCGCGGGCGAACTCGAGGCGCTCGGTGTTGTAGTTGTCGCTGGAGACGTACCAGCGGAAGTAGTTGCGGCTGGGGAAACTGTTGCCGACGCCGCGGATGTTGACGTTGTACTCGCCCATGGTGGCGGTGTCGCCGACGGGAATGGAATTGGGCGCCCATTCGGCGGCGGAGCCGAAGGTGGTGGCGGCGATGTCCGCGAGGAATTCGGCGGTGAGGACGCTGATCGCGGAGGGCGTTTCCTTGAGCAGGGAATCGATGCGACCGCCGGCGAGGGCGCTGGAGGCGGTGTAGCCGACATCGCGATCGGAGCTGACCTCGAAGGCGGCGAGGGTGATGGCCTTGTTCTCGGCGGCGGTCGCAGCCGGGGCGGCGGGGGTGGCGGGAGCGGTCTGGGCGCGGACGGAGGCCGCGGCGAGGGCGAGGGCGGCGGTGACGGCAGCGAGCCGGGCAAGGCGAGGCAGCAGCGGGGAGGACATCGGAAACGAGGACGGAGGTTGGGGGAAAGGCGGAGGGCCGACAGAGCTGGCGGCGCGCGGGGTAGCGGACGCAGTGGGGTGTGAAGAAGAAACGGACGGGCGGCGAGTTTCCGCTGCGCGGACCGGCAAATTTTCACGGCGGCCCGCGCGCGGGCGATTTCGGCGGGGAAGCCCGGCCGCGCCGGCGCCGAGGTCGAGCGCACGGAGCCGGGAGCCGAAAGCGGTCCCCCGGCGCCGCGCGTTGCGTCAGGCGGCGCACCGCGGCGCGCGGACGCGGCGGTGCGACGTGCGGTGTCGCTTCAGAGATCGAAGCCGACCGAGAAGACGAAGAGGCGGGGCTCGACGCGGGCCCAGGCGACGTACTGGCCGGTGGAGAGCACGCGGTTGGGCACGATCTTCTCCGGCTCGAGCACGTTGCGGACGTTGAGTTGCACGCGGTATTTGACGCCGCCGAAGTACTTCGCGGTGCCGCGGTAGCTGAGGCCCAGGTCGGTGTAGAATTCGTCTTTGCCCTCGAGCTTTTTCCCGAGGTCGAAGCTCACGGTGCCGTCGGGCAGCGTCTGGAGGCCGTAGCCGAGATTCGGCGCCGAACGGTAGCGGAACGCGAGATTGGCGCCGAGGCCGCGGAGGCGGCCCTCGGTGAACTTGTAGTCGGCGATGAAATTCCAGCGCAGCCCGCGGCCCTGGCTGCGGCCGCGGCCGTCGACGGCCTTGATAAACGCGACGGACGAGCCGACGTCCTCCGCGTAGTAGCGCTCGAACGTTTTCGAAGCGGGGTTGTTGCCGTCGAAGGGGGCGGTGTTCCAGGTCCAGGTGCCGACGACGCCGTCGCCGTTGACGTCGCGCGGATTGGTTTTGCCGCCTTCGGGAACGTTGAGCGATTGCCAGACGGGGAGGCGCGCGGCCATCCACTGGAACCATTCGGTGCCGATGTTGGACTCGGTGGATTCCTGTTTCGCGGCGTTGGCCTTGAAGCTCCAGTGGCGATTGGGCAGCCAGCTGAGATCGAGTTCGTAGCCCTTGGCCTCGCCGTCGAACATCACCCAGTAGTTGGCGCGGCCCTTTTCGCGGTAGCCGCCGGCGCCGGCGCCGATGACGGGCAGCTGGGGGTCGAGCGTGCGCATGGCGTTGTCGATATTGTAGAGCTGGTCGCGCCACGGGTCGTTGAAGCCCTGGTTGCCGGCGCGGGTGGGGCCGGCGGTGTTGGTGAAGTAGCTGGCGCGGGCGACGAGTTTGCCGCCGAAGAGACCGAGGGAGAGACCGGCGTCGTCGCCGAGACCGACGGCGCCGGGGTACTCGTTGCCGAAGGGATCGAAGCGGCCGATGTTGGGTTGGAACGTATCCGAACGATTGTAGGTGAGCGAGGCCCAGGGCGTGAGATGGAAGACGGCGCCGTGGGTGCGGGTGAGGCCGGATTGGCTGGCGCCCCAGGCGCCGAAGCGCGCGACCTCGACGCTCGGGTAGAGGCCGCTCCAGTCGCGCACCTGGTAGCGCGGGTCGATGGTCGCGCTCTTGGCGGTGTCTTTGCGGTAGCCGAAGAGCAGGACGAGACGGTCTTTCAGGAGGTAATTCTGCCAGGCGAACATCTGCGTTTTCACGTCGGTGCGCGTGCCCTCGGGGCCGGAGCCGGTGCGGACGAGTTTCCAGCCCTCGCTGTTCCGGTAAGGCGAGTCGAAGAGGTAGGCGCCCATGGGTTGGCCGGCGGCATCGGTGAAGCGCCAGGTGCCGAAGAGGTCGCCGAAGGGCTGGAACGCATGGTGGCCGGCCGGGCCGCCGAGATAGAGGCGCGTCTGGAAATCGCGCACGCCGTTGGTGGCCCAGAGCTGCGTGCCGGTGCCGGTGGGCGAGCCGACGGAGCCGGTGGTGTAGGTGACACCGGGGACGTTGGGAGTTTGCTCGAGGATGCCGCGCTGGAGTTGCTGGCGCCGGCTGGTCGAGTCGGAGCCGGAGCCGAGCAGCGCGAAGCGGTTTCGCCCGAGCCATTTGAGGACGCGGTTGGAACCGAAGCGGCGGCCGAAATCGAATTCGTAGGAGAGCGTGGCGCGCCAGTCCTCGCGGTTTTCCCAGACTTCGCTGCCGGTGGCGCGGCCCTGGATGTAGTAGCGCCCGGCATTGGGGTTGGGCGTGGTGCCGTCGGGCAGAAAGCGGTTGGCGTCGACGAGGAGCGTGTTCGGGCCGAAGCCGGAGTCGGCGGTGCGCTCGTCGAGGTCTTCCTGGTTGAACGCGAGTTCGAGGTGCAGATCGGAGGCGAGGCGTTGTTCGACGAAGACGTTGACGAGGTCGGAGCGCAGGCGCTGGCCGCGGCTCATGCCGTAGAGGTTGGTATCGAAGGAGGCGATACGTTCGTCGCCCAAGGTGAAGGCCTGGCGGTCGAGGGCGGGGTAGGGATTGAGCGCGGCGGGGATAGCCTGCGGCTGGCGGGTGACGACGGCGTTGTTCCAGCCGCGGAAGGTGCCCTCGAGGATGCCGCCGGCGCCGAAGAGCCAGACGGCGGGGTTGCCCTGGCGGGCGAAGAGGGGGTGGTTGGCGAGGTTGCCGAGGGTGAAGTTGCCGGGGTTGCTCGCGCCGGTCGCGCGGTTGTCGAAGAGCGGGCGGTCGGCGGCGTAGGGGCTGCCGCGGACGGAGCCGGCGGTTTCCCAGAGCGAGATCGCATCCACCGGGGTGATACGCGGGGCGCGGTTGCTGAAGCGTTCCACTTTCTCGCCGTGGACGGAGATCGTGGTGTGCTTGAACGGCTGCGCGGTGAGCGCGCCGTAGTAGCGGTCCTGGCGGTCGAGGTTGGGCTTGGCGAAGGTCTGCGACTCCTCGGAGAGGACGGCGGCGCGGAGCGCGAGTTTGCCCTTGAAGACCGGCTGGTTGAAATTGAGCGAGGCGCGGCGGGAATCCTCGGAGCTGTACTGGAGCTCGGTCGCGACGCTGCGGCGCCGGAGGTTGGCGCGCTGGAGACTGACGTCGACGATGCCGGACGGGCTGCCGAGGCCGAAGAGGATGGCGTTGGGGCCGCGGGCGATGGTGATGCGGTCGAGGTTGTAGTTGTCGGTCGGCATGCCGGCCTCGAAAAAATTGCGCGACAGGGTGGCGCCGGTGAGACCGCGGACGCGCGTGGTGTTGCGCGGCTGGAAGACGCCGAAGCCGAGGCCGTCGCCGTCGACGATCTCGTCGCGGCCCTCGATGTTCGTGGAGTAGATGAGCGCCTGCTCGAAGTTGTTCACGCCGAGGTCGCGCATGAAATCCATGGTCATCACCTCCATGGGTTGGGCGAGGTCCTTGAAGTCGGTTTTCATGCGCGAGCCGCCGAGGGTCTGGGTGGCGACCCAGCCGGTTTCGGAGTCGGCCTGGATGACAAACGGGGAAAGCTCGACGACGGCGGGCTTGTCCGCGGGGGCGGGAGCCGGCGCGGCGGCAGTCTGGGCGGGCAGATCGGCGACAGCGGAGCCGGCAAGCAGGGCAGCAAGCCGGAACAAAGACGTGGTTTTCATGGCGGGGTACGGGGGCGGCAGGGGTGGAGATCGAGACGGTGCAGCTGGCGGGCGCCGGGGGGGAATCCGGTTTCGGCCAGCAAGCGGCCGTCGGGGAAACGAGGGGTTGGCTGCGACCAATGTTCCCTGGGGCCCCGCGCGGGAAGGCCGCTTCTCGCACCTGTTGGTGACGAATTTCCACCTGCCGCGATCCATGCCGGGGGCGGAGAGCGCGCAAAAGCGCCGCCCTTTGATGCCGGGCCGGCACCGCCTGAGAACGGTCCGGCCGCGGTTTCGGGCCGGACCGACGGAAAGAAAACGAGACTTACTTCTTCGCGGCGAGGAAGTGGACGAGGGCGGCGAAGTCTTCGAGGGAGAGGGCGTTGGCGAGGCCTTCGGGCATCATGGAACCGGGGATGTGTTTCTCTTCCTTGATGTCGGCGGTGGCGATCGTGCTGCTGGCGCCGGCCATGTCGCGGAGGACGATTTTGTCCGAGGTCGTTTCCGTGGCGAAGCCGAGGCGGACGGAGCCGTCTTTCAGCGTGAGGCTCACGGTTTGGAAACCTTGGGAAACGGTGTCGTTGGGGCGGACGATGGCGGTGGCGATCTGCACGGGATTCATGATGGCGCCGATCTGGCCCATGTAGGGGCCGAGGCTGGCGCCGCCGGGCTGAAGAGCGTGGCAGGCGATGCAACCCTGTTGGGTGAAGAGCACGGCGCCGCGGGCGTGGTTGGGTTTCAATTTCTCGACCGAGAGGAGGAGATCTTCGATCGGCGTGGTGGCGACGGCGCCGCTTTGGGCAGCGACTTTCGCGAGATCGATCGCGGGCTTGGACGGTGTGTCGGCGACGACGGGCAGGCGGGTGCCGAGGGCCTTGAGGCCGAGGCGGTGCGAATCGTTGAGGCGGGCGAGGAAATCGGCGCGTTCGCCGGAAGCGCCGGCGGCTTCGGCTTCGAGGGCGGCGGCGATCTTCGGGGAGGCGGACCACGTCACGGGTTTGTAGTAGGGCCCGCGGGTGTCGGGGCGCGTGCCCCACCACCAGGAGGCGTCGTAGGGCGCTTCGTTTTGGTAGAGGCGCGCGAGGGTGGTGAGCAGTTTGGCGCGGAGGGCGGGGGCCGGAGCTGCGGCGAGTTTGGCGAGGAGGCCGTCGACGGCGGCGGGCTCGTGCAGTTGCGAGAGGGCCCAGAGGGCGAGGTCTTCGCGGGCGGTGCCGAGGGCGGCGAGGCATTCGTCGACGGCGCGGAGGCGGACGAGCGCATGGGCGGCGACGTGCGGGACGATGACGGCGGAGTTCGGCGTGGCGTGGCGCGGCGCGTAGGAGACCTGGCGGTTTTCGCCGGCGCGGCCGGTGGAGGCGAAGAATTCGATCGAGGCGTCGGGGCCGTTTTGGCCGGCGCGCACGGCGCGGGCGCTGAACGAGACGGCGCCTTCGGGCACGGTGAACGTGACGAGCGGCGCGCCGGACAGGACGAGCGAGGGACCGGCGGGAGCCTTCTTGGCTTTCTTCGCCTTGGCGTTGGGGCCTGCGGCTTCGGGCAGCGGGGCCCCGACTGCGGCCTGGCCGGACTTCGGCTTGAGAACCGACAGATTCAATTTCTGGCCGTCGGCCATCGTGAAGGTCGCTTCGCTGAGCGCGAGCTGGGCGGGACCGTTGGCGGCTTCGGAGGTGGTGGCGGAGAAATGGAAACGCAGTTCGTTGCCCGGCTTCACGGGGAGGGTGAAGCGGCTGTCGCGGTTGCCCTTGAGCGTGTCCTTTTGGGTGAAGTCGCTGTCGCCGGCGTCGTCGGGCTTGGCGTAGGACTGGGCGAGCAGCGCCTTGGCGGTATCGGATTTTCCGAGACGGCCGAGGGCGACGGCGGCGGCGGCGCGTTCGCGCGGGGTGCCGTTGGCCAGTGCCGCGACGAAGGGGGCGGTCGGCACGGCGGTGTTTTGCAAACGCGGCAGGCGGTCGGCGGCGGCGCGGAGCGCGAATTCGCGGAGGACGTGGTCGGCGGCGAAGGCGAGCGCGGCGCGCGGGTCGGCGTCGAGCTGGGCGAGCGTGAAGAGCGCGGCGACGCGGGCGGCGGGGGAGAGGGCGGCATCGCGCACGACGGCGGCGACGGCGAGCTTGGCGGAAGCGGAATCGGCGGGGCGGGCGAGGATTTCGCGTTGGGCGTAGAAGCGGGTGGTGGAGCTGGGGGAGCGGAGGAGCGCGACGAGTTCCGGCAGTTTCAATTTTTCAAGTTCGGGAAACGCACGGTGGGTCCAGTTTTTGGGTACGATGCGGGAAACGTAGCCTTTGCCGGGATCGCCCCTGTAGCCGGCGCCGTCCCAGGCGCCGACGAACATTTGGCCGGAGGGATCGACGTCGAGGTCGGTGACCTGGGAGACTTGGGCGAACTCCTCGACTTCCTGGCGGAAGCTGGCGCCGTCGGGCGTGAGGCGATGGAGGAAGATGGCTTTGCGGCCCCAGTCGGCCATGAGGGGCTGGTCGTTGTAGCGGGCGGGCCAGGTGGGTTCGGAGAGGAAGAAGGCGCCGACGCCGGAGCCGCCGCCGAGGTCCTCGAGGGCAGGGATGATCTCGGTGGCGAAATTCTTGAAGAGACGCGGATAGCCGTATTCGCCGGTTTGAACGAGGTGGAGGAAACGGATGTTCCAGCCGCCGCCGTCGTTGGTGTTGCCGCGGGAGAAGAGGTTGAGGAAGGGGTCGATGGCGACGTCGTAGTCGTTGCGCGTGCCGGTGGCGTAGAGCTCGAGTTCGGTGCCGTCGGGCCGGACGCGCGCGACGCCGCCGCCGAGGAGGGTGAGCTTGGTGCCGTCGGTGCCGGTGGCGTTGGCGAAACCGAAATCGCCGACGGCAATGTAGATCCAGCCGTCGATGCCCATGCGGATACCGTTGGTGGAATGGTCGGTGCCGCGGTCGTTGATGGCTTTGGCGGCGCAGATGCCGCGGACGAGGACGGTGGCGGGGCCGTCGGCGACGCCGTCGCGGTTCGCATCCTCGAGCACGGCGAGGTTCATGCCGGTGGCGAGGCCGTCGGGGCCGAAGTGGGTGTGGAGGACGTAGACCTTGGTGCCGATGGCGAGGACGCCGCGGGGATTGTCGATGGCGGCGAAGACCGTGTGTTGGTCGGCGACGCCGTCGCGGTCGGAGTCGATGAGTTTGACGATGCGGCCCTTGCCGGGGCCTTTGCCGAGGGAGCCGTTGAGATCGACGCCGGCGTAGACTTCACCGGTGGCGGAGACGCAGAGCGTGGCGACGCAAGGCGTCAGGTCGGGGCCGGAGAAACGCGAGAGGATGAGATCCGCGGGGACGGAGTCGGCGGCGCGGAGGGCGGTCAGGCCCAGGAGGAAGGCGGAAAAACCAAGGCGAAAGGCGGAAGGCGAAAGGCGAAAGGCGGATGAAGAAAAGCGAAAGGGGGAAGGCGAAAGGCGAAAGGCCGAAGGCAGAGACGGCAGACGGAAGGCGGCGAAGCGGGGGAGGCGGAGCGGGGGCATGGGGAAAGGCGTGGGATGGGCGGGAGGGCAGACGGATGACAACGGGGAAACGTGGCGGTGAAAGACGAAACTTCCGGGGCGGAAGGAAGGTGCGAGGTGGCGGCGGAGAACTCGGGAGACGAGTCACGGAGGGCACGGAGGAGGGGCGGAGGTCACGGAGCACGGAAGCAGGCGCAGATGCGGGGACTCCAAGCTGCGGGCGCGAAGCGGAAGGGGGCGCGGGCAAAGTAACCCAATAGGTTACTTTGTGGAGGGTTGCTGCGGGCCCGCGGAGAAGGGCGGGTGGAGGGATGGGGCCACTCGCTGGCGCGCTGACACCTTTGCTACGGGAATCCGGAGCGGCGGTCACTTGGCCTTGGGGGCTTTCTTGGCGGTGGGGGAATCGAGGAGGCCGGCGAAGACGGGTGCGACGAGGCGGGCGTTCCACGCGGTGCGCAGGGCTTCGAGTTCGGCGACGATGCCGGATTCCGCGGCGGCAAGGTCTTTCGTTTCCCCAAGGTCCGACGCGAGGTTGAAGAGGAGCGGGGCGTCGCCGCGTTTCGGGATCGCGATTTTGAAATCGCCGCGGCGGACGGCGAAGGCGCCTTGGTCGAATTTGCGGAGATAAATCGCGGCGTGGGGAGCGCCGGATTGCGCGCCCGTGACGAAGGGGAGGAGGTTCACGCCGTCGAGGGGCCGCGCGGGATCGAGGGGCGCGGCGGTGACGGCGGCGATGGTGGCGAAGATGTCGAGGGAGCTGACGGGGTGGCCGTAGGTGCGGCCGGCGGGAAAGCGCGCGGGCCATTGGGCGGCGAAGGGGACGCGGAAGCCGCCTTCCCAAACGTCGCCTTTGTTGCCGCGGAGGGGCGTGTTGCGGGAGGCGTTGACGGTGGTGGGGCCGCCGTTGTCGGAGAGGAAGAAGACCAAGGTGTTTTCCTCGAGACCGAGGCGGCGGAGTTCGGCGAGGACGCGGCCGACGCCGTCGTCGACGGCGCTGACCATGGCGGCGTAGGTGCGGCGTTTGGGATCGGTGATATTGGCGAAACGGGAAAGGTATTTCTCGGTGGCCTGGAGCGGGGTGTGGGGGGCGTTGTAGGCGAGGTAGAGGAAGAACGGCGTGGCGCGGTGGCGGGCGATGAAGCCGACGGCGGCGTCGGAAAGTTCGTCGGTGAGATATTGGTCCGACGGCGGCACGGGTTCGTGATTGCGCATCAGCCAGAGGCGGTAGCTGTCGGCCTCGGATTTGGCGGCGGCGGTTTCCCGGATGGTGTATTCGGCGGGGAAGTACCGGTGGCCGCCGCCGAGCATGCCGAAGAATTCATGGAAGCCGCGTTGCAGCGGATGGAGATCGGGGTGGGCGCCGAGGTGCCATTTGCCGACGATGGCGTTGCGGTAACCGATTTTCCCGAGGGTATCGGCGAGGGTGGTTTCCGAAAGCGGCAGGCCGGCGGAGCGGTCGGCGGGGAGGAAACGCGGGTTGCGTTCGTGGCCGAAGCGTTGCGGGTAGCGGCCGGTGATGAAGCCGGCGCGGCTGGGCGAGCAGACGGAATAGGTGACGTAGCCGGAGGAGAAACGCACGCCGCGGCGGGCGATGGAATCGAGGTGCGGCGTCGGGATATCCGGGCAGCCGTTGAAGCCGACGTCGGCGTAGCCGTGGTCGTCGGTCATGATGACGACGAGGTTGGGGCGGGCGGAGGCGGCGGCGCGGAGGGAGGCGGCCGGGACGACGGCGAGACCGAGCAGCGCGAGGAGGGCGAGGCGATGGCAACGTTTCATGAGGGAGCGGGGACGATCAGAATTCGACGGTGGCGGTGAGGCGGACGTCGCGGGGCGGGAGGAGGTAGACGCGGCGGAGGGCGGTGCCGCGGGTGTTCCAACGGCCGGCATCGGCGAGGTCGGAGTTGAAGACGTTGTTGACGTTGAGCTGGAGGCGCCAGCGTTCCTTGCCGCCGCGGAGCCGAAACTTGTAGCCGGCGAAGAAATTGGTTTGGCGCCAATCGCTGAAGAGATCGGGTTGGCCGGCGGGCGTGGCCTGGATGGGTTTGGCGGTCCAGCTGAAGGTGCTGCCGACGAAGGCGCCCTTGAGGCGGCCGGAAGCGAAGGCGTAGCGGGTGGTGAGATTGGCTTTGCGGGGGCGGCTGCCGGTGGCGTGGCCCGCGCTGTTCTCGGTGATGCCGTCGATGGCCTCGAGGAGGGCGGAGATTTCTTCCTCGATGGTGCGGCCGTTCGGGAGGAGGCCTTGGTCGTCCTTGGCCCGCCAGAGCGCGATCCAGGCGGGGACGGTGGGATTGGTTTCGGAGAAATAGTTTTCGCGGCCGCGGTCGGTGGAGGAATACGCGAGGCGGGCGGTCCATGGTTTGGAGAGATTGGCGACGAGTTCGGCTTCGTGGCCGCGGCTGGCGGGGTCGATGGTGAAGCTGGAGAATTGGGATTTCGCGCGTTCGGCATCGGCGGTGGCGCGGTCGACGAGGCCGCGGCTTTCGAGATAGTTGAAGATGCGGATCACGGGTTGGCTGACGTAGTGGTCGCCGGCGGTGCCGCTGGGGGTGAGGGCGGCGCGAGGCAGGACGGCAGCCAGACGGCGAGGGCGATGGCGGCGGCGGCGGCGAGGCCGGAGCCGACCAGGGTGAATTGGCGGGCGCGGCGGAAGTGGCGGATGCGCGCGCGTTTTTCGAGATCGGCGAGGACGCGGGCGGCTTGGCCGGCGGCGCGGGGGCGGCCGAGGAGGGCCCAGGCATTTTCCAATTCGCGGACGGCGGCGGCGTGGCGGGGATCGGCGGCGAGCCAACGGTCGAAAGCGGCGGCGTCGGCGGGGGTGAAGCCGGCATCGCGGCGCGCGAGCCAAGCGGCGGCGCGGTCCGCGACGGAGCCGGGGAACGGTTCGGGCGCGTTCATGGCGAGCCGCGGGTGACGCCGTGTTGGCGGAGGAAGTCGGCGCACTGCTTCATGCCGCGGGCGACCTGGACGCGGACGGTCGGTTCGGAGAGGCCGAGTGGCGCGGCGATCTCCTTGTGGGAGCGGCCGTGCAGGGTGCGGAGGACGGCGATTTCGCGGCAGCGGGCGGGCAGGGCTGCGATGGTCGCGGTTCGTGCGGTTGCACTTCCCGGGTGAACCACCGGGCTTGCTCGGATTGGGGCGAGTCCACGCGCGCACCGTGCCGGGGGCGGGGTGCGGCGCAAGAGCGATCTGGGCCGGCGCGGGGCAAGGCGGGTGCGGGCCGGTGGGTCGCGTCGCGGCGGAAGGCCGGGCGAAACTTGGGGTTGCGCCGCGAGTGCAATGCCGGAGCATGGCGAGCCTCCGATGCGTCCACTTTCGCCGACTCCGCCCTGATGCCGATGCCGCCCGCGCGGACCGGCGCGGGGGATCGGATTGCACGGGACGGCGGCGAGCCGGGCGAAGAGCCGGCTTCGTTTTGCCGTTGCCCAAGGCGGGGCTCCGCGCGGCGGGGCGCCCGACGACCGCGCAGCCACGAAGACCCACTTTGAACCCAAGCAATTACCAACAACAATGGTTCGGCACGCCGGGCCGCGATCTGATCGCGGGTACGGTGGTGGCGCTGGCCCTGATCCCGGAGGCGATCGCCTTCTCCATCATTGCGGGGGTCGATCCGAAGGTCGGCCTGTATGCCTCGTTTTGCATTGCGGTGGTGATCGCGTTTGCGGGTGGCCGGTCAGGCATGATTTCCGCCGCCACGGGGGCGATGGCGCTGCTCATGGTGACGCTCGTGAAGGAGCACGGGCTGCAGTACCTGTTTGCCGCCACGTTGCTCACGGGGGTCATCCAGATCGTGGCGGGCAGCTTGAAACTGGGCGACCTGATGCGATTTGTGGCGCGGTCGGTGGTGATCGGATTCGTGAATGCGCTCGCGATCCTGATCTTCCTCGCGCAGCTCCCGGAATTCAAAGGCCAAGGCTGGCTGATGTACGCGTGCGTGGCGGGCGGGCTCGCCATCATCTACGGCCTGCCGCGGCTGACGAAAGCGGTGCCTTCGGCGTTGGTCTGCATCGTGGTGCTGACGGGACTTTCGGTCGGGTTGGGGTGGGGCGAGCGGGACCTGCTGCGGACGGTCGGCGACATGGGGGCGCTGCCCTCCGCGTTGCCGATGTTCCAGTTGCCGGACGTCCCCTTCACCTGGGAAACCCTGCGCATCATCCTGCCGTACTCGTTGCCGCTGGCGGTCGTGGGTCTGCTCGAATCGCTGATGACCGCCACGATCGTGGACGATTACACCGACACCGGCAGCGACAAGAACCGGGAGTGCGCGGGCCAGGGCGTTGCGAATCTGGCGGCGGGACTCTTCGGCGGCATGGCCGGCTGCGCGATGATCGGGCAGACCGTGATCAACGTGAAGTCGGGGGGCCGGGGCCGCCTCTCCACGCTTTGGGCGGGGGCATTTCTGCTTTTTCTCATCGTCATGCTCGGGGACTGGGTGGCCCGGATCCCGATGGCCGCGCTGGTGGCGGTGATGATTATGGTGTCGATCGGGACCTTCAGTTGGGCGTCGCTCAGAAACATCCCGGTTTACCCGAAGTCGGCGACGTTCGTCACGTTTGCGACCGTCGCCATCGTGGTGGGCACGCACAACCTGGCGCTCGGGGTGGGCGCCGGCGTGTTGCTGAGCGCGCTGTGTTTCGCGGCCAAGATCGCGCGGCTGCTGCATGTGACCTCGCATTGCAGCGCCGACGGCGCGGAGCGGATCTACCACGTGCGCGGGCAGCTGTTCTTCGCGTCGACGACCGCGTTTGCCGCGGCGTTCGATTTCCGGGAGCCGGTGCGCAAGGTGACGCTGGACGTCACGCACGCGCATTTCTGGGACACGACCTCGATCAACGCCTTGGACAAGATTGTGATCAAGTACCGGCAGGCGGGTGTCGCGGTGGAATTGATCGGGCTCAATACGGCGAGCAAGGCGATCGTCGAGCGGCTGGCGATTTACGACAAGGAAGGCGCGGGCGAGGCGGT
>NEUS01000077.1 GCA_002288455.1 Opitutia bacterium Tous-C1TDCM
CGAATTGCTGGCGCGGCTGCGCGAACTGCGGCCGGGGCTGCCGGTGGTGCTGG
The DNA here is from genome assembly GCA_002288455.1 of Opitutia bacterium Tous-C1TDCM. Lineage (GTDB taxonomy): Bacteria > Verrucomicrobiota > Verrucomicrobiia > Opitutales > Opitutaceae > ER46. The sequence continues at coordinate 54 of NEUS01000077.1, forward strand.
CGACCGGGGATGCGGGGCGATTCAACCTGACGGCGTTTGCGGCCGATCCGACGGTGGCGCTGATCGAAAAACCCTTCGAGGCCGACCAATTGCTGGCGGCGGTGGGCCGGGTGCTGGCCGCGGCCGAGCGGGCCACGGCTTAAGCCGCAGGGACGGGTGCGTCAGAGCGTCGCCAAGCCTTCGCGGACCGCGATGCGGGTGAGATCGACGACGTTGTCGACCTTGAGCTTGCCCATCATGTTGGCGCGGTGGACTTCGACGGTGCGCGGGCTGATGCCGAGCCGGAAAGCGATTTCCTTGGCGCCGCGGCCCTCGGCGAGCATCTGCAGGACCTCGCGCTCGCGCGGGGTGAGCAGCCGGTCGATCGACGGCAATTCTTCGTCGCCGGAAAGCGGATCGGAAAGCTGCGGGCTGAACCACGTCTCCCGGCGCGCCGCCGCGTCGATCGCCGCGCGCACCTGCTCGAAGGCGTATTCCTTCAGCACATACGCGTCCACGCCGGCGGTCCGGGCCTGGATCACGGTCCGGCGCTCGCTGTGCATGGAAAGCATCACGATGCCGCCGGCGAAACCCTTGGCGCGCAGCTGCCGCGCCGCCTCGATGCCGTTGAGTTCGGGCATCGCCATGTCGAGCAGGACGACGCCGGGCCGGAGCCGCAGGGTTTCGGCGACGCCGGCGCGTCCGTCCGCCGCCTCGCCCACCACCTCGAGGTCGCTTTCCCGCTGGATCAGCACCCGCAGGCCGTCGCGGATGATCTTGTGATCGTCGACGATGACGAGCTTGAGGGGCATGGGCTCTCTTTGGGACACGCCGGAGGGAAACGCAAGCCGGGCCTCCCGCGCCCGCCGTACGCTGCGGCCGGATACGGCGCATTACCCGGTTGCCTTCCCGGCCCGGCGGCTAGCATCTGCCGGCATGAAGATCCTGGCCGTCGAGGACGATCCGGTGGCGCAACTCGTGATCGAGTCGGCGCTGAAATCGCTCGGGCACGAGGTACTGCTGGCCGTCGACGGCGGCAAAGCTTGGGAACTGCTGGCCGACCGATCCATCCGCGCGGTGGTAAGCGATTGGCGGCTGCCGGAGCTCGACGGACTCGATCTGTGCCGGCTCATCCGCGGCCGCGGCGGCGACTACGTGAGCTTCATTCTGCTCACCCAGCTCTCGGCCAGCGAAGTCAACATCGACGCGGCCATCGCGGCCGGGGTCGACGACTTCCTGACCAAGCCCGTGAACATCCGGGATCTGAAGCTGCGCCTGCATGCCGCGGAACGCGTGCTCGGTCTCAATTCGCAGGTGCGGCAGCTCGAGGGCTTTTTGCCGATCTGCGCGCACTGCAAAAAAATCCGCGACGACCGGAACTACTGGCAGCAGATCGAGAGCTACCTGAATGCCCGCACCGGCACGCGTTTCAGCCACGGCATCTGTCCGGACTGCTACGAAAAGATCACGGTCCCGGAACTGGAGCGTTTCCTCAGCCGCATGCCGCCGCCGGAGCCGCCGCGGACCGATGCCGCGCCCTGAGTGCGGACTCAGGGCAGTTGAGTGAGCTTGGTTGAGAGTTGAGAGCCCAACCGTTCGGTTTCTCTCCCCCGTACTCGGGCTGGGTCTTCCGAAGGGTCCGGTCCTTCACCTTTCACCTTTCACCCTTCAACTTTCTGGTTCCGGCTCAGGCCGGGGCGGCCAGCCGCTTTTCGCCGACGAGGCTCCACGCGCGCGCGATGCGGCCGGCGCGGACTTCGTAGATCATCACGAGCTCGAGCGTGCCCGGCCCTTCCGGAAACATCCGCGAGACCCATTCGTGATCGACGACCATGGCGCCGCAGACGGCGCGGTGGCGCAGGTCGGCCCGCAGATTCGGTTCCGCCAATCGGACGGCGAACCGGGTCCGCAGTTCCGCGGTGCCGCGGGCGAGCAGAACATCGGGGTGTTCGTAAAGCGCGGCGTCCGGAGCGTAAACCGCGAGCAGCGCCTCGAGGTCGTGCGCGTTGTACGCGTCGAGTTGGCGTTGGACGACGGCGGCGGGGGCGTCGGGCAATTCGCTCATCGGGCGCCCGGCGCTAGGGTTCCAAAACGTAGATGTAGCCGTTGGACCGGCGGCGGAAGTTGCCCGAGGTGAGGTCGCCGTCGTCGATCCTGCGGTCGACTTCGGTGAGCAAGTCGAGGCCGACCGTGGGCTCGTGCACGGAAATGCCCGCGGTGATGCCGAATTGGAGGTAGTCCCAATCCCAGTTTCCGCCGAGCGAGGTTCCGCCGGCCCAGGCTGCGGTTTTCAGATCGCCGGTCATACCGGTGGGAAAAGAACCGGGCACGCCGTCGGGCGGCCAACCGCCGTTGGTGGAGGCGTGGGCTTCGAAGGCCTGGGAGAACGTGCGCAGATCGCTGATGAAGCGCGTGACCTTGGCATTGCGTTGGACCCGAGTCATCGCCGGCAGGGCCAAGGCGGCCAACAATCCGATGATCACCACCACGATCATGATTTCGACCAAGGTGAAGCCGCGGTTGGCCCGACGGGCCGCCGGCAGTCGCCGAAGCACGAACGGGTCGGGAGCAGCGGTTTCCGTGAGTGACACGGGGAGGCAGCCTTGCGGGGAGGCGATTTTTGTCACCGAGATAGTGCCGCGGAATTCGTTTTTTGCGGCCCACGGACCGGAATGCGGCGGGGCCGGCGAACCGGATTTGAACCGTGATTCAGCGATTCTTATGGGCGCGACGAGAGCGCTCGGTGGACCGGCAAGCGGGTGGCAGGGCGCGATGACAGCGAGGTTGGAAATTTGGTAAGAGTCATAGGAGAAATAGTTTAAGATGTAATTGAGTTCGCGAATTGAGGGCGGCGGCGGGTGATTCGCGGTCCGGCTTCCGACGACGATGCGCTTGGGGCTAATACCCTATGCCGATTTTGCTACTGGGTTCCCCAACTGGGCCGATTTGATTTGTGCGAACGGACAGGGTTCGCATGGTTCACCTCGTTCCTCCGCTTAGCGGAGGATTGGGGTAACTAAGAAAGCAATGCCCGCCGTGTAGGGGTACACGGCGGGCTCTTTTTTTGCCCGAATTCCGGGAAGAGGCCGGTTTCATGGGCCCGTTTTCCATCCGGTCGATGTTCGCGATTGAAACCCGCGGTGCGGGCGCCGTCATCGCGCCATGTCATTGGGATCCGTGGGCCAACGTTGCCTCAGCGAACGCGAACCCGAATTGGGCTTGGGCATTGTGACGACGGTGGATGCGGCGGCGCGCCGGATCGCCGTCGAGTTTCCCGCGACCAAGGAGAAGCGCTTGTATGCGCTCGGCACGGCCGTGCTCAAACGGGTGCAATTCCGGGTGGGCGAGACGGTGACGCCGCGCGAGGGCGCGCCGTTGGTGATCGAGGCAGTGGCGGAGCAGAACGGGTTGCTGGTTTACGAGGGGGCGGGGCGGCGCGTGCGCGAAGACGAGATTTCCGACGTCACGAGCTTCGATTTGCCGGACGAGCGTCTGCTGGCGGGGCAGACCGATCCCGGCGAGGTGTTCGACCTGCGGTTCCGCGCGCGGCAGATGCTTGCCCGGATCCGGCAGTCGGAGGTCCGCGGTTTCCTCGGCGGCCGGCTCGAGCTCATCCCGCACCAGTTGTATATCCTGCAGGAAGTGGCGGCGCGGCAGGTGCCGCGCGTGTTGCTCGCCGACGAAGTCGGCTTGGGCAAAACGATCGAAGCCTGCCTGATTCTGCAGCGGCTGCTCGCGGTGGGGCAGGCGAAACGCGTGCTCATTCTCGTGCCGGAGTCGCTGACGCACCAGTGGTTCGTGGAACTGCTCCGGCGCTTCAATCTGTGGTTCAGCATCTACGACGAGCCCCGGTGCCTCGCCTGCGAGCAGAGCGACCCGGGCCAGAATCCGTTTCTCGCAACCCAGCTCGCGCTCGCGAGCACGGCCTACCTCGCCGGCAACGCCGAACGCGCCGACCAGGCCGTGGCGGCGGGCTGGGACGTCGTCGTGGTCGACGAGGCGCATCATCTGGAATGGAGTCCGGCGGAGGCCAGTCCGGGCTACCGGCTGGTCGAACGGTTGGCGCAGCGCACGCCGGGAGTGCTGCTGCTGACGGCGACACCGACCCAGCTCGGCTTGGCGGGCCATTTCGCGCGGCTGCGGCTGCTGGATCCCGACCGCTACCAGGACTTCGCCGCGTTCACGGCGGAGGCGGAGGGCTACGGGATGGTGGCCGGCGTGGCCGAGAAGATCGTCGGCGAACGCCCGCTCGAGGCGGCGGATGCGGCGGCGTTGCGCCGGATTTTCGGCCAGGATCCCGCGCGGCTCGAGGAGCATTTGGCCGCGGTGGCAGCGGGCCGGGCGGGCGCGCGCGAGGCGTTGCTGCGCTCGCTGCTCGACCAGCACGGGCCCGGGCGCGTGGTGTTCCGCAACACGCGGGCGGCGATGACGGGATTCCCGCAACGGCATTATTGCCCGGTGCCGCTGGACGCGGGCGGCAACCTGACCTTGCTGGCGCGGGTGGCGCGCGAGCTGCGGGCCGAGGAAACGGGCGGCGACGACGGCGTCCGCTACGCCTTCCGGGACGACCCGCGGATCGACTGGCTCGTCGGCTTCCTGGCGGCGCAGAAACCGGCGAAGGTGCTCCTGATCTGCAAGTCGCAGCGCAAAGTCGCTGCGATCGAAGCGGCGCTGCAGGAAAAGGCGGCGTTGAAGACGGGGCTGTTCCACGAAGGCCTGCCGCTGGTGCAACGGGACCGGAATGCGGCGTGGTTCGCGGAGCCGGACGGCGCGCAATTGCTGATCTGTTCGGAGATCGGCAGCGAGGGCCGCAACTTCCAGTTCGCGCACCACCTCGTGCTCTTCGATCTCCCGCTGAACCCGGGTCTGCTGGAGCAACGCATCGGCCGGCTCGACCGCATCGGCCAGACGCAGCCGATCCGGATCCACGTGCCGTTTTTGGCCGGCAGTGCGGAGGAAGCGGTGGCGGAGTGGTATCATCGCGGCTTGGACGCATTCGAGAAACCGCTGCACGGCGGCAACGTGTACCGGGAGCGTTTCCTCGGGGCGCTGCTCGCGCTGGCCGCGCGGTACGGCGACGGGGCGGCGAGCCGGACCGGGCTCGGGGCGCTGGTGGCCGAGACGGCGGCGTTCCGTGCGGAGCTGCAGGCCAAACTCGAACGCGGGCGCGACCGGCTGCTCGAACTCGCGTCCTGCAACCGGGCCCAGGCCGAGCGCACGATCGCGCGCATCCGCGCGGCGGAGGCCGATTCCGGGCTGCGCGCGTTCCTGATCGATCTGCTCGACCACTTCGGCGTGCGGATCCGCGAACACGAGGAAGGCGACCTGCACCTCGACCCGAACCACGCCTACATCGAGGGTTTCCCGTCGATTCCCGCCGACGGCATGCTGGCGACCTTCGACCGCAAGCGCGCGATCGCGCGCGAGGACATCCGCTTCCTGTCCGCCGACCACGCGCTTGCGCAGGATGCGATCGACCTGTTGCTCGAGGCGAAGGCGGGCACGACGGCGTTTGCGCGGCTCGAGGCGGACGAACCCGACCTGCTGCTCGAGGCGATCTTCGTGCTCGAGCCCGTGGCGGACACGCGCTGGCACGTCGACCGCTTTCTGGCCCCGACGCCGGTGCGGGTGGTCGCCGACCTGCGCGGCGGCGACCGGACGGCGGAGTTCGAGGCCACGCGGCTGGCGGCCGACGTCGAGGATGCGGACCTGCACCGTTTCCTCGAGCGGCCGGGATTCAACGGCGCCGTTTTGAAGACCCTGGTCGAAGGGGCGACGGAGCTGGCGGAAGCGGCCACGGCGAAACTCCGCCGCGAGGCGGCGCTGCGGGCCGACACAGTGCTCGGGGCCGAGGTGCAAAGGCTGGCGGACCTGCGGAAACTCAACGACCACGTGCGGCCCGAGGAAGTGGCGTTGGCGCGGGAGCAGGCGGCGCAGACCCGCACCGCGATCGTGCAGGCGCGGTTGCGCCTCGATGCCTTCCGCCTGATCCTCTGCGGCGAGCCGGGCGAAGAGTGAGCGCGCCGGCCCGAAATTTTATGGAATACCGACTCTTGGGGAAATCTGGACTGAAGGTGCCGGTGCTGAGCCTCGGCACGGGCACGTTCGGCGGCAAAGGCGAGTTCTTCTCCGCCTGGGGCGCGAGCGATGTCGCCGAAGCCACGCGGCTCGTCGATATCGCACTCGACGCGGGCATGACGATGTTCGACTCCGCCGATGTCTATTCCGGCGGGGCCGCCGAGGAGATTCTGGGGGCCGCCCTGAAGGGCCGGCGCGACCGCGCGATCATCTCGACCAAGAGCACGTTTCGCAACGGGACCGGCCCCAACGACGTCGGCTCCTCGCGGCACCATCTTGTCCGCACGGTCGAGGCGAGCCTGCGGCGGCTCGGCACCGACTACATCGACTTGTATCAATTGCACGGATTCGATGCGGCCACGCCGGTCGAGGAAACGCTGGGCACGCTCGACGATCTCGTCCGCGCCGGGAAAATCCGCTACCTCGGCGTTTCCAATTTCTCGGGCTGGCATTTGATGAAGTCGCTCGCGGCGGCGGACCGGCACGGGTGGGCGCGGTACGTGGCGCACCAGGCGTACTACTCGCTCGTCGGCCGCGATTACGAATGGGAGCTGATGCCGCTGGCCCTGGACCAGGGCGTCGGGGCCGTCGTGTGGAGTCCGCTCGGCTGGGGCCGGCTCACCGGCCGGATCCGTCGCGGCCAGCCGAAGCCGGAGACGAGCCGTCTGAATACGAAGCTCGTGGCCGAGAAGGGACCGCAGGTGGACGAAGCTTACCTGTTTGCGGTGGTCGAGGCGCTCGAGACGATCGGGGCCGAGGTCGGGAAAACGGTGCCGCAGGTAGCGCTCAATTGGCTGCTGCAGCGGCCGTCGGTGGCCAACGTGATCGTCGGCGCGCGCAACGAGGAGCAACTCCGGCAGAACCTCGGCGCCATCGGCTGGAATCTGACGCCGGCGCAGGTGGCCAAGCTCGACGCGGCGAGCGCGCGGCCCAAGCCGTACCCGTATTGGCATCAGGACGGCTTTGCGGAACGGAATCCGCCGCCGGTCTGAAGTCGGGCGGGGAGTTGAAAGGTGAAAGTTGAAGGTTGAAAGATCGAGCCGGCTCCCGGGTGGCATAGCCGCGGGTGCGTCCGGGGGATCCGCCGCCGGCACTGTTCAAAGATCGGACTCCGGGCTCGCCCTCGCGATTCCGGCGCGCTGACGTGGGGGCGCGGCGGCGGACAATTCCGTCCGCGCCGACCCCCGCCCCGCCATGAATTCCCGTTTTGCCAAGATCCTTGTCTGGGCCGCCCTTGCCGTCGGCGGAATGCCCGGGTTGTGGCCGTCCGCGTTGCGCGCGGCGCAGCCGAACATCCTCTTCGTTTTCACGGACGACCAGGGTTACGGCGACCTGTCGGCGCACGGGAATCCGGTTTTGCGCACCCCGCACCTCGACCGGCTGCGCAGCGAAAGCGCGCGGTTCACGGATTTCCACGTCAGTCCGACCTGCGCGCCGACGCGGTCCGCGCTCTTCACCGGGCGGCATGAATTCAAGAACGGCGTCACGCACACGATCTTCGAACGCGAGCGCCTCACCCTCGACGCCACGACGTTGGCGCAGGTGCTGCAACGGGCGGGCTACACGACGGGCATCTTCGGGAAATGGCATCTGGGCGACGAGGCCGAGTACCGGCCGGAGCGGCGCGGCTTCGACGAAGTCTTCATCCACGGCGGCGGCGGCATCGGGCAGACGTATCCGGGTTCCTGCGGCGACGCGCCGGGCAACACGTACTTCGATCCCGCGATTCTGCACAACGGCCGCTTCGTGCGCACGCAGGGGTTTTGCACGGATGTGTTTTTCGCGCAGGCGACGCGCTGGATCGAGACGGTGCGGGGAACGCGGCCGTTCTTCGCCTACGTCGCGCTGAACGCCCCGCATGCGCCGTACACCGCGCGGCCCGAGGACGCGGCGCTCTACGCGGACAAGACGCCGAGCCGCGAGGTCGCGCATTTCTTCGGCATGATCCACAACATCGACGAGAATGTCGGCCGTCTGCTCGCGCGGCTCGATGCGCTCGGCCTGCGCGAGAACACGCTCGTGATTTTCATGAACGACAACGGCAGCGCCGCCGGGGCGCGGTTGTTCAACGCCGGGATGCGCGCGCAGAAAGGCACGCCGTACCTCGGCGGCACGCGGGCGAATTCGTTTTGGCGGTGGCCGGGCAAGATCGGGCCGCGCGATGTGCCGGAACTGGCGGCGCACGTGGATTTTTTCCCGACGCTGGCGGAAATCGTCGGCGCCAAGCCCGATGCGCGCCTCGCCGCGCAGGTCGAAGGCCGCAGCCTGTGGCCGTTGCTGAAAGGCGAGGCCGTCGCGTGGCCCGAGCGGTTGCTCTTCACGCATGTCGGCCGCTGGCCGCGTTTCTCGGATCCCGATTTGGCCAAGTTTGCGAAAGGCGCGGTGCGTTCGCCGCGGTGGCATCTGGTCTCCGAAGCCGGCGGCGCGAAACCGGCCTGGCAATTGTTCGATTTGCAGGCCGATCCCGGGGAAAAAAACGACGTTGCCGTCGAACATCCTGAAACGGTGGGAAAACTCGCCGCGGCTTACGACGCGTGGTGGGCGTCGGTGCGCCCCGGCATGGTCAACGAACAGGCCATCGGGCCGAAGCTGAATCCGTTCAAAGAGCTTTACTGGCAGCAGTTTGGCGGAGGTCCGACGGCGGCCGATTATGCGGCCCAGGACCCGCGGCAGACGCAACCGCCCGGGGCCAAGGCGGGGGCGAAAAAGGCCGCGAAGTAGGCCGTGCGGCGGAGGCGCCGGGTGACAAAACGGTGACGGCTGAACATTTGTCCCCGAAAGTTGAACGAAACGCGGACGACCGCGTCTCTCTTAGCGTAGTTCAACGGTTTGCTTGGTGTTAGGTGCAAGGGCCGCCTAGGGGTAGGCGGCCCTTGATATTTTCAGGGTCCGAAGATCGCGGAATGCCAAAATCGGAATTCGGAAACCGGACGGTGAAAACCGGAATTCGGAAACCGGATACCGGAAACGGTCGGACGTAATTCGCGGAACGGAAATTGGAATTCCGGGAATCGGTGAATCGGGAATTCGTTCCGTGGAATCGGGCGTTTCTGCTCTCAACTCTCAACCCAGCGCGCTCAACATTGTGAGTCCGTTCAGCGGTAGCAGGCGCGGCAGAAACGGTACGACGAACCGGGCAGCATCGCGCGGCCGCAGCGTTGGCATTCCCGTCGCGCCAAGCCGTGCTCGCCCCAGTTGCGGCGCAAGATCGCCTGCGTCTGTTCGGTGACTTCGCGGCGCACGAGGTCGACGTGCTCGAGGTCCGTGAACGTTTCCGGAAACTTCAAGGCGAGCCAGCGGTAGACCGTGACGAGTTGCAGCGTTTCCTCGAGGGCCTCGAGGCCGCCGCGGTCGGTGCGCGCGGGAAATTTCACCGGCACGCCGGCTTCGAGGCGGTCGAGCCAATCGAGAAACAGGCCGCGCGCGGTTTCGTTTTCCAGATCGACCGGCGTGCAGGCGAGGGCGTAGCGCGTCTCGACGGGGAGCGAGGGCACGTGGGTGTCGGCCAGCGCGGCGGCGGCGAGGACGTCGTTGCGGACTTCCGGAAAAAACGTGCCGTCGGAAAACGTGAGGCGCGCGCGGAAAAATTCCAAAATCGGCACGAGCCGGTCGAGGCCGAGGTGTTCGGCGATGGCGCGGATGTGCATCGGCGTGGGCGCCGCGGGCAAGCGGTCCGGCGGCGGCACGGTTTGCGGTTGCGCGAGGGCGGATTCGAGGCGGCGCGCATCGCGTTCCGAAAATGCCGCGACCCAGCCCGTGGCGCCGGGGCCGCGGCCGGCGCGGCCCGCGATCTGGAGGAGTTCGCCGTCGAGCAGCGGGCGGTCGTTTTCGCCGTCGAATTTGTCCGTCTCGTAGAAGATCACGCGCTCGAGCGGAAGGTTGAGCCCGAGGCCGATGGCGTCGGTGGCGCAGACGATGTCGGCGTCGGCCTCGCGGAACCGCCGCGCTTCCTGGCGCCGCACTTCCGGCGACAGTCCGCCGTAGATCACGGCGACGCTGAGCCCGAGGCCCTCGAACATCGCTTTCAGTTCGAGGACCATCGCGCGCGAGAACCCGATCACGGCGGAGCGCGGCGGCACGTGGCGCCAATCGATCACGCCCTCGAAGGCGAGGCGGCCCTGGCGTTCGAGGTGGTTGATCTCGATGTCGTCGCCGCAGAGACCGCCGAGTTTGCGGATCACGGCTTCGGCCGAGGCCGGTCCGGTGATGATCAGGGTTTCGGCGGCGATGCCGCAGAAGGCCGCGACCCAGGCCCAGCCGCGGTCGCGGTCGAAGGCCAGCTGCATTTCGTCGAGCACGCAAACGGAGAATTGCCGGGAGAAATCCGCCATCTCCACGGTGCGCGACGAGTGGGTGGGGGAAGTCTCGATGCGTTCCTCGCCGGTGATGAGCGAACACGGCGTGCCGAGTTCGACGAGGCGGTCGCGTTGTTCCAACGCCAGGAGCCGCAGCGGCCCGAGGTACATGCCGCCCGGGGCCGCGGCGAGGGCGAGCATCGCGCGGTGCGTTTTGCCGGAATTGGTTGGTCCGAGCCAGGCGACGACCTTGCGCTTGAGAGCGCGGGCGACCGGGAAACAGCGCAGGTAATCTAGGATGCCGGGGTTGATGCGGGCGAGGCCGTCGATGACTTCGCGTTCCGCGGCGATCGTGCAGGCGAGCTGGAGCCGCCGGTAAATTTCCTGCCGATCCGAAATCAGCGGCGTGCGCACCGGGAAAATGCGCGCGATGTCCGCGGCGGACAATTGCGCCCAGCCCGCGTAGGTCGGCGGCGCGGCGCGCAGGCGGCGTTCGAGTTCGCGCACCGGGGGATGGTGCCGGGCGAGCAATTCGGCCGCGACGATCCCGGGGTCACGCGCGGCGAGGTCGTAGGCGAGCGGGGCCAGTTTCAGCGTCACGGCGGCGAGCACGGGAAACGCGAGGTCGGGGCGCACGCCGACCTGGGCGGGGACGTGGAGGATCAGTTCGTCGCTGGCGTCGGTGAAACCGCCGAACGCAATGCCCGCACCGTCGGGCGCGGCGGCAAGCAGCTCGGCGAGAAACCGGCCGAAGCCGGCGCGCACTTGGCCGGCCCGGAGGCGTGGGCCGACGGGGGAGGCCAAAAAGGCGGTGCCGAGCGGCGTTTCCTCGAGCACGAACTCGGCGAGCAACTCCTCCCGGGCGGCGACAACCGCGGCGTTGGGGGAATCGGGGGCGCGCGGATCGCTGCGTTCCATGCCGCAGGGTCGGCGGCGGGCCGCGGATGTCAAAGGCCGGCTCGACGCGGTGTTCCGAATTCGCCAATACGACCGCAGTCCGTTCGGCCCCGATGTTTTCCGCCGTCATTCCGTTCCAGTGGCCCGGTGCCCTTGCCTCCGCGGCATCGCGGCGGTTTGCCGTCGGCATCGCGGTCGGCCTCCTTGGCATGGCGACACCGGCGTCGGCCCAGAGCGAATTGCCGCCGATCATGGTCACGCCGCTGCCGGTGTGTTTCCCGCCGGTCGCGCCGGTGCTGGGCGACGAGATTCTGAACGAGCTGCCCTCGGGCGGCCGGCGGTGGAGCCGCGGCGCACCGGTGGAGTTGGCGGATTTTGTGGGCGAGTGGTTTTATCCCGCGCTCAGTTCCCGGCTGATGGAAGCCGACGTGGGCCGGCGCCTGACGGCACGGCTCGACGCCTACCGCAATACGCGCGCCGGCCTGCTGAACGAGTTGACCGAAAAGCTGGTGACGTTGAACCAGAGCGACGGGGCGGCGCGGCTCGCGACCCTGCAGGAATTGGCCGCGGCGCAGCGGCCGCGGATCCAGGCGCTCGAAAAGGAGGCCGACGAGCTGCGCCGCGACCTGATCAACGGCGGGTTCATGGATTGGAGCGTGCACTGGAACCGGGATCGCGGCTGGCGCGTGGGCAACACGCGGTTCGCCGGCGACATCTTCGAGCAGGAAGCGCGGTTCCAGGTCGTGCGGGCGGCGGCGTTTTATTACGACGGCATTTTGCCCGAGCAACGGGCGCTGCTGCTCGAGTCCGCGATGGAGTTGCGGGCGCGGGCGATCCGGCCGCCGCCGCCGACGCGGAAAGAAGATCCGCGGGCGATGTTTTTTTCCCCGGCGACGACGCGCCTGCGTTTGCCGGCGAATCTGTCCCCGGCGCTCACGGAGAAGATCGGGCACTACAACCGCGAGAAGGCGGAATTGAAAAACGAGCTGCGCGACGCCGTGCTCGCGCACGACAGTTCCTGGTCCATCCGCCGCAACCAGGCGCTGACCGATTTGGCGGAACGGCAGGAGCCGCGCCTGGCGGCGCTCGACCGGCTCGCGGAGGAAATCCGGGCCGGTTTGTCCGCGGTGCGGGCCGCGCCGTTGGCGGCGCCGCCGCAGATTCCGCCGTCGTTGATCCAGCGGATCGAAGGTTACAACCGCGACCGCCGCACCCTGATGCGGGAATTCGAAAACGCGGTGCAGGCCGGCGAGCAGTCGATCGAACGGCCCCAGCTCGACCGTTCGATGCCGACGGACGAACGCGAGGCGCGGGTGCGGCAATATGCGGCCGAGCGCGCGGCGGTGCGGGAAAAAGTTTCCACGCAGTTCCAGGAAAGCGCGAAGGAACGGCTGGACGAAATGAAGCAGCGCTACATCTCCATCCGCGAAGATCTCGGGCTGGTGGCGTCGGCGCAGTTCGACCGTGAAACGGGCAAGCCGCTCGATGCGGATTCGCTGCTGCGGACCTACACCGCGGCGATGGAAAAATACGACGCCTTGGGCCGCGAGGAAGTGATCTACCGCGGCTACCGGATGGCGATGCTGTTGCCGGGACTTTCGCGCGAGCAGCGGCGGCTGTTGTTCAACGCCGTGATGGTCGGCCTGGCGCAACCGTTGCCCGCGAGCGAACTGGCGCCGCGCGGGCAGCAGCCCGAATTCCGTTCCTGAGTCCCGCGCGGGTGCGCCGCCGCACGAGGCTTGGCATCGGCGGGGTTCCGTGCGTGGGTGCGGCGATGCGGCCGCTCGTCGAATTCACGCTCGCGGACTTGGAAAACCGGCTCGCGGGCTGGGGTTTCAAGCCGGTCCATGCGGCGCGCGTGTTGCGGGAATTCTATGCGCGCGGCGGCGAATTGGCGGAGCAAGGGCGGCCGCTGCCGGCCGGCTTGCTCGACCGTTTGCGGACGGAATTGCCGCCGGCGGCCGCAACCCTGGCGGTGCGGCAACTTGCCGCCGACGGCACCGCGAAACTGCTGCTGCGGCTCGGCGACGGGCGGACGGTCGAGACGGTGCTGATGCCCGATTTCCGCGCGGACCGCGCCGCCGGCTGCGTTTCGTCCCAGGTCGGTTGCGCGATGGCCTGCGATTTTTGCGCGACCACGAAGACCGGCTTCGAGCGCAACCTGACCGCGGGCGAAATCGTGGCCCAGTTTCTGGCGTTGCGGCGCGAGGCGCAGGCGGCCGGCCGGAAACTGCAGACCGTCGTTTTCATGGGCATGGGCGAACCGATGCTGAACCTCGACGCCGTCCTCGCGGCCGTGGAACGGATTGCGGACAACCGGATCGGCGGCCTCGGTTGGCGGCAAGTGACGGTGTCGACGGTGGGCATCGTGCCCGGCATCGAGGCGTTGATCGCCTCCGGCTTCGGCGTGCATCTGGCGGTATCGCTGCATGCGCCGGATGATGCGACGCGCGCGCAGTTGCTGCCGGCGGGCCGTCGTTTCCCGATCGCCGAGATCATGGCGGCGGCGGACCGCTTCCAGGCGGCGCGCGGCCGGCCGGTGACGATCCAATATTGTTTGCTCAAAGGCGTGAACGACGCGCCGGGGCAGGCGCGGCAATTGGCGGAGGTGGTCGGGACGCGGCGCATGCACGTGAATTTGCTCCGTTACAATCCGACCGGGTTGAGCCTGAAGGGCGTGGCCTACGAGCCGACGTCCGATGCCGGGGCGGAATTGTTTGCGGCGGAATTGCAGGCGCGGGGCGTGGTGGCGCATTTCCGGCGATCCCGCGGGCCCGACATCGACGCCGCGTGCGGGCAGTTGCGGCGGCGGACCTTGGCGGCGCCGCCGACCTGAGGACGGCGTCATGAATATTCCGCGTCCGCCGCATTGCCAACGGCGGGACGCGGCCCAAGGAATCGGCCACCCCTATGCGCGCTTCCCGTTTCCTGTCCTGCCTGCTCGCCTTGCTTTTCGCCGTGGCCGTTCCGGCCGCGTTATCCGCCGCGCCGGCGGCTGCGACGAAGGCCTCGCCCCCGTGGCGCGTGATGTCGTTCAACATCCGTTACGGCACGGCGCCGGATGGCGAAGATGCCTGGCCGAAGCGGGCGGATAATCTTTTCCGCACGATCGAGGCGTTCAACGCGGACCTCCTCGGTTTCCAGGAAGTCGTGGCGATGCAGCACGACGCGCTGATCGCGCGGTTTCCGGGCTTCGGTTTCGCCGGCGTCGCGCGCGACGACGGGAAGCGCAAAGGCGAATTCTCGAGCATCGCGTACCGCAAAGACCGTTTCTCGCTCGTGGCGGAGGGGACCTTCTGGCTTTCGGAAACGCCCGAGGTGGTCGCGAGCAAATCGTGGGACACGTCGCTCACGCGCATCTGCACCTGGGTGCGGCTGAAGGAAACGGCAACGGGCCGCGAAGTCTTTTTCGCGAACACGCACTTCGACCACCGCGGGGTCCAGGCGCGCCGCGAATCCGCGAAACTCATTTCCCGGCGCGCGACCGAATTGGCGCAGGGCCTGCCGGCGATTCTGACCGGCGACTTCAATCTGAACGAAGACGATACCGGCTACGCCCAGCTGGTCCGCCCGGCGGAAGCCGGCGCGCTGCGCTGGATCGATTCGTACCGCGTGCTGCATCCGCAGCGCTCGCCCGACGAGGCGAGTTTCAACGGTTTCAAGGGCACGGTGAAGGGCTCGCGGATCGACTTCGTTTTCCACACCGCCGAATTCAAGGCGACGGCCGGCGAGATCGTCCGCACCGCCTACGCCGGACGGTATCCGTCGGATCATTACCCGGTGACGGCGGTGCTGGAACTGAAGTGAACCGGCGGCGGCCGCCGCGGCCGAGCATTCGCGTTGCCTCGGATCGGCCGCGACCGATGCTGCGGCCATGGCGGACGCAGCATCGGCGCAACGGTATTTCGAGGATCTCGCGGTCGGGCAGGAATACCGCACCGGCACGGTGGCGGTGACGGCGGAGGAGGCGCGGGAGTTCGCGCTGCGGTACGACCCGCAGCCCTTCCACGTCGATCCGGCGGCCGCGGCGCAGAGCGTGTTCGGCGGCATCATCGCGAGCGGCTGGCTGACGGCGGCCCTGACGATGCGGTTGATGGTGCTGGGGGAATTGGGTTTCGGCAGCGGCGTGATCGGGCTCGGGATCGACACGATCAAGTGGCCGGCGCCGGTGCGGCCCGGGGACACCCTTGCGGCCAAAATGGAGATTCTCGCGGCGCGCACCTCGGAGTCGCGGCCGGAATTCGGCGTGATCAAGCTGCGCACCACGACGGCCAACCAACGCGGGGAGACGGTGCAGGTGTTGGTTTCAAATGCGCTTGTGCGCCGGCGGCCGGCCGCCTGAGCGCGGCGCGAGGCAACGAAACGCCGCCTTTCATTTTCCGAACGGGGCGGTTTAGTCGGCGTCCGTGCCGACTTCGCTTTGCCCCCGTCCGAGGTTTGTCGCCGCCTTGCGCGGTCTGGCGATCGTGTCCTGGGCCGGAGCGGCCACGGTGGCCACGGCCGCGGTTCTCGGCACCGAAGATGCGGCGGCGCGCGCCGCGTTGCCGGAATTCCGGACGATTCCCGCCGCGCCGAGCGAGACGCTGACGCCGGCCGCGGAAGTGCCGCCGGACCAATTTGCCCGCTGGACGCGCTCGCAAGGCGACAACGGCGCCCGGCGCTACTCCGCGCTGACGCAGATCACGAAAGCCAATGTGCGCGATCTCGAGGTGGCGTGGACTTTCCGGGCCGGCGACGGCGCGGCGAACATCCAGTGCACGCCGATCGTCGTCGACGGCGTCATGTACGCGCCGACGCCCGGCCGCGCCGTGGTTGCGGTGGACGCGGCGACGGGCGCAGAGCGGTGGCGGCGGCAACTGCCGGCGACGCGGCCGGTGCGGCTGCAGGATGTGCCGGCGCGCCGGGGCCTGACGTATTGGCCGGGCGGAGACGGCCACGCGCCGCGATTGCTGTTCGGTTACGGGGATTGGATCTACGCGCTCGATCCGCGGACCGGTGAGCCGTTGGCGGGTTTCGGGACGGAAGGCCGGACGCCGATCGCGACCGGCGCCACGGCCGCGGGCGCGGTTTACCGGCATGTGTTTGTGACCACGGGGTTGAACGGCGATGTCTTCGGCTTCGATGTGCGCACGGGGGCGGCGTTGTGGCGTTTCCGCTCGGTGGCGCGGGGCGAAGACTTCGGCGCCGAGACTTGGGACGGCCCGCAGGCCGGGGCCAACGGCTGGAGCGGCTTGTCGCTGGACGACCAGCGCGGCCTCGCCTTCGTTGCGCTCGGCGCGCCGCGGCCCGACATGGTCGGCGTCGGCCGGCTCGGCGACAATCTGTTCAGCAACTGCGTCGTCGCCCTCGACGTGCTCACCGGCGAGCGCCGCTGGCATTTCCAGGATGTGCGCCACGACATCTGGGATCTCGATGTGTGCGCGCCGCCGAATCTCGTGACGATCATGCGCGACGGGCGCCGCGTCGACGCCGTCACCTGCATGTCCAAAGCCGGACATCTTTACGTGCTCGATCGCCTGACCGGGCTGCCGGTGTTTCCCGTGCGGCTGCGGCGGGCGCCGGTCTCGATATTGCCGGGGGAACGCACGGCGCCGTACCAGCCGGATCCGGAATTGCCGGAGCCGCTGTCGCGCATGGAGTTTTCGCCGGAGATGATCACCGACCGGACCCCGGAGGCGCGGGCCTTTGTCGAGGCGGTGGTGGCGCGTTCGAACTACGGATTTTTCGCGCCGTTCGCCGAGGGCAAACCGACGCTCTACATCGGCTCGCGCGGCGGGGCCGAGTGGTCGGGCGCCGCGGTCGATGTGCCGACGGGGCGGCTTTACGTGACGTCGAACCGCTGGGTTTCGCGGATCACCGTGATGTCGAACGAGGATCGGGAACGCGATCCGCGGCACCCGCCGTCCGCCGGCGAACTCCATTACCAGGCGCACTGCGTCGCCTGCCACGGACCGACGCGGACGGGACTCGGCATGGTGCCGCCGCTCGTGGGCCTGAAGGCGCGGATGACGGATGCGGAGGTCCTCGATTTGCTGGCGAAGGGCCGCGGCGCGATGCCGCCGAACGTCGTGCTCGATACCGCGCAGAAACGGGAGCTGCTGGATTATTTGTTCCGGCGCAACCAGCCGCCGCCGCGCGGCGGCGGCTCGCCGGGAGCGGGTGAGCGGCCGCAGTATGTATTCGACGGTTTCGGTTTCCTGACGGACCACGAAGGCTATCCCGGCATCAAGCCGCCGTGGGGTTTGCTCAATTGCTACGATCTGAGCACGGGGCGTTTCCTGTGGCGGGTGCCGTTGGGCGAATTGCCGAAACTCAAGGGCGCGGGTGTGCCGACCACCGGGTCGCAGAATCTCGGCGGGGCGACGGTCACGGCCGGGGGATTGGTTTTTGTCGCCGGCACCGAAGACGAGAAGCTGCGTGCTTTCGATGCGGATACGGGGGCGGAGCTCTGGTCGGCGAAGCTGCCCTTCGCCGGCACGGCGGCGCCCGCGATCTACGAAGCGGGCGGCCGGCAATTCGTCGTGATCACCGCCACGGGCGGCGGGCGCGTCGGCGGTCCCGCCGGCGCGGGCGATGCCTATGTGGCGTTCGCGTTGCCGCGTTGAGGGCGGTTCAAGCGCGGAGGTCGGCGACGAAGTGGTAGGAGGAAATGTGCATCCGCTCGCGGAAGTAGAAGCGGTGCGCCGCGAAACGTTGCACGCCCGAATCGAGTTCGAGTTGTACGCAGCCGTGGGCGACGGCTTCCTGTTTCAGCCACGCGAGCAGGGCCCGCCCGTGCCCGCGGGAGCGGTCGGCGGTGGCGGTGACGAGGTCGTCGACGTAGAGGTTTTTCCCGGAGAAAAGTTTGTCGTAGAAGCGGTAGCCGGCGACGGCGCGGACGGTGCCGGCCGCATCGGTGAGGGCGGCGAGGCGGAAGCCTTCCTCGCGCTGCATGCGTTGGATCCGGGGCACGAAGTCGGCGGCGACGAGGTGCGGACGGAGTTGTTGCAGCACCGGGAAACAGGCGGCGATTTCAGCGGGTGCGACGGCGAGGGCGATGGTGGAGGCGGCGGGCATGGCGGGGCAAGGTGGCGGCAGGAGATTCAGGCGGACTTCGGCGGCGCGGCTTTGGTTTTCTCGGTCGTGATGAGGGCGACGGCGGCGACGATGATGGCCGAGGCGACGAGCGTGCGTGGGGTGATCGGTTCGTCGAGAATCAGCCAGCCAAGGATCACGGCGACGACCGGGTTGACGTAGGCGTAGGTCGCCACGCGGGCCGGCGTGCTGTGTTTCATCAGCCACACGAAGGTGGAATAGCCGACGAGCGAACCGACGCCGATGAGGTAGGCGAACGCGAGCCAGGAACGGCCGGCGACGGCGTCGAAATCGAAGCGCGCGAAATCGCCGTGCCAGACGGCGACGAGCGTGAGTGCGACGCCGCCGCCGAGCATCTGCAGGGCGGCCGCGACGAAGGGCGGCGCGCCGTGCTTGCTGTGGCAGGATTGGATGGAGCCGAGTGCCCAGAAGACGCAGGCGGCGAGAATGGCGCCGACGCCGCCGAGGTGCAGCCGGCCGGCGGCGGCCGTTTCCCAGGGGGCCGTGAGCCAGATGACGCCGGCGAAGCCAAGCGCAAGCGCGACGCCGGTGACGGCGGTCGGACGGAGGCCGCCCGGCCAGGCCCACTCCGTGAGCACGATGAAGAGCGGCCCGATCCCGATCAGCAGGGCGGTGATACCGGAGGGCACGTACTGTTCCGCCCAGGCGACGAGGCCGTTGCCGCCGAGGAGGAGCAGCGTGCCGGTGACGGCGTTGGCGGACCATTGATGGGCGGTGGGCCAGGCCGCGCCGCGCAGTTTGAGAAACGCGAGCAGGAGCGTGCCGGCGATGAGGAACCGGCCGGAACCCATGAGGAAGGGCGGAATGGTTTCCACCGCGACGCGGATGCCGAGGTACGTGCTGCCCCAGATCAGATAGATCGCCGCGAAGGCGAGGACGAGGGCAGAGCGCGTCGGGGCGGCGGAGGACGAAGAAGATGACATGCGGGACGAAGTGAGCGACGTCAGAGCTGTTTGCGGGCGAGTTCGCCGAGCGTGCGGACGGCGGCGGCAACGGTATCCGTCCACGGCAGGCCGCAATTCATCCGGAGGCAGTTGCGGTAGCGGTCCTTGACGGAGAACAGCGCGCCGGGGGCGGTGTTGATGCGGTGTTTCAAGGCGTCGCGGTGGAGGCGCAGGGTGTCGACGCCCGCGGGCATCTCGACCCAGAGGACGAAACCGCCCTCCGGCCGGCTGAGCCGCGAACCTTCCGGGAAATGCCGCAGCACGGCCTGGGTGAACAGGTGGAGCTGGTGGTGGTAGGCACGCCGGATCGAGCGGAGGTGGTGGTCGTAGCCGCCGTTGCGCAGGAAATCGGAGACGGTTTTCTGCAGGACGACGGGGGTGCCGAGCGTATTGGTAAACTTGAGACGCCGGACCCGTTCGAGATAGCGCCCCGGGGCGCACCAGCCCACGCGCAGGGAAGGGGCGAGTGTCTTGCCGAAGGAACTGCAAAGGATGACGCGACCGTCGGTGTCCCAGGCTTTGAGCGGCTTGGGCCGGCGTTCGCCGAAGTGCAGGTCGCCGTACACGTCGTCCTCGATCGCGGGTACGTCGAACTCGGCGAGCAGGCGGTACAGCCCGGCCTTTTTTTCGTCGGGCATGCAGGAGCCGAGCGGATTGGAAAAGCTCGGCATGACGATGACGGCTTTGACGTCGTTTTTCGCCAACGCCTCGCGGGTGGCGACGAGGCAGATGCCGGTGCGCGGATCCGTGGGCACCTCGAGGGCCTTGAGCCCGAGGCTTTCGATCGTCTCGAGGAAGCCGAAGTAGGACGGGGTCTCCACGGCGACGGTGTCGCCCGGTTTGGTGATGGCGCGGAGGGCGAGATTGATGGCTTCGGTGCAGCCGCAGGTGACCACGAGTTCCTCGTGCGAGAGCGGGCAGCCGGCCTGCAGGTAACGGCGGGCGATTTCGCGGGCGAGCGGATCGTAGGCCCAGTTCATCGCGTAGCGGCCGAGGAGGGCGGGATCGTTCCGGCCGACGGAGGCGAGAATGCGCGCGAGTTTCTTGGTCGGAAACAGGCTGGCGTCCGGGCAAGCCGCGCCGAATTGCATGTAGGCGGGATCGAAGGCGACAGCGAGCACCTCGGCCGTGAGGTCCTTCACGCCCACGTAGCTGGGCTTCGCCATCGGCCGGGCCATGCGCGGTTCCGGCACATCGAAGGGCAGCCGCGGGCGCACGTAGTAGCCCGACTGGGGCCGCGCCTCGATCCAGCCGCGGTTCTCGAGCAACGTGTAGGCCTGGAGCACGGTGGAGATGCTGACATCGCGCTGCAGCGCCATGCGGCGGACGGACGGCAGCCGGTGGCCGGGGCGCAAGGTGCCCTGTTCGACGAGCTGTTCGAGCGAGCGCGCCAGCTCGACGTAGAGCGGGGCGGCGGCGGGGGCGGCGAGAGTCTTGATCATGGCAGCGGGTACATCGGATGAGCGTACGGCAGAACGGCCGCGGCCGGCAGACCTAGCGGCGGGAGTTTGCCACCGGTACAGTTGCAGAAAACGACGAGCTGTGCCCATGACAATTTCCGGCGCCCGCGGAGCGGTTGACAACGCGGCGGGGCTGCGGCGGGCTGCGTCGATGGATGCGAGTCTTGGGGAATTCGGGCGGCGCGTGCAGGCGGTGGCGGAGCGGTTCCTCGCCCAGAACGGCCGGCCGGCGGCGCCGGACGAGGTCGCGCAGCTCGGCCGTCAATTGGCCGCGCTCGTGGCCGAGCGGGGATTGCCGCGGCCGCTGGCGCCGGGCGAGACCGGTGCTCCGGGAGGGATGACGGAAGCCGAGTGCGCGCCCTTGGTCGGGCGAGTGACGGCGGGGACGACGGAACCGTTGTTGGCGGAACTGGCCCGCCAGTTGGTGAAGGCCTGTTTCTATCCCGAGTTCACGGTTTGCCGGGATTCGTACCGCGAGCGGGCCCGGGACGGGAGTTGCCGGCGCCAGGAGCTGGCCCGGGCGCGCGGGCGCGTCAGCGGCACCCATTGCGTCGATTGCCCGCACTGGGTTCGGTTCGAACCCGCGGCGCATGCGGCGTGGCTCGGGGCGCAGTGGGTGGACGGGCCGGCGGCGTTGGCGGCCGGCGGCGAGGTTTACTTGCCGGAGGATTTCCGGGCGCTCCGGCACTGGCTGCACGCGGCCGCGCGCGCCTAGCCTAACTCATGCAGTTGAGAGTGCTTGGCTGAGAGTTGAGAGCAAAACCGTTCGGTTCGTCAGGTTGTTGGCTTCGGCTGCGCTTTCCGTGGCTCGGCGGATCGATCTCTCAACCCTCAAGGAGCCTCTGAAAAACGCGCCGCTGGTCCCCGCGTGGGAGCGGCGGCGTTTTTTTTCGGAAGCCAGAGAGCAAAGAAGAGGGCGAA
>NEUS01000078.1 GCA_002288455.1 Opitutia bacterium Tous-C1TDCM
CCACTGGTGGCACGTTCTCCTCCGGCAAATGAGCGACGAAGACGACTGCGATGCAGTTGCCGCTCTCGCGGCAAGGGCCGGTCCTCACCAACTTATATTGCACTCAATTGCATGATCCCGGCTAAGCCGGGCGCCGGGGGATGAAATCCCGGAAAAGCAAAACGCAGCGCCGGGGCGGGTGCGGCGTCGCAGGAGGGCGAAAAAGCCCGACCCCTCGCGCGCCAAGGCGGCCGCGCGACGGGGACGGGAAAACGGAAATCAGGCGGCGACCGCCTTGCGGACGACGGTGCCGGCCGGTTTGCCGGCCTCGGTGGCGAGCAGGGCGAAGAACGCATCGCGACGCTCCCGGGCGACGGCGACGTCCTTCGTGCCGAGCGAACGGCGGATGCGTTCCTTGGTGAAGGGAGTCGGGTGCACGGTGTAGTGCAGGAACCAGGTGCCGTGGTTGTTCCACAGGTGATGGTTCGGGTTCTCGGCGCGGACGCGAAGACCAGGCAGGGCGGAGAGGCTGTTCATGGAGCGAATGTTCTGGGTGGGACTGACCTGACGCGCCTCAGGCGAGAAAACAAAAAACCGACCTGGGCATCAGGTCGGTTTCGTCTTCGGGAGCGTTCTTGGTTCGAGGCTCGGGAGAGTCTCGCACATCCGGGCCTTTTGAGGGACCCGATCCACCGTGGCCGCTCCCGGCCCGGTTGGCGGAGCCAGCTTGTTAAGGCCGGCTCGTTCCTGATGCGACGGCGACCGTGACAGCCGCGCGGCATGCGTCCAGATTTTTTTTGGTGTTTTTTGTCATATCTCTGGACTGCCCGCGAGGGGCCGCCGGATTTACTTTTTGGCGTGGTCGCGGGCGTAGTGCTCCGCGAGCAAGTCGTGGCCGAAGTCGCCCTTGAAGTCGCGGACGACCGTATGGATGTGGTTCGAGCTGTTCTGGAAATTGTCGAACTCGATCAAAAAGGTCGGGCCCTGGATGCGGTAGTACGTCGCCTTGCTGCGGTCGAAACCGCCGGCCCAGGCAAAGGTGATTTTCTCGAGGCCGGCGGCGTTGTACTTCGCGAAGGTCTCGGCGGCGAGGTCAGGGCGCCAGCGATCGAGGTAGGAGCGGACGAGCTCCAGCAGTTTTTCCCGTTGGGCCGGGCGCAGGTCGCCGAGGGCGATGCCGGCCGGGGCAAGCGGGGCGACGCGCGGCTTGTTGGTCGTGACGATTTCCTTGAGGGCGGCCGCGGCGAAGACGGCGGTTTTGCGTTGGGCGGCGTCGAGCGAGTTCACGAACGCCAAGCCGAGGTCCTCTTCGGCGGCGAGCACGCGTTCGCCCTTGCGGGGGCCGGTGCGCACTTCGGCCGGATTCGTGCCCATGAACGAAGGGGCGAAGAAAACATGGGTGCCGCCGACGACGGTGAAGTTGAACGAGAGGTGGTGGCCTTCGAACCGCCAACCCCAGGATTTGTCCGCGGCCGGGGTGCCGAAGACCGTGACGTAGTAGAGGGTGGGATCGCGGCGGCCGACGGTGTCTTTTTCGATTTCCTTGAGGACGAGTTCGAGCGCCATGATGGCCTGGGCTTTCGCCAGGCCGGTGTGGCTGAGGCCGGTGCGGAGCAGCGCGAGCGCGAGCGCCTGCTGGTCGGTCGTCATCTTCTTCATCGGCACGCCCTGCCGGGCGAGCGGCACGAAATTCCAGTTTTCCCGCTCTTTGTCGGTCAGCGGATAGACGGCGAGTTTCTGTTGGGCGGGATCCAACGAAGTGAGGAACTTCGTGGCGGCGGCGGCCATATCGGCCGCGACTTCATGTGCCTGCGTCGCGAGCGACGTGGCGAGGACAAGCCCGAGGGCGAGCAGGAGGCGAGGGGTGGAGCGCACCCGCGGAGTTGGCGGCATAGCGAGCCCGGCGGCAAGGCCGCAGCGCGGTGCCGGCTTGCGCCGACCGCCGGCTCCGCCACCGTGCCCGCCATGAAACGCTTCTTCCCCGGACTCGTTCTGCTCGTCTGCACCGGCCTGTTTGCGGCCACCGCGCCGAAGCCGAAGATCACCTCCCAGGACCAATTGCCGCGCCACAGCTATCCGCTCACCGGCGACGTCACGAAAATCCTCACCGACGAAAACGCCTATGCGCCGCTGGCCGCGGGCGTGCGGGCCAATCTGGAAAAGCTGCTCGCCGACTACGAGATTGCCGACCGTTCCACGCTGCAGGGCATTCTGGGCACATTGCTCGCGCTCGACCTGCATGCGGGGCGGTACGACGAGGCGCGGGCCAAGATCAAGACGATGCGCGAGCTCGAGGAGAAACCGGCCGCGAAGTTGGTCACGGGCCTGCTCGCGGAGACCTATATGGCCGCCCGGCGGGCCGTCGAGTCGGGCAACGAGGCCGCGTTCCGCGCGGAATTTTCCCGGCGCTACGCCGCCGCGCTCGCCGCGCTGCCGTGGGCCGTCGTCGGCGATGTGATCAAGCAGACGAAGGGCAGCGCGGAAATCGTCAGCGAAGCGCTGCTGCTCGGCAACCTCGGCAGCCAGTTCCAGCCCGGCGTCGACAAGACCGGAACGGTCAGCGGCGACGTCGCGGAGACGCTCGTCGCGCAGCGGACGAGTCTCGCGCACTATCTTCCGCTCAAGGCCGAACGCGTCGCCGCGCTGTCCGCCTATGTGGCCGCGAACCAGAAAACGAAGGCCGACATCTGGGCCGCGCGCGCGGTGGATCTGACGGGCGCCGCGGGTCTCGCGCCGGTGTTGGTCGCGATCTGGGACAGCGGCGTCGATATGCCGGTCTTCGGGGCGAAGGTCTGGAAGAACGCGGCGGAAACCGCCAACGGCCGCGACGACGACGGCAACGGCTACGTGGACGACGTGCACGGCATCGCCTACGATCTCAAAGCGAACCGCGTGCCCGATCTGCTGCTCCCGCTGACCGCCGAGCAGAAGGCGAATTACCCGGCGATGCGGAATCTCACGAAGGGCCTGCTCGATGTGCAGGCGAGCATCGAATCGGGCGAGGCGGCGGAGCTGAAGAAGCTCATGTCCGCGCTGAAGCCCGAAGCCGTGAAGCCGTTCATCGAAGGCCTGAATTTCTTCGGCAACTACACGCACGGCACGCATGTCGCCGGCATCGCGGCCGCCGGAAATCCGGCCGTGCGCCTGCTCGCGGCGCGCATCACGTTCGACCACCGCATGATTCCCGACGTGCCGACGCTCGAGCAGGCGCGGCGCGAGGCGGCGGCGATGCGCGAGGTCGTGGCCTATTTCAAGCAGCGGCAGGCGCGGGTCGTGAACATGAGTTGGGGCGGTTCGCCCCGCGACATCGAGGGCGCGTTCGAAGCCAACGGCGCCGGCGGCACCCCCGAGGAGCGCAAGAAGACCGCGCGCGAATACTTCGAGCTCTCGCGGATCGCGCTCACCGAAGCGATGGCCGGCGCGCCCGAAATTCTCTTCGTCGTGGCCGCGGGCAACAGCGACAACGACGCGGCCTTTGCGGAGTTCATCCCGTCCGGCATCGATCTGCCCAACGTGCTCACCGTCGGCGCCGTCGACCAGGCCGGCGAGGAGACTTCGTTCTCCAGCTTCGGCAAGAATGTGGATGTCCATGCCAACGGCTTCGAAGTGGAGAGCGAATTGCCCGGCGGCGAACGCATGAAGTACTCCGGCACGTCGATGGCGTCGCCCAACGTCGCCAATCTGGCCGCCAAGCTTCTGGCGTTGCGGCCGCAGCTGACGGTCGCCGAGACGATCGACCTGATCCAGCGCGGGGCCGAGCGCAGCGCCGACGGCCGCATCAACCGGATCCACCCGCAGCGGAGCGTGGAACTCCTGCGCGCGATGCCGCGCCGGTGAGCGGCCGGTTTGCCGGTCGTCACCGGGCTTCCGCCGGCCGTCACGCGGTTCTGGCCGCCGTGCGGGACGCTGCGCCACGGTTGGACATGCGCGACCGGAGTCGCCAGCCTGCGGCCGCCGTGGCGTCCGGATTTCTCCAGCTCCTTGGTTTAGCCGTGCTCTTCGCGGGCGCGACCGGGTCGCTCCGCGGCCAATTGCCGCCGCCGCGGCCGGTGGTTCCGGCCGTGGAAACCGTTTCCCCCCGGATCACCGGAAATCCCTTTTCGCAGGTCTGGCGCGCGGAGGACTACGGCGGCGCCTCCGGCAACACCGGTATTGTCCAGCATCCCGGGACGGGCCGGATGTACGTCGGCAACGGCGCCGGCGTCCTCGAATTCGACGGGGCCCGCTGGCGGCTGGTGCCGCTGCCGCACGGCGGGGCGGTGCTGGATATGGCGGTCGATGCCGCCGGACGGATCTGGGCGATCTCGGAGAACGAGATCGCGCGGCTCGAGCGCGATCCGGCCGGTATCCTCCAAGCGGAGACCGCAGTGTTTCCGCTGCCGGAAGGCGAAACGGGCGCGATGGACCAGGCGCTGGCCGCCGGCGGCGCCGTGTGGTTCCGCGGTTCCCAGCACGTGGTGCGCCTCGGGCCCGACGGCCGCGCCGCGACCTGGCGCACAGGCGAGCGGTTCGGGCAGATGTGGTGGATGGACGGGGCGATGCACACGAAGGTCTCGGAACGCGAGGTCGTGCGGCTCGAGGACGGCGGCCGCCTGGAGACCGTGGTTAACCGCGAAATCCTGCGCGTGCCGCCGAACCGGCAGAGTCCGTTCCGCGTGTTCGCCTCCCGGGACGCCGGCGACGGCGAAACGATTTTGCTCACGGCGCTCGGCCCGGCGCGGTGGCGCGGGGCGACGCGGACGTGGCGCGCGTTGCCGATGCGGCCGCCGCTGTTCCGGGAGGCGGAGGCGATTGCCGCGGCGTTTTTGCCGGACGGCGCGATGGCGTTCGTGACTGCGCGGCCGAGCGGGGTCATCGTCACGCCCGACGGACGCGTGGAACGGTTGCTGGACCGGTTGCCCAATCTTATGACGCCACGCGTGACGCGCCTGGCAGCGGATCCGGAAGGCGGGCTGTGGGTGACGTCGCGCGACCACATCGCGCGCCTGCAAGTGCGGTCGGCGTTTGCGCGCCATGACGGGGCGCAGGGCCTGCAGGGCGATCCGCGTTACCTGCTGCGCGCCGACGATGCCTTGCTGGTGGCCCACAGCGGCGGCGTGGCCCGCTATGTGGATTGGCCCGGGATTTTTCCGCCGTTGGACGGTTTGCATCGCGGCGCGGAAGCGTTGGCCATGGCCGGGGGCCGGACCTTTGCGGCGGCAACCGGCTTGCTGGAAGTGCTCGGCGGCGGGGCCCGGGCCTGGAGCAACCTTGCGATCACCTCGCTGAGCGGAGTGCGCGGCCGGCCGGACGTGCTGCTGGGCGGGGATGCCAGCGGGGTGTGGTGGTTCCAGTTGGAAGGAGGCGAGTGGCGGCCGGCCGGGCGCATGCAGCAGTTGCCGGCCGGCCAGGATGCCTTCTTCGACGCCGGGAACGGCCGGATTTGGGGCGCGGCGAAGGACGGCCGGCTTTGGCGTTTCGAGGCGGGGGTGAGCGCGGCAGCCGCGCCTTTGGCCGCGCCGGTGAAGCACTACGGTCCGGCCGAAGGCGTGCCGGCGCTGCCCCGCCTGCCGCGGATCCAGCTTTTCAATCTGGGCGGTGCGACGTTGGCGGCGTCGCCGAGTTTTCTGCTGCGGCACGATGCCGCCGCCGACCGGTTTGTGCCCGAGACACGGATCGCCGGACTGCCGGACCCGGCGGCGTCGGGTCCCGAAGCGGTCGGCACCAATCCGGACGGCACCGGCTGGCTGCGGATGGCGGCGCCGGACCGGCGCTTCCTGCGCCTTGTGCCGGACGGGGCGGGGCGGTGGCGGGCGGAGGAGTTGCCCGCGCCGATGTTGCGCGACCTGGCCGCCGTGCACCTGCTCGAAGACCGCGGGACGCTGTGGGTCGCGGGCAAGGACCTTTTGGCCTCGGTCGATCTGCAATGGCGACCGCCGGCGCCGCTGCCGACCCTGACCGTCGGGTTGCGCCAGATTCTCGGCGGCGACGGAGCGGTTTATTGGACGGAAGGAGCGGGGCGCGAGTTGGCGCTGGAGGCGGGCGACGGTTCGCTGCGTTTCGAATTCGCCGCCGCCGCGTTCACGACGGACCACCGCGGCCGGCCGACGGTCAACTATCGCACGCGGCTCGCCGGGTTCGAGACCGGCTGGCGGAACTGGTCCGCCGAGCCTTGGCGGGATTTCACCCGGTTGCCGGCCGGCACCTACCGATTCCAGGTGCAGGCGACGGATCAGGCGGGCCGGACCAGCGCGGTCGCGGAACTGCCGGTGACCGTGACGGCGCCGTGGTGGTCGACCCGCTGGGCCTGGCTCGGTTACTTCGGCGGGGCCGGTCTCACGCTGCTGGGGCTGATCCGTTTCCGAACGCGGACGTTGCGGCGACGTGCGCTGGAGCTGGAAGCACTGGTCGCCGCGCGCACCGAGGAATTGCAGCGGAGCAACGCGGAATTGGCGCGGTTGCACCGCCTCGAGCTCGACGCCAAAGCCGCGGCCCGGTTGGCGGAGGAAGAAGCGCGGCTCGAAGTGCTGCGTTACCAGCTCAATCCGCACTTCCTCTACAACGCGCTCAACTCGGTCTACAGCCTCGCGCTCACCGCGCCGCCCGCCGCCGCCAACATGGTGCTCAAGCTCGCCGACTTTTGCCGCATCGCGCTCGACCGCCGCCAGGAGGAGCACACCACGGTGGGGGCCGAATTCGACAAACTCGCGATCTACCTGGAAATCGAAAAGGTGCGGTGGGGCGACGGGCTGCAGTGGGTCGTGCAGGCGGACGAACGCGCGCGGCACCTGCCGTTGCCGCCGTTCCTGCTGCTGCCGCTGGTCGAGAACGCGATGAAGTACGGCGGCGCCACTTGCGACGGCGAACTCCGTGTCCGTGTCGCCGCGGAACTCGAGGCCGGCGGCGCGCTGCGGCTCACGGTGGCCAACACCGGGGCCTGGGTCGACCGGCCCGATGCCGTCCGCGCCCCTTCTTCCGGCATCGGCCTGGCGAATCTGCGGCAGCGGCTCCAGCGCTACCACCCGGGCTCCCACGAACTCG
The DNA here is from genome assembly GCA_002288455.1 of Opitutia bacterium Tous-C1TDCM. GTDB lineage: Bacteria > Verrucomicrobiota > Verrucomicrobiia > Opitutales > Opitutaceae > ER46. The sequence continues at coordinate 7,000 of NEUS01000078.1, forward strand.
AAATCGAGCCGGCGGACGGCTGGGTGACGGTCCGCCTGCGGCTCCGCGCCGCCGCGCGGCGGGAAGCGGCCGCCCGTTTCTGATTTTTGCCGCCATGAATGTCCTGCTGATCGACGACGAACCGCCCGCCCGGGCCGGGCTGCGCACGCTGCTCGCGGCGTATCCGGAAATCGAAGTCGTGGGCGAGGCCGGCACCCTGCCGGCCGCCCGCGAACTGCTGGCCGCGGGCGGCTACGAGGCCGTCTTCCTCGACATCCAGCTCCGGGGCGGCACCGGCTTCGATCTGGTGCCCCAGGTGCGGCCCGGCGCCGCCGTCGTCTTCGTCACCGCGCACGACGACCACGCGCTGCGCGCCTTCGAGGTCAACGCCCTCGACTACCTGCTGAAGCCGATCAAGCCCGAACGGCTCGCGGCGACGCTGGCGCGGTGCGGCGTGGGCCGGGCCGGCGGGCGCGAGGACGCGGCACCGCGGCCGGGGCGGCTGCGCCCGGACGACACCGTCTACGTGCGGACGGACGGCGGGGCGCGTTTTCTGGAGCTGGCGGCGATCACCGCGATCCGGTCGTGCGAGAACTATTCGGAACTCGATCTTGTCTCCGGGGAACGGATACTTGTCCGCCAGACCCTCCGCGCGTGGGAAGAGTCGCTGCCGGCGCCGCCCTTCGCGCGCGCCCACCGCCAGGCGCTGATCAATCTCGGGCGGCTCCAGCGGATCGAGGACGATGGCGGCGACGCCCCGCTTCTGCACCTCGAGGGCCTGCGCAGCCCGCTGCGCGTGAGCCGGCGGGAGTGGGCCGAGCTCAAGGCCCGGTTGCCGCGGGAGAGCGTCGCGGCCTTCCGCCTGCCGCCTTGAGCGGTTGTCCCCGGTCCGTGGCGCCGCTCGTCACCGGGCGGCAGCCACCGGTCACCCGGGACTGGCGGCGGCACCGGCGGCGTCCATGGTGCGCCTCGCTCCGGCGTTGGTCGCAGCCGCAGGCTCTTTCCAGTTTTTGGAGTCCGATGCCCCGCACGCCGCGTCAGTTCCCGGCGCCGGATTCCAAGGTAAACCAGCCAACCAGCCTGTCTCCGCGCCGGATTTTCCGGCGCGGGGGCGGGATCGGGGCGAGTTGGAACACTTCCAGGGGCGGATCGCCGCGCCCTGTTTCACCAACCCGATCGCGGCGCAGTGACAGGCAAAACACTGCGCCGCGATCCCGGGTGCGGGCGGAGTTGCGGTTGCGCCGGCGCGAAACGCGGTTTTGCTCGGAGCCATGTCGTCCGTTCCTGTTGCCGTTTCGCCATTGTTGCCCGCCCCGGCGGGCGCGGGCTTGCCCGAGGGTGTGCGGCCCGGCAGCGAGCAGCTGATCAAGTTGACGGCCGCCGCCGGCGGCAAGGTGGCCGCGTTGAGCGCGCGGGAAGGCCAGGGGGAACTGCTGCGGGTCGCGATCACGGGCGGCGGATGCAACGGACTCAGTTACAAGATGAAGTTCGTGGCGGAACCGCGGCGCGGCGACATTCTGGTGCCCACCGGCGGGGTGCGCGTCGTGGTGGACAGCAAGAGCGCGCTGTACCTGAAGGGCACGCAGCTCGACTACTCGGCCGCGATGGTTTCGGGCGGTTTCAAGTTTTCCAACCCCAACGCCAAGGCGAGTTGTTCCTGCGGGGAAAGTTTCAGCGTTTGAGGCCGTTGCGCCGCCGCGCGGCCAAATAACCCTTGCTCCCGCGGGGGTTCCGGGCGAAATCCCCGTCCGACCAGATACCAGTCCAACCTTTATTGATGGCCAACTCGTTCCCTTCCGCCGGAGGCGGCAACCGTCCCGGTTCTTACCAGCGTCGCAATGTCGACCCGTTTGCGGCCATCCGCCGCAACCACCGCATCAAGGTCCCGCAAGTGCGTGTGATCTCCCCCGAGGGCAAGCAGCTCGGGATTTTGGATACATCCAAGGCCATCAATCTCGCGCTGGAAAACGGCTTGGATCTCGTCGAGGTCGCGCCCAACGCGACGCCGCCGGTCTGCCGCATCATGGACTTCGGCAAATACGTGTACGAGGAGCAGAAGAAGCACACGAACGCGAAATCCACCGCCAGCAAGATCAAGGAAATCGAATTCACCGCCCGCATCGAGCAGCACGACTACGAGACCAAGCTGCGCCACGGCGAGCAGTTCCTCGACCACGGCAACAAGGTGAAGATGCGCCTCAAGTTCCGCGGCCGCGAAATGGCGCACACCGAAATCGGCTTCGACGTCATGAAGCGCGCCGTCGCCGATCTCGCCGGCATGGGTCACCCCGATGCCGACCCCAAACTTATCGGCCGCAACATCCACGTCATGCTCACGCCGCTCCCGCCCAACAAGCGGAAGCCGAAGTTCCATGTCCGCCGCGACGCCAACGTCCCGGATGTCGACGAGACCGAGGGTGGCGAGGGCGCGGACGCCGGCGAAACGTCCCCGGAGCAGACTTAATCCCTTCCGGGCATGAAGCCGCCGGCCCACCGCCCGAGTGGAGTCCCGCCTGGTTTGCGACGGGCCGTGCGCCGCCTGCTGCTGGCCGTGGGTTTGGCCGCGGCCTCCTTGCCGGCGCAGGAAAACGCCGGTCGCAGTACCCCGACGCGACCGGGCGGCGCGCCGCCGGTCGCCGCTCCGACGGCGCCCAAAGCCGCGCCGAAAGCCGTCGCTCCGGCGGGGCCGGCCAAACCCGCCCCGCGGGCCGCCGCCGCGCCGAAGTCCGGCGAAGGCAAAATTCCCGCCGCCGGCGCCTATGTCGGAGCCCGTGAGATTTCCCGGGTGCTCAAGGCCGCTTCGACCTGGGATGCCGGGAAAAAGCAGCTGACCCTCACCGTGGCCAACCGCCGCTTCGTACTCGAAGCCGAGACGCGGGAAGCCGAGTTCGACGGCGTCCGGGTCTTCCTCGGGGCGCCTGCGGAAATACGGCAAGGTGAACTCGCGATCTCCAAGATCGACTATCTGCGCCTGCTCACGCCGGCGGTGCGTCCGGGCCAGGGCGCCGGCAAACCGCCGGGTCTGAAGACGATCGTCATCGATCCCGGGCACGGTGGCCGCGACACCGGCAAGGTCAACGCGCGGCTCCGCGTGCTCGAAAAAGAGATGACCCTCGACACCGCGCGCCGGCTCAAGGTGCTGCTCGAGGCCAAAGGCTACCGGGTTGTGCTGACCCGCGACGACGACCGCTACGTCGAGCTCACGGACCGGCCCGCGGTCGCCGACCGCGTCGACGCCGATCTTTTTCTCAGCCTGCATTTCAACGCCGTCGAAGCCGACGTCGAGCGCGTCACGGGCGTCGAAGTCTACACGATGACGCCGCAGCACCAGCTGTCGGCCAACCGCCAGCCCGACGACCAGGTGGCGGTCCACAATCCGGGCAACTTCAACGACCACTGGAATGCGGTACTCGGTTTCGCGGTCCACCGCGATTTGCTGGCGGCGCTGAAGGTCCCGGATCGCGGCCTCAAGCGCAGCCGTTTCGCGGTCCTGCGGCTGGCGCGTTGCCCGGCCGTGCTGATCGAGGCGGGGTTCCTTTCGAACGACGCCGAGGCCGCGCGGGTCGCGACGCAGGGTTACCGGCAGCAGATCGCAGTCGCGATCGCGGCGGGGGTCCGCTCGTACGGCGCCGCGCTCGCGCAGGCCCGCGCGAACCGCTAGGCGCGCTCGCCAAGCACGCGGAAACGCGCCTCACTGCGGGCATGAAGTGCCGTCAATTTTGCCGTTGGCTCGGGACCGCTGGCTTGGCCTTGGCGACGGGCGTCGCGCCGCTCCGGGCCTGGGACTACGAGGGCCACCGGATCGTCAACCAGCTCGCGCTGGCTTCGCTGCCGCCGGAGTTCCCGGCCTTTGTCCGCGCCGTCGCGCACGCGGAGCGCGTGGCCTTTCTGTCGGGCGAGGGCGACCGTTGGCGCAACGTGCCGGATCTGCCCGTGAAGCATGTCGGGGCGAGCTGGGGCGACCATTTCTGCGACGTCGAGTACCTCACGGAGGCCGGCCTCGACCTCGAGACGCTGACGCCGTTCCGCTACGAATTCATTCTGCAGTTTGCCGCCGGCCGCGCGGCCAACCCGCAGCATTTCGCGCCGGTCGATCCCGCGAAAGATGCCGACCGCACCGCCGCTTGGCCGGGCTTCGCGCCGTGGGCGATCACGGAATACTTCGGCAAACTGCGCTCGGCCTTTTCCTACCTGAAGGTTTTCGAGGAGCTCGGCACGCCCGACGAAATCCTCAACGCCCAGGCCAATATTCTCTACGTCATGGGCGTGATGGGCCACTACGTCGGCGACTGCTCGCAGCCCCTGCACACCACGAAGCACCACAACGGTTGGGCGGGGGATAATCCCAAGGGTTTCACGACGGCGAAGACGATCCATTCCTGGGTCGACGGCGGGATCATCGCGAAGGCCGGCATCCGGACGCCGCGCCTGCTGCCGCGCGTCGCGCCGGCCGCGCCGGTCAGCCTGCTGCCGCGGGCGGACGGCCGCGATCCGATGTTCGTCGCGGTGTTCGACTACCTCCGCCGGCAGCACCGGTTCGTCGAGCCGCTGTATCAGCTCGAGAAGGACGGCAAACTCGGCCTCGGCGGCCAGACGCTCGCGCCGGAAACCGAAGCCTTCGTCGAGGCCCGGCTGCTCGAGGGCGCGCAGATGCTGGGCGCGATCTGGCTGACGGCGTACCGCAGTGCCGGACCGGATACCTACCTCCGCACCGTGCTCATCCGGCGCCAGACCGCCGCGGCGGCGGCAAAGCCCTGAACGGCGGCCCGCGCTTTGACGATGAACTTTTCCGCGTTGCTGTGGGTGGCGGCGGGCGGAGCCGTCGGCTCGGTCGCGCGCGCGCTCGCGGGCCAGCTGGTGCCGGCCGGCCGGCTGCCGTGGGCCACGGTGGCGGTGAACGTCGCCGGCTCGCTGCTCATCGGTTGGCTGATGGCGCGCCTGGCGGCGCCGGGCGCCGAACCGGGCCGCGTCCATGCGTTCTGGGTGGTCGGGGTCTGCGGCGGCTTCACCACCTTCTCGAGTTTCAGCTGGCAGACCTTCGAGCAATTGCAGAAGGGCCAATGGCTCACGGCCGCGGGGCATGTGGCGTTGTCGGTCGCGGCCTGCGTGCTTGCCACCGGTCTCGGGTGGAGGCTCGGCCGATGAAGGGCTGGCGGCGCGCCCTGCGGGTGGGCCGCTGGTGGCTGTTCGTCGCGACCGCGGCGCCGGCCGCCCCGCCGCCGGCGGAGCGGGTGGTGCTGGTCGCGAACAGCGACGATCCCGATTCGCTGCGGATCGCCCGGCATTACGCGGAGGTGCGCGGGGTGCCGGCGGCGAACATCGTCGCGCTCAAATTGCCCCTCGGGGAAACGGTTTCGTGGCGGGAGTTCGTGGCGACGTTGTGGACGCCGTTGCTGGCCCGGTTGGTGCAGGACAAGTGGGTCGACGCGATCCCGATGGCGCTCACCGATCCCGTGGGGCGCCGCAAATACGCGCCGTCCGGCCACCGGATCGAGGCGTTGATTCTGTGCCGCGGCGTGCCGTTGCGGATCGCGCACGATCCGGAGTTCTTCACGGAAGTGAAGCCGTTCACGACGCGGCCGGAATTCCGGACCAACGCCGGTTCGGTCGACGGCGAACTCAGCCTGCTGGCGCAGCCGAATTATCCGGTCAGCGCTTTCGTGCCCAACCCGCTTTTCCAAAACGAACGGCCCACGGCTGCGGAGCTCGGGGCCGTCGTGAAGGTGGCGCGGCTCGACGGGCCGACCGCCGCGGATGCCTTGGCGCTGGTCGACCTCGCTGTCGCGGCCGAACGCGGGGGCCTCGCGGGACGCGCCTACGTGGACCTCGCCAACCGCGACGACATCGGCGATCCGTGGCTCGACTCCGTGGCGCAGCAAATCGCCGAACTCGGCTTCGACACCGACGTCGACCGTTTGCCGGCGACGATCCCGGCCGGGGCGCGCTTCGATGCGCCGGCGCTGTATTTCGGCTGGTACGCGGGCGATTTGACCGGGCCTTTCACGTTGCCCGGTTTCCGGTTTCCCCCGGGGGCGATCGCGTTGCACATCCACAGCTATTCGGCGGCGACCCTGCGGTCGGCGACGCAGGGGTGGACGGGACCGTTCGTGGCGCGCGGGGTGACGGCGACGGTGGGCAACGTCCATGAACCGTACCTGCAATTCACGCACCGGCCGCAACTCCTGGTGCGCGCGCTGGCGAAAGGCGCGACGCTCGCGGAAGCGGCGTATTTCGCGCTCAACGCGCTGAGCTGGCAGGCCGTGCTCGTGGGGGATCCGCTGTACCGGCCGTTTCCGCGGGAGCCGGAGCCGCGCCGGGTGCCGGCGCCGGAATGGGCCGGCTACGCGGTGCTGCGGCAGATGCGCGAATTGGAGCTGCGGAAACGGCCGGACGAAGCCCTTGCGGCGGGCATCGCGGCCCAGCGCGTTTCGCCGAGCCTCGCCGTGGGTCTGGCGTTGGCGCAACGGCTGCAGGCCGCCGGCGACCAGGACGGGGCCGGGAACGCGCTCGGGTTCGCCGCGACGGTCACGACCCTGCGGCCCGACGAATGGGCGTTGGCGCGGGCCTGCGCGCGCATGCTGGAAAGCTGCGGCCGCCCGGCGCGCGCGCTCGGAGTGTGGCGGGTCCTGTTGGCGGCCGAGACGCTGCCGCGGGAACTGCGGGTGGCGTGGCTGACGGAGGCGTCGGCCGCGGCGGAAGCCGCGAAGGACACGGCGCAACGGGTCCGGTGGGAAAGCGAATTGGCCGCGCTGCGGCCGGCGGACGTGAAAGCGCCGTGAGGCGCGCTGCGCCGCGCGGCGGCGCAGCGGGAAGTCGAAAGGTGAAAGTTGAAAGATCGGACGGCGGCAGGGGGTTGAAGAAACGAAAACGGACCGCTTGGCAGCGGTCCGTTTTCCGGTCTTTCGACCTTCAACTTTCGACTTTCAACATTCGCCGGGCATTGGCCCGGCGAAGCCACTCAGACCTTGTCGACGATTTGGTCGGCCAAGCCGTAGGCGATCGCTTCCTTGGCATTCAAGTAGAAGTCGCGGTCCGTGTCCTTGTTGATTTGTTCGAGCGGCTGGCCGGACGAAGTGGCGAGGATTTGGTTCAGCTCCTGGCGGAGTTTTTCCATTTCCTTGGCCTGAATGTTGATGTCGCTCGCGGGGCCGATCATGCGGCCGGAGATCAGCGGCTGGTGGATCAGGACGCGGGAGTGCGGGTAGAGGAGACGGCGGCCCTTGGCGGCGCCGCAGAGCAAGATCGAACCCATCGAGGCGGCCATGCCGGTGACGACGACGGTGATCGGCGACGTGATGAGCTTCATCGTGTCATAGATCGCCATGCCGGCCGTGATCGAACCGCCGGGAGAGTTGAGATAGAAAATGATCTCTTTGCCGGGGGCCTCGGATTCGAGGTAGAGCAATTTCTCGGTCAGGTCCTTGGCGGTGGCATCGGTCACGGCACCCCAGAGGAAGATTTTCCGCTGCTCGAGAAACTTGCGGGCGATGAGCATGGCGACCGGGCCGCCGGCTTTCTTCGCTTCGCCGGGTTCCGGTTTGTCGTCGTCATCCTCGTCGTCGTCGAGGCGCGGCAGCGGAGCGGAGAGACTGGCCTGCAGGTTGTCGAAATGCATAGGGGGCGAAGGTTGAACGGGAGGTCCGGATTGGCAAGTGCGAGCAGCGGCGGCGGTGGCGGCGGCGGCGGCGCCGCCGCGAGTTGAAAGGTGAAAGTTGAAGGTTGAAGGATCGGAAGAGAAACCGCCCGCCGGGCGCGGTACGATAGATCGGCTTTCAACTTTCAACTTCAGGCTTTCAACTGCGGAAGCCGCTTCCGCTTCAGTTGCCGCCGGCGGACTTCTTGTTCCAGAGCGCGAGCAGTTCGGGCGAGGCTTGGGCGCGGACGCCGTTGTCGTTCAGGATGTCCTCGGTGGCGGCGACCATGTCCGCGCGGCGGAACACCGGGGTTTCGAAACGCCGGCCGCCGAACTCGAAGACGACGAATTCGTCTTTCAGGTCCCGCAACGTCTCCACGAGGTGGGCGAGGTTTTTGATTTTCACGCCGTTGACCTTGTCGATCACGGCGGACTGCACCTGCGAGTAGTTGTTGACGAGCTTGTGCGGGAAGAACGGGGACGACACGACGACGAGGCCCTCGCCGTCGAAGGCCGGGCGATCGGAGCGGCGCTGCGACAACGGGCTGGCGGCGGCGGCGAGACCGACGGCGGCGTTGTTGAGGCCGCCGAGGAAAATCTGGGTGGCGGTCGAGAACACGATCGGGCCGTAGATGAAGTATTGCGGATACGCACCTTCAAGATCGGGAATCAGCATCGGGCGGCGCGGCGCGACCGGCAGCTCGACGGTCATTTCCTTGCCGGCGCGCACCAGCGTGAGCGGCAGTTTGCCGGCGCGGGCGACCTTCTGGATCAGGTACTGGAAACGCACGCGGATGTCGCCGACCTTGACCATGCCTTCGTTGTCGATGGGCGTGTCGCCGATCTTCGTCACGATGTCCCATGGGCGGAGCGGATACGCGGGATCGGCGGTGTCGGCCTGCGTGACGATCATGCCCTGCACGGTGCGATCGACTTTGAGGAACGGGCGCAGCGCGGGGTTCTCGAAAGTCTGCAGGGCGTCGAACATCGCGGGTTTGCCCTCGTAGCGGCCGTCGGCGGCATCTTTCAGGAACAGGTCGATCTCCTCGCAGGGGATGATGTAGCCGATGTTGTCGCCGCCGCCGAGGCGGCTGAAGGCGAGGCCGATCATCTTGTCGTCGGCGACGGCGGGACCGCCGCTGTTGCCGGGGTTGATCGCGGCGTCGATCTGGATGCGCAGGCCCGAGGTCGGGAAATTGTAGAGCGCGAATTCGATGCGGGAGACGATGCCCTTGGTGATGGAGAGATTGCTGCCGCCGGTGGGGAAACCGTAGACGAGGACGGCGTCCTTGACCGCGGGCAGCTTCGTCGCGCGGGCGAGCGGGGCGCGGTTGTCGAAGAAGGATTCGTCCTCGAGTTTGAGGATCGCGAGGTCGATGCCGGGCGCGATGGCCTCGACGGTGGCGGGGATCTTGTCGCCGGAGAGGTTGGCCTGCACCTGCACCTGGCTCGCGTAGCCGACGACGTGGGCGTTCGTGAGGATGCGTTTGCCCTCGATGATCACGCCGGTGCCGGACGTTTCGCGCGGCTGCTGTTTCGTCCAGGGCTTGTAGGGATCGGGGAAACGGATCGTGGAGAAGATCTTCACGACGGTGCTCTCGACGGCGGCGGCGGGCTTGGCGGCGGGAGCCGCGGCGGGCATCGGGAAGGATTTCGGCTCGGCGGCGCGGGCGAGGCCGGCGGTCAGGCAGAGCAACGCGAAGACGAGGCGGGGCAGCAGGGGATGCGGCGACATGGGGCGAAAGGCTCCGGCCGAGCATGCGGGCCGCGCGGGAATTGCGAGCCCGTTCCGCCGGCGCGGGCCGACCGGGCCGGCGGCCGGGGTCGGGGGCGGCGTGGCGGTATCGGCAATTTCAGTACCGGACTTTGTCCGCCTTCGTCTGCCAGGCCTTGAAGGTGCCGAGCGCTTCGTCGCGCAGGAGCGGCTGCATGGCGATGGCGCGCTGCTCCGGCGGCAGCGGGATCTGTTGATAAATGAAGTCGTCGTCGAAGCCGATGGCGGCGGCGTCGCCGCGGGTGTTGCCGTAGAAGACCTGCGGGATGCGCGCCCAGTAGATCGCGGCGAGGCACATCGGGCAGGGCTCGCAACTCGTATAGAGCTCGCAGTCGTCGAGCTGGAAGGTCTTGAGCGCGGCGCAGGCCTCGCGGATCGCGGTGACCTCGGCGTGGGCGGTGGGGTCGTTGGTCGAGGTGACGCGGTTGTTGCCGCGGGCGACGATCTCGCCCTTGCGGACGATGACGCAGCCGAAGGGCCCGCCGCGGCCGCCGCGCAGGCCGGCGTCCGCTTCCTTGATGGCTTCCCGCATGAAAAGTTCGGCGTTCATGGCAATGCGGCGCGGAGGCTGGGTCGGGGCCGCGGCGCTGACAACGCCGAATCGCGGTCTGCGGCGGCCGGGCGGCGCTGGTGATTTTGGCGGAAATCTGGACCGCCGATTTTTGGGATTTGGCCTCGGGGCTGCTAAGCCGTTACCCCTTTACCATGAGCCACCCTGTCGTTGCCGGACTTGAAATCATCGGACCGCTCCCGCCGCGCTATGCCGAGATTCTGACGCCGGAAGCCGGGGCGTTTCTCGCGGAGCTCGTGGCGAAATTCGGTCCGCGCCGCCTGGAGTTGTTGGCCCGCCGGGTGGCGCGCCAGGCCGAGATCGACGCGGGCAAGCTGCCCGATTTCCTGCCCGAGACCGCCGCGGTCCGCGCGGGCGATTGGCAAGTGCCGCCGCCGCCGCCCGACCTCGTTGATCGCCGCACCGAGATCACCGGACCGGTCGACCGCAAGATGGCGATCAACGCCCTCAACTCCGGCGCGCAGTGCTGGATGGCCGATTTCGAGGATGCCAATTCCCCGACTTGGGAAAACGTGATGGAGGGCCAGATCAACATGTGCGATGCCGCGCGCCGCACGATCACGTACACCTCGCCGGAAGGGAAACGCTACGCGCTGAAGGACAAGATCGCCACGATCGTTGCCCGCCCGCGCGGCTGGCACATGGAGGAGAAGCACGTGCTACTCGGCGGCGCGCGCGTGTCGGCGTCGCTCTTCGACTGGGGCCTGTACTTTTTCCACAACGCCAAGGAGCTCATCGCGCGCGGCAGCGGCCCGTATTTCTATCTGCCGAAGATGGAGAGCCACCTCGAGGCGCGGCTGTGGAACGACATCTTTGTCCACGCCCAAGCCGCGCTCGGCATTCCGCGCGGCACGATCCGCGTCACGGTCTTGATCGAGACGATCCTCGGCTGCATCGAGGCGGAGGAAATCCTTTACGAACTGCGCGAGCACGCGAGCGGCCTGAACTGCGGGCGCTGGGACTACATGTTCAGCTTCGTGAAGAAATTCCGGAATCGGCCGGAGTACCTGTTTCCCGACCGCACGCTGATCACGATGACGGTGCCGTTTCTCCGCGCCTATGCACTGCACGTGATCAACGTCTGCCACCGCCACGGCGCCTACGCGATGGGCGGCATGGCCGCGCAGATCCCGATCAAGAACAACCCCGAGGCCAACGCCGCCGCTTTGGCGAAGGTGCGCGCCGACAAGGAGCGCGAGGCGGGCGACGGCCACGACGGCACCTGGGTCGCGCACCCCGGCCTCGTGCAGACGGCGCTGGAGGCGTTCGCGCTGCACATGAAGGGGCCGAACAATTTGCACCGTTTCCACGACGTGAAGATCACGGCCGCCGATCTGCTCGCGCCGTTGCACGGTCCGATCACCGAGGGCGGCGTGCGCTGGAACCTGCACGTCGGCGTGCGTTACCTCGAAGCGTGGCTCGGCGGCTCCGGGGCGGAGCCGATCCACAACCTGATGGAGGATCTGGCGACTTCGGAAATCTCGCGGTCGCAACTTTGGCAATGGCTGCGCTACGGGGCGAAACTCGACGACGGCCGCGCGATCACGGCGGCGCTTTACGACACGCTGCTGGCGGACGAATTGCAAAAGATCCGCGCCGAATACGGCGACGAGCGCTTCGATTCCGGCCATTTCAAGGACGCCGTCGGCCTCTTCATGCGCATGTCGAAGAGCGAACAGTTCGACGAGTTCCTCTCGTTGCCCGCCTACGAATTGCTGCCCTGATGCCGACGCTGGCCGAGCTCAACGCCCTCGACCGCGCGGCTTTCGTCGCGCGGCTCGGGCATCTCTTCGAACATTCGCCCTGGGTGGCGGACGAGACGTGGCCGCAGCGGCCGTTTCGCGACGCCGACCACCTCCACGCGGCCCTGTGCGCGACGATGCGGGCGGCCGGCCGTGACCGGCAGCTCGCGTTGATCCGGGCACATCCCGATTTGGCGGGCCGCTTGGCCCAGCAGAACCGGCTGACCGCGGAATCGACGCGCGAGCAGGCCGCCGCGGGGCTGGACCAACTTGCCGCCGAGGAAATTGCCCGAATCCAAACGCTCAACGCGGCCTACCTCGAACGTTTCGGTTTCCCTTTCATCATCTGCGCCCGGCTGAACCACAAATCCGCCATCCTCGCGGCGATGGAGGCGCGCCGTCACCACGATGCCGATACGGAGTTCGCCACCGCCCTGGGCGAAATCGAGAAGATCGCCCGCCTGCGTCTGGACGATTGCCTGCAGGTACCGTGAACTCCGGACGCCGGCGCCCGCCCCGCGGCCGAAATTTGGCCCTGTCCCGCTCCGCCTTCCCCGGTTAACCCTTCGCCCATGCCCGCCAAACTCAGCACCCACGTTCTCGACCTTGTGTCCGGCAAACCGGCGCCCGGCATGAAGATCGAGCTGTGGCGCCGCGGGCCCGCGCCGGTTTGCCTGAAGACCGTGACGACCAATGCCGACGGCCGCACGGATGCGCCCGTCTTGGCGGAAGCGGAAATGGCGGCCGGCGAATACGAACTCGTTTTCCACGTGCGCGCGTATTTCGCGGCCCGCGGGACGGTGTCGCCGTTTCTCGACGAGGTGCCGATCCGTTTCACGATCTTCGATGCGGCGGCGGGCTACCATGTGCCGCTGCTGGTTTCGCCTTGGGCGTTCAGCACGTACCGCGGGAGCTGAACCATGCTCGCCGCGACGCGCCAATTGGTCCGCTGGCTCGATGAACTCGGGCAGATCTCCGACGAGGAAGCCCGGCTGACGCGCACATTTCTCTCGCCGGCGATGCGCCGGGCCAATGCCCAGGTCGGGCGTTGGATGCAGTCGGCCGGGCTCGCGGTGCGCGAAGACGGCGTCGGCAACCTGATTGGCCGCCTCGAAGGACCGACGCCGGGCGCGAAGACGCTGCTGCTCGGTTCCCATTTGGATACGGTGCGCGATGCCGGCCGGTTCGACGGGCCGCTCGGCGTGCTGCTGCCGATCTTGGCTTTGCAGGAATTGCAGCGGCGGAGAATCGCGCTGCCGTACGCCGTGGAGGTTTTGGGCTTTGCCGAAGAGGAAGGCGTGCGGTTCGCGAGCGCGTACCTCGGCAGCAAGGGCTACAGCGGCCAACTTCGCGCGGCCGATCTCGCGTTCAAGGACGCCGCGGGCGTCAGCGTGCGCGCCGCGCTCGAAACCTTTGCCGGCGCACCTTGGAAAGCGCCCGCCGCCGCCCACCGGCAAAGTAACCTATTGGGTTACTTTGAGGTTCACATCGAGCAGGGGCCGGTGCTGGAGGCGGAGGAATTGGCGGTCGGGGTGGTGACGGCGATCGCGGGGCAGACCCGCGGGCGGCTGACCTTGCGCGGTCGGGCGGGGCACGCGGGCACGACGCCGATGGCGTTGCGGCGGGATGCGCTCGCGGGGGCGGCGGAGGTGGTTTTGGCGGCGGAGGCGTTGGCGCGGGCGGTGCCCGGGCTCGTGGCCACCGTCGGCACGCTGCAGGTCAAACCGGGCGCGCCGAACGTGATCCCCGGGGAAGTCGTGCTGTCGTTGGATGTGCGGCACGCGCGCGACGGGGCGCGGACGAAGGCGTTGCGGGAATTGCTGGCGACGGCGGGGCGGATCGCGCGGCGCCGCCGGCTCGGGCAGGAATGGCAAATCACGCAGGACAACGGCGCGGTGGCCTGTGCGCCGGCGCTGACGCGGCAACTGGGCGCGGCGGTGCGGGCGGTGCAGGGGCGGAATCTCGAATTGGTCAGCGGCGCGGGCCACGACGCCGTCGTGATGGCCGGCCTCACCGACGTCGCGATGCTGTTTGTGCGGTGCAAGGAGGGGCTCAGCCACCATCCGGATGAACAGGCGGCGCCGGCAGATCTGGATGCGGCCTTGCGGGTCACGGTCGAATTCCTCAGCCAGTTGCGCCACGTATGATCTCCGAACTCGATCTCCTGGTCCGCGGCGGACGCCTCGTAACGCCCGACGGCATTGTCGAAGCCGAGCTCGCCGTGCTCGAGGGCCGCGTCGTGAAGATCGCGCCGCGGATCGAGGAACCGTCGGCGGTCACGCTGGAGGCGGACGGGCGGTATGTGTTTCCCGGGATCATCGACGCGCACGTGCATTTCAACGAACCGGGCCGCGCCGAATGGGAGGGCTTGGCGTCGGGCTCGGCGGCGCTGGGGGCGGGCGGCGGCACGATGTTTTTCGAAATGCCGCTGAATTCGGAACCGCCGGTGCTCGACGCCGCGGCGCTGCGGGAAAAGCGGCGGTTGGCGGAGGAATTGTCCTGCGTGGATTTCGCGCTCTGGGGCGGGCTGACGCCGCTGAACCTGGACAAACTCGCGGCGCTGCGCGACGCGGGGGCGATCGGGCTGAAGGCGTTCATGTCGAACAGCGGCATCGCCAGTTTCCCGCACGTCGACGCGAAGACCCTGCGCGAAGGCATGAAGCGCGCGGCGAAACTCGGGCTGCTCGTGGCCGTGCACGCGGAGGACGACGCGCTGGCGGCGAAGTTCACGGCGGTGCAGAAAGCCAAGGGCAAGGCCGACGCCGCGGCGTGGCTGGCGTCGCGGCCGGTCGAGGTGGAACTGGAGGCGATCCGCACCGCGATCGAACTGGCGGGCGAAACCGGGTGCGCGCTGCACATCGTGCACGTGAGCAGCCCCGAGGGCGTCGCGCTCGTGGAGACGGCGCGCGACCAGCGCATCGACGTCACGGCCGAGACCTGCCCGCACTACCTTTTGCTGAACGACAAGGACGTGGCGAAAATCGGCGCGGCGGCGAAGTGCGCGCCGCCGATCCGC
>NEUS01000079.1 GCA_002288455.1 Opitutia bacterium Tous-C1TDCM
AGTGCCCGGAATGATTCTTTTCCACGGCGGCAGTTGGGGCGGAGGCAGTCTCTCGCAGTTCCGCATCGCCTGCGCCTACTTCGCCAGCCGCGGGCTCGTCTGCGCCACGGCGGAGTACCGGAAGCTCAGTGCGGCGGAAGCGGAGCAACTGCCGCCGGGCGTGACGAAGAAGCGTGTTTGCGTCACCGATGCCAAAAGCGCGATCCGCTGGTTCAAGCAAAACGCGGCCAAACTCGGCATCGACCCGCGGCGCGTCATCGCCGGCGGCGGCTCGGCCGGCGGTCACATCAGCGCTCTTGCCACGATGAACTCCGGCCTCAACGACCCGGCCGATCCGCAGGGATTCGACACGGACGTCGTCGCCTACCTGTGGTTCAATCCCGCCTTCTCCGCCGGAGATAAGGAAGACCCCGAGATCGACATCCTGCGCCACCTGAAAGCGAATCTCCCGCCCGCCATCGTTTTCTTCGGCGATAAGGACGGCTGGAAGAAAGGCTGGGACGTCGCCTTCGCGAAATGGAAGTCCCTCGGCACGGCAACCATCGATCTCCAGATCGCCCCCGGGCAGTCACACAGTTTCTTCAACTCCGATCCCTGGCAGACCGTCACGCTTATCGCCGCCGATCGTTTCCTCGTGAAACACGGCCTGCTCAAGGGCGAGCCGACCAAGGCCCTGCCCGCCGGCGGCGAGAAGCTTGTGCCGCCCGCGCCCTGACAATTCGTTTCCCCGAGAAGGATGTTATCGCCCCCTTCATCCTGACATTGCGCCTCCAAGCTGCCGTTCTCCCGCTCGCTCCTGCCTTCGCGCTGGCGCAGGAATCCGATTTGGCCAACCGGGCGACTCCGCCGTTCCGAATCAAGGCCGCCCGGCTTCCAGGTCGAATTGCTCGATTCCGTGCGGGCGGCGGACGAAGGTTCCCAAGAGCCACGCCGGCTTGATGGCCCTTCACTTGCTACGGCCCGTTCGGGATCAGGTTGATGCGGATAATGCCGCCGAGATGATCGACCTGCTCGCCGGGCACACGCTCAACGCCGAGCAGACCGATTACCTCGACCTCCTGAGTGATCTTTATGAAAAATGGGAGAGCGCGCAGTTCCCCCTCGGCCGGGCAACGGGATCGGAACTGCTGCGTCTCGCGCTCGCGGAGCGCAACGAAGGGGCTGCGAACCTCGCGAAACTTCTCGGGATTGATGGGTCTCTCGCCTATCGGCTTCTGCGTGGTGAACGGCAATTGACCGCCACGCAGATCCGAAAGGTCGCAGACACCTATGGTATGGATCCGGTAGCACTTCTGCCGTGAGCGGCGCGGGGGCCCGAGGTGGCTATTCGCGCCACTTCGGTTCGCGTTGAAATCGCGCCTCCTCTGCCAGCCCCTCGACCACCGCCGATTTCCCGTTCGCACGCCGATGCGTCCGCCACGAAGGATGCCCTGCGTAGCCTTGGCGAAGCAGGGCGAAGAACACCTCGGGGGGCGTTTTCACCGTGCACTACGTTTGCTTGATCGAAAGCAGATCGGCTCCGGGCAAACGCGATATCGGCTCCACGGAAGACCTGCGGCAGCGCGTGGCTGACCACAACGCCGGGAAGAATGTCAGCGCTGCGCCGTTTCGGCCTTGGCAGTAACGCACCTATTTCGGGTTCTCAGCCAAGCCGCAGGCGCTCGCCTTCGAGCACTACCTTAAATCGGGTTCCGGCCACGCCTTTGCCGCCAAGCGACTTTGGTGATCGGTGCAGGTAATCAACGCCACGTCGGTTCGCGTTGAAATCGCGGCTCCTCCGCCAGGCGACCGGCGGCCTGCGGCGGAGAACATGCTCAGCGTTGGCCTTGCCTAGGCGGCACCTTGGCGTGGCGCGACGGTTTCGGCCGGGCCGCGAACGGGCCCTGCGCCGCGCGGAATTCCCGCGGCGACAGCCCGACGTGCCGCCGGAACAGTTTCGAAAAGTGGTAGGGATCGGCCAGGCCCGCCGCCTTGCCCACCTCGGCGATCGGCAGCGTCGTCCCCAGCAGCAGTTCCCGGGCTTCCTGCAGCTGCCGCGCGAGCACGTACTGTTTCGCCGATACACCGAGGTGCCGCCGGAACAGCTTGAGCACGTGCGAACGGCTGCGCCCGACCAGCGCGGCCATCTCCCCGATCCGCGGGCCGAGCAGGAAGCCGCGTTCCACCTGCACCAGCAGCCGCTCCAGTTCCTCCGGCCGGCTCCGGGCCGGGACCGGCGTGTGCGCGGCCTTCCGCAGGATCTCGCGGACCAGCAGCAGGCCCAGCGCGCGCGCTTCCGCCTCGTCCCGCGGCGACTGCAGGTACCAGCGCACCGCATAGTCGATCAGCCGCGCCAGCGGCCGGTCCGCCTCCAGCCGCAGGCGCACGACGCCGCCCAGCCCGGGCCACTCCGCATCCCGCCGGTCGGGCGAATCGAACCCGGCCTCGCCCCGCTCGTGCGGCACGTTCGCCACCCAACGCGATCCGGGGCGGTACCGGGGCACGAGGTGCACGTGCGTCGTGAACATCGGTTCCGTCGCCGAGGGCAGGTAGGAGATCTTCCGCCCCCAGGGCAGCACATAGAGGTCCTGCGGCTCCAATGGGTACTCTTGGCCGTCGACGACGAAACTGCCACGTCCGCTTTTGCACCAAAATAACCCGCGGCTTTGCACGCAGCCGTTTGTGAAACGCTGCTGCGCCGAAAACTGAAAAATACCTGATCGGCAGACCGCGGCTTCCGTCCCGGTCGCCGGCTGGATGGATTTGGTTTTCGTCCGGCTCATGGGCTGCAAAAGTACAAATTTATTCCGGATTGTCCATTTCATGCCCCCGGCCCGCCCTGCTAATCTGGTTCTACCCCCATGACTCCCCCCGCTCTGCGTCCGCTCCTCGGCCTCGCCTTGGCCGCCTCCGGGTTCGCCCAGACCGCCCCCTCCCCCGCCACGTCCTCTCCCGTCGCCCAAGCGGATGCCGTCGTGCTCTCGCCCTTCATCGTCGATAGCGCGCAGGACAGCGGCCACCAGGCCACCTCCACGCTTTCGGGCAGTCGCCTGAAAACCGACCTGAAAGACGTGGCCTCGTCCGTCACCGTGCTCACCGCGGAGTTCCTCGCCGACCTCGGCGCCACCGATCTCGCGGGCGCGATGGCGCTCGTGGCCGGCGCCGAGAACGACGCCACCACCGACTTCACCGGCCTCAACAGCCTCGCCCAGGGCTACATCGGCGGCGATTTCGGCGACGTGAACAGCCGCACCAACAACGTGCGGGTCCGCGGCCTCGGCGGCGCGTCCAACACCGCGAATTTCTTCGAGCAGTACTCCGACACCGATTCCTACAACTCCGAACGCGGCGAATTCCTCCGCGGCGCGAACTCGATTCTCTTCGGCCTCGGCAACCCGGCCGGAATTCTCAACCAGTCCACCAAGACCGCCAATCTCGGCCGGAATCTCCTGCAGGTTTCCACGAAGTCCGACAACTTCGGCTCGATGCGCACGGTGCTGGACGTGAGCCGCATGCTCGTGCCCAACCGGGTCGCCGTCCGCGCCGTCGGGCTCTACTCCGACCGCCGCTATGCCGTCGAGCGCGCCTACTGGAACGACCGGCGCCTCTTCCTCACCGCCTCCTACCGGCCCTTTTCCGGCACCCGCCTCCAGGCCTTCGTCGAGCACCACCGCTCCGCCGGCCGCCGCCCCAACTACCGCACCTCGCAGGACAACGTCTCCGCCTGGCTCACCGCCTACAACCGCTACGCGCCGCGCATGACCCCCGCGCAGGTCGCGGCCGCGTTCTACTGGGATCCCTCCGCCGCCACCGGCGCACCCGCCGCGAGCAACAACCTCGTCCTCGCCGACGGCGAGGTCCTGAATCTCGGCGGCCTGCGCCGGCAGCAGGACGGCAACGCCAACGGCACCGCGGTGTTCTTCGACGGCCAGGCCTGGCTCGAACCGCAGGGCGGCGCCGCCACCGTGTTCTCCAACCGCTCCACCACCGGCGCCGCCGGCAACCGCTTCTTCGCGCGCAGCGGCAGCCCCCTCGAGAACCGCGCCGGCTTCGTCGACCCCCAGGTCACCGACCCCGCGATCTTCCCCTTTCAGGACGCCGAGATCGGCGCCCTGCCCGGCAACTACCGCTGGGAGCGCAACCGCAAGATCAACGTCTCCGTCGAACAGCGCCTCGCCCCCGACCTGTTCGTGCTCGCCACCTACCAGCGCGAATGGGCCCGCAACGACCAAACTTTTACGCCCATCGCGCAGACCCAGAGCATCAACCTCGACATCAACTCGCGGCTCCCCGACGGCCGCACCAACCCGAACTTCCTCCGGCCCTACGTGTACGGCCGCTCGATCGGCGGCCACGGCGACAACCGCCGCGACAATCTGCTCGTGCAGGCCGGCTACGAATTCGACTTCGCCCGCCGCACGCCTCGCGCCGGCTGGCTCGGCTACCATCGGCTCAGCGCCCTCCACACCCGCACGACCCGCGAGGAACACGCCTACCGCTTCAATTGGCAGATCGACAACTCCGTCCCCGGCGTGATGGCCGTCGGCGCCACCAACGCGGCCCGCCACGTCTACCAAGTCTGGTACATCGGTGATCCCGTCCAGGTCGGCGACCGTGGGCTCCGGCTCACGGGCTTCCCCGCGCGCACCGACGCCGTGTTCGACGCCGATCTGCCGTACCGTTACTTCGACCAGGCCTCCGCGACCTGGCGGTCGTCCCCTTCCCCGCTGCATGTCGGCCGCCAGGTGATCGCGAACGGCCGGCAACTCACGGCGACCAAGACCGCCGGCGAGGGCCTCGCCTGGCAGGCCTACCTCTGGAAACGCCGCCTCGTCGCGCTCTACGGCATCCGCCGCGACGCCGTCGATTTCTACAACTACGGTTTCGACGCCGTCGTCGAGCCCTTGGTCGGAGCCCGCCGCGAGGATTTTATCCCCCGGTCCTCCCCGACGTATTCGAACTCCAAATCGACTTCGACCAAGAGCCTGGTTTTCCACGTCACCGATCGGCTGCGTTTCTTCGCCAGCCGCTCCGAGAACTTCGCCGCCACCGCGCCCCGCGCCGACAATCTCTGGCGCGCGATCGAACCGCAGAGCGGTCTCACCGACGAAGTCGGCGCCGGCCTCGCGCTTTTCTCCGGCAAAGTGAACCTCAAGGTTTCCGCCTTCCGCGGCACCCTCGCCAACGCCAACGAAGCCAACACAAGTTCCCTTGCCAGCCTTCGGGTCGAGGCCATCGAGGATCAGCTGTACACGGCGCTCCAGTCCGCGGGCCGCATCGCCGAATGGTCGACCATCGGACCGGACGGCGCCCGCAGCACCGCGGCCTACGCGAAGCCCAACAATGTGGCGGCCACCGCCAGTGTACGGTCGCGCGGCTTCAAGGCGGAGTTGGTCTGCAATCCGACGCCGGGCTGGCGCCTCGCGCTGAGCTTCAGCCAACTCAGGAACACGAGTTCCGACGTCGGCGGAGGCCTGCTCGATTTCCTCGCCGCCCGCGCGGACTTCTACCGCCGCTACTGGCAGGAAGGCCTGCGCGTCGACGGCACGACCGACGCCCTCCCGAACAATGCCTCGACCGCGATCCGGGACAATTTCCGTTCCATCATCGCCTCGCCGCTCCTCAGCGCCAAGGCCCTCGAAGGCACCGCCAACAAAGGCACCGCCCGCTACCACGCGAAAGCGGTCTCGGCGTATTCGTTCCGCCGCGGCCCGCTGCAGGGCTTCTCCGTCGGCGGCAACGCCCGGCTGGAACAGGGCAAAATCATGGGCTACGCCGGCCGGACCACCACGCTTGCGATCGGCGGGCTCGACGGCGTGACCGGCCAGGTCTCGGACCCGGACCAACCCTACTACCACGATCCGATTTTTGCCGGCGGCGCCTTCGTCGCCTACTCCCGGAAACTCTTCGGCGACCGCGTCCGCTGGAAGGCCCAGTTGAACGTCCAGAATCTCTTCGGCGAAAGCGGACTGCGCGTCATCAGCCTCAACAACGACAAATCCCCCGTCTGGGGCATCGCGCCGCCCCGCACCTGGGAATTGTCCAACACATTCGATTTCTGAACCGCTGCCGGACGGCGATTTTCCCGAGATGTCCCGCCCTCATTTTTCGCGCTTCCTCTCCGCCATCGCGGTCGCCGCCGCCCTCTCCTGGCCGGCCGCCGCGCCCGCTTCGCCGCCCAACGTCGTCCTGATCATGGCCGACGATCTCGGCTACGGTTCCATCGGTTGCTACGGCGGGGACGCACGCACGCCCCACCTCGACCGCCTCACCGCCGCCGGCCTGCGTTTCACGGATTTCCACAGCAACGGGCCGGTGTGCTCGCCCACCCGCGCCGCCTTGTTGACCGGACGCTATCCGCAGCGCTGCGCCTGGGTGCCCGACGAAGAGCTTTCCCCCGACTACCGCGCCCAGCGCCAAGCCAATCCCGCCCAACGTTGGGCCTGGGGAATTTCGCCCGCCGAACTCACCTTGCCCGCCGTGCTGCGCTCGGCCGGTTACCGCACCGCCCTCGTCGGCAAATGGCACCTCGGCTACGATTTCAAATTCCATCCGCTGAATTTCGGCTTCGACGAATTCCGCGGTTTCATGGGCGGCAACGTCGACTACCACACCCACGTGGCCGGCTACGGCCGCAAAGAACCGGATTGGTGGCACGGCAAAACGCTCGCGCCCGAAGCGGGCCACACCACGGAACTGCTCACGCGCTACGCCACGGAGTTCATCGCGCGCCACCGCGCCCAGCCGTTCTTCCTCTGCCTGACCCACGCGGCGCCCCACGATCCTTGGCAGAGCCGCGATCCGGCCCGGCCCTTGCCCCCGGCCGAGGCCTACCGGGAAATGATCGAGGGTCTCGACGCCTCCGTCGGCGCCGTTGCCGCGGCGCTGCGCACCCACGGTCTCGAGCGCAACACGCTGCTGATTTTCTGTTCCGATAACGGCGCCGCCGCCCCGCGCGGCGTCCCCGCCAACCGCCCGCTGCAGGGCCGCAAGGGCGGCCTGCACGAGGGCGGCCACCGCGTGCCGTTCATCGCCGCTTGGCCGGGCGTGATCGCGCCGGGCGGAGTCACCGACGCCACCGCGGCGACGATGGACCTGTTGCCCACCTTTGCCCGTCTGGCCGGCACGTCGCTCCCGGCGGACCTCACCATCGACGGCACCGATCTGATGCCGTTGCTCCGCGGTACCGGCCCGCTCGCGCCGCGTCCGCGGCATTGGCTTTTCGGCAACGCCTGGGCCGTCCGCCGGGGCGATTGGAAACTGCTCGGCGAAGGCGACCAACCCCGCGCGCTCCATCACCTCGGCCGCGACCTCGGCGAAAAAACCAATCTCCTCGCCGCGCAGCCATCGCTGGTCGACGAACTCACCGCCCTGCACCGCACCTGGATCGCCGGCGTCGGCCGCAAATAATTCCTTCCCGTCCATGCAACCCCGCCTGCTGTCCACGCTGCTCGTCCTTGCCCTCGCCGCCGTCACCCCTGCCTCGGCCGCTCCGGCCAACGCCACGGTCAATCCGCCGATCTACGATGTCATCGTCTACGGCGATTCCTCCGGTGCCGTCACCGCGGCGCTCTCGGCCCAACGCGAGGGCCGCTCCGTGATTCTCGTCAATCCCACGGCATTCCCCGGCGGCATGAGCGCGAGCGGGCTCGGCGCCAGCGATTTCCTCGGCAAGCGCAATACCTTCGGCGGCATCGCCTCCGAATTCTACGACGCCATCGCCGCGGCCTACGGCGAAAAATACATCCGCAGTTTCGAGCCGCACGTCGGCCGCCGTGTCTTCGAGAAACTTATCGCCGACGCCGGCCTCACCGTCGTCTTCAACGAGGCCCTCGACCGCACTTCGGGAAAAGGCGTGACCTTCGTGGGCAAACGAATCGCCGCCATCACCACGCTTTCCGGCCGGACCTACCGCGGCCGCATGTTCATCGATGCCACCTATGTCGGCGACCTCATGGCCGCCGCCGGCGTGAGCTACACCGTCGGTCGCGAGGCGGAAGCGCAGTACGGCGAAGACATGGCCGGCGTCCGCCGCGGCGACACTAAGCCGCGCGTGCACTACACTCAGCGCGACAAGGACCACTTCATCAAGGACGTCGATCCCTACGTCCGGCCCGGCGATCCCGCCAGCGGCCTCCTGCCCTATGTGTTCCGGATCGAGGGCCTCGCCAACGGCCAAGGCGACCGGAAGATCCAAGCTTACAATTACCGCGTTTGCCTGACGACCGATCCCGCACTGCGCATTCCGATCGGAAAGCCGCCGGGCTATCGCGAGATCGACCACGAATTGCTCCTGCGCAATTTCGAGGCCGGCGACAGCCGCCTCCCCGCATTGATCGAACCGCTCGCCGGCCCCGGATCCAAAGTCGATTGGAACAACATGCACGCCGTCGGCTCCGATCTGCCCGGCGCCAACTGGGACTACCCCGAGGCCGGCTATGAACGTCGCCGCGAAATCGAACGCGAACACGAGACCTACATCCGCGGCTTCCTCTGGACGCTCGCCCACAGCCCGCGCGTGCCCGCGGCGATCCGGACCAAGGTCGCCGCCTACGGCCTGAGCAAGGACGAGTTCACCGACAACGGCGGCTGGCCCTACATGATCTACATCCGCGAAGCCCGCCGCATGGTCGGCGACTACGTGATGACCCAGCACGACTGCGAAGGGAAACGCTCCGCCCCGGATCCCGTCGGCCTCGGTTCCTTCGGCATGGACTCCCACGTCGTCCAGCACTTCGTCACGGAACGCGGCTTCGCGCTGAGCGACGGCGTCATTTGGCGCGTCCCGCCCAAGCCCTACGGCATCTCCTACCGCGCGATCGTCCCGCGCCGCGGCGAGTGCGAAAACCTGCTCGTGCCGATCTGCGTTTCCGCGACCCACGTCGCCCACGGTTCGATCCGCATGGAGCCGGTCTTCATGGCCCTCGGCCACAGCGCGGCCGTCGCGGCCGGGGCGGCGCTCGACCGGGACGTCGGCGTGCAGGATCTGCCGTATCCGGTCTTGCGGGAGCGGCTGCTCGCCGCGAAACAGATCCTGCAGCCGTGATGTTTTTCCGCCCCCGCCCCGCGGCCTTGGCCGCCCTTGTCCTCGTTCTCGCCGGCGCCACGCCCGGCTTCGCCCAGGAAACCGCACCGCCGGGCGAACCGTTGCTGCCGGAATCGGCTTTGCCGGATTACGAACGCGATCTCGATCACGCCGGCCTGATCCGGAACTTGAACAAGGCGTCCCTCGTCCGCGGTGAAAAAATCTACCAGCAGGTCTGCCACGCCTGCCATGGCGACCTGAACCTCGCCGGTTCGCTGCCCACGGCACTGCGTTTCGCCGAGGGCAAATTCGGCCACGGCTCGGATCCGCTCACGCTGTACCGCACCCTCACCCGCGGCTGGCGCCAGATGCCGCCGCAGGTCCAGCTCGTGCCGCAGGAAAAGTACGACGTCATCCACTACGTCCGCGAAACCTACCTCCGCGAACGCAATCCCGCCCAGTACCTCGCCGTCACGCCCGCCTACCTCGCCGCCCTCCCGCGCGGCGCGACCACCGGACCCGCGCCGGTCAAACGCGAGCCCTGGCGCGAGATGGACTACGGCTCGTACCTCGGCGGCACCTTCGAGTTGGCCGACGAAGCCCGCCGGGCGGCGGCGGCCAAACTGAAACCCAACGCCCTCGATACCATCGCCCCCGGATCCAACCTCGCCTACAAAGGCATCGCCGTCCGCCTCGATTCCGGGTCCGGCGGCATCTCCGCCGGCCAGGCTTGGCTGGTCTTCGAACACGACACCCTCCGCGTCGCCGGCGCGTGGACCGGCGAGGGCTTCATCGACTGGCAAGGCATCAACTTCAACGGCCGCCACGTCGCCCATCCGCGCACCCTCGGCGCGCCGGCCTGGGAAACCGCCGACGTTCCCGCCTGGGCCGATCCCGCCACGGGCGAGTTCGCGGATCCGCGGCTCGTCGGCGAGGACGGCCTGCGCTACGGGCCGTTGCCGCGCGCGCGCCAGCGTTACCGCGGGCTTTACCGCTCGGGCGACCGCATCGTGCTTTCGTACGCCGTCGGTGACGCCGCGATTCTCGAGCGCCACGATCTCGAGTCCGCCGGCGGCCGCCCCGTCTTTGTCCGCACCTTCGAAATCGGGAAATCGTCCCGCGATCTGCGCGTGCGCGTGGCGAACGCCGGCACCGCCGCCGCGCTCGCGGGCTCCCGTTCCGTCACCGTGCGTCCCGACGAAGGGTTCGTCACGCTCCACGTTCCCGCCGCGGCCACGCCCCTGCGTTTTGCCGTGCGCCTCGCCGCTCCCGGCACCGCCGGACTCGGCGCCCTCGCGGCGGCCTCCGCCCCGCCGGCCCTCGCGCCCTTCACGCGCGGCGGACCTGCGCGTTGGCCCGAAGTGATTGAAGCGCCCATCGTGCGCAGCGACGCCGGCGGCGCCTTCGCCTGGGAACGGTTCACGCTCCCGCAAACCAATCCGTGGCGCGCGCGTGTCCGCCCCAGCGGCCTCGACTTCAGCCCCGACGGCAAGTCCGCGTATGTCTGCACCTGGGACGGCGACGTGTGGCGCGTCGACGGTCTCGGCGAAGGCTCCGTGTCTGTCCGGTGGCGGCGCATCGCCGCCGGCCTGTTCCAGCCCCTCGGACTCAAGGTGCACCGAGGCACGGTCCACGTCATGTGCCGCGACCAACTCGTCGCGCTCCGCGACCTCGACGGCGACG
This sequence comes from Opitutia bacterium Tous-C1TDCM, assembly GCA_002288455.1. Taxonomy (GTDB): domain Bacteria; phylum Verrucomicrobiota; class Verrucomicrobiia; order Opitutales; family Opitutaceae; genus ER46. The sequence goes on from NEUS01000079.1 coordinate 10,688, forward strand.
GCGAGGCCGACTTCTACGAAAACGTGAACAGCGACCACCAGGTCACGAATCACTTCCACGAATTCGCGATGGGCCTGCAGACCGATGCCGCGGGCAATTTCTACTACGCCAAGAGCGCGCGCCACGGCCGCACCCCGTTGGTCCCGCAGCACGGCACGTTGCTGAAAATTTCCGCCGACGGCGCCCGCACCGAAATCCTCGCCAACGGTTTCCGCGCCGCCAACGGCGTCTGCCTCAACCCCGACGGTTCCTTTTTCGTCACCGACCAGGAAGGCCACTGGATGCCGATGAACCGGATCAACCGCGTCACCCCCGGCAAATTCTTCGGCAACATGTGGAGCCACGGCGCGCCGGCCGATACCTCCGATGCCGCCATGGCGCCGCCGCTGCTCTGGGTCGACAAGGCCATCGACCGCTCCCCGGGCGAATTGCTTTGGATCAACCATCCGCGCTGGGGCACCCTCGACGGCGCCCTCTTCAATTTGTCCTACGGCCAGGGCCGCATCGAAGTCGTCGTCGCCGACGGCACCGGCGATGCCGCGCAAGGCGCGCTGTGCCGTTTGCCGATTCCCGATTTCCCCACCGGCATCATGCGCGGTCGGGTTCATCCGGTCGACGGCCAGCTCTACCTCTGCGGCCTCTCCGCCTGGGCCACCTCGCAAACGGAACAGGAGGGCGGCTTCTACCGCCTGCGTCCCACCGGCCGACCCGCCGCCTTGCCCACCGCTTGGCAAATCGTTCCCGGCAGCATCGAGCTCGCCTTCAGCGAACCGCTCGCCGCCGCGGCCGTGCCCGACCTCTCCCGCTACGTCGTGAAAGTCTGGGAACTCAAACGCAGCGCCGCCTACGGCAGCCCGCGGATCAACGAACGCGCCCTGCCCGTCACCGGTGCCGAGGTGCTGGCCGATCCGCGCCGGATCCGCCTCGCGATTCCGACGCTCGCCCCCACGACCATCATCGAACTCACCTGCCGCCTCCGCGATGCCGCCGGCGGCGAGGTCGTCCGCGTGATCACCGGCACCGTGCACCGGTTGCCGGGCGCCACGGTTTCCGCGGCCGCACCGTAAGCCTCGAATCCGCTCCCGGCCCGGCTGGGTTCCGCTTTTTCCCGATGAGGTTTCGCTCCCACGCGCTCCGCCGTTTCGTTCTCTGCCTGCTCGGCGCCGCCGCTTGGGCGACCTCGGCTGCCGGCCAACCCGGCCCCGCCGAAACCTCGCTCCCGCTGGAACTGGATCCGGCCGCACGCCACGACCTCGCCGTCGCCTTTCCCGCCGCCGGTCTGTTCGAACTGACCACGACCGGGCCCGACCCGTGGATCGCCACGCGGCCGTTTCCGCAACCGGCCGGGCCGCGCACCGTGCTCGTTTTCGACTACATCGCGGTCGCCGCCGTGCCGGATTTCAGCGTGTACGTCGGCACGCCGTGGCACGAGTCCCGCGTGCAGGCCTCCGCAGAGCTTCCGCCGCGCGAAACCTGGTCGACCTTCGCCCTCGATCTTGCCCCGGCGTGGGAGCGCGCCACCGCGCCGCCCGCCCGGCTCCGCCTCGATTTCGGCCGCACCGCCGGCCATCTGCTGCAGGTGCGCAACGTCCGGCTGCGCGCCCCCGACCCGGGCGAACAGGAACGCACCGCTGCCCGCCGCCTCCGGGCCGACGCCGATCTCGTGCTCGCCGCCGAGTACCAGGCCTACCTCGCCCGCGCATTTCCCGCCGCGCTCACCCGCGTCGCGGTGACCGCCGACCGCATCGAGCTCGCCGGCCGCGCTCCCGCCACGGCCGCCGACTTGTTCCTCGCGGAATCGCCGGTCTGGGAAACGGTGACCCGGCAGCGCCGCTTCCGTCGTGCCGCCCCGCTGGCGCCGGCCGCCGACGGCACCTTCACGGTCTCGTTGCCGCGCCGGGAAGGCCCCGCGGACCGGCTGTTCTCCCGCTGGCTGGTCGTCCGCGCGGGCCCGGAGCGCGACGAGCTGCTGTCGGCCGCCCGCTACGCGGACACCGTCGTCGCCCGCCACGACTGGCCCGAGCAACGGGCGCGCTCGAAGAAGGGCCTCGGCGGTTTCACCGCGGGTCGCCGCTTCGCGGCCGCCGACCTCGCCGACCTCGGCATCGACAGCGTCACGGTGAATCTCTTCCTCGCCCGCTACCTCCGCGCCGCCGCCGGCCCCGCCACTTTGCCGTTCACGTATCAAGATCGGACCTACCACATCGACCGGGACGAACTCGCGAAACTCGACCGCACGCTCGCGCTCGCCGCCGGCCGCGACGCGCTCGTGTTCGGCATTCTGCTCGTGCCGCCCGCGGCCGCGTGGGACGGGGATCTCGGCGCGCGGTTCGAGCACCCCGACTTCGATCCGGCCGGCACCTACAGCATGGCCAATGTCACGGACGCCGCCGGCGTCGGCGCCTACCTGGCACTGCTCGATTTTCTCGCCGCGCGCTACAGCCTGCCGGGCGCGCCGCACGGGCGGATCCACCACTGGATCGTGCACAACGAGGTCGACGCCGGCTGGGTCTGGACCAACTGCGGCGAGAAACCGCCGCTCGTCTTCATGGACCAGTACCACAAGTCCATGCGCCTCGCCCACCTCGTCGCGCGGCAATACGATCCGCACGCCCGCGCCTACATCTCGCTCACCCACCATTGGACGACGACGGCGAGCCACCGTTTCACGCCGGGCCGGCAGGTCCTGGAAAACCTGCTCGCCTACTCGCGGGCCGAGGGCGATTTCGACTGGGGCCTCGCGCACCACCCGTATCCGGAGTCGCTGCGCGAACCGAAAACGTGGCGGGACCGCCGCGTCGATTTCACCTTCGACACGCCGCTCATCACCTTCCGCAACCTCGAGGTCCTCGACGCCTGGGTCCGGGAACCGGCCCAACGCTTCCTCGGGCAGCACGTGCGTTCCGTGCACCTCACGGAACAGGGACCGAACTCCCCCGACTATAGCCCGCGAGCCCTGGAGGAACAGGCCGCGGCGCTCGCCTACGTTTGGCAAAAGGTCCGGCGCCTCGACGCGATCGAGGGTTTCCAATACCACAATTGGGTCGACCACCGCGAGGAAGGCGGACTCCGCATCGGTCTGCGCCGTTTCCCGGACGATCCCGACGACCCGGCCGGCCGCAAGCCGGCCTGGCACGTGTACCGGGCCTTGGATACGCCTGAGGAGAACGCCGCCACGGCCTTCGCCTTGCCCCTGATCGGAATCAAGGACTGGGCCGAGGTGCACCACACCGGCGCCCCCGCCGCCGCCGCGCCCCCTTGAGCGCGGGGCGCGTTACGGCGCCCAATCGTCGGTGCGAAACGGCGACGCGGGCAGTCCCGCCCCGTTGAACAGCGTGGCCGTCGGCAAGTTTTCCCAAGCGTAGCGCACGGCCACCGGCGCCGCCACCTCGGGCGACGCGACCACCACCGTGGCGCCGGCGATCCGCGCCTGCGCCGGTTTCCAGACCCGGTCTACGCCCGCGACGGTGAAGCCCGCCAGCGGGCCGCCCCGCGCGACCAGGCCGCCGTCGGTGTGCTTGAAGTTCAGGACGATCTCGCCGCCGCGCACCGTGTGACCCGCGGGCAACGGCCCCGAGGTCGCGGGGACCTTTTGGCCGTAAACCGTGCCGAGCGCCCAGAGCGCGAGGCGGTAGCCGACGCTTTGCTTGTCCTTCGGGTGGATGTCGCCGGCTTCGCCGACGTCGATCGCGATGGCCATGCCGGTCCGCGGCACCTTCAGGGTCTGCAGCATCTGCTCGCGCACCGTCGGCCAATCCCGGCCGGTGCCGGTGAAATTCGGCAACTGCACCCACGCGAACGGAAACTCGTGGCCCCAGCGCGCGCGCCAATCGCGCACCAGCAGTTCCAGTTGCCGCCCGTAGAGCTCCGCCTTGCCGGGCACCGAATTCGCCTCGCCCTGGTACCAGAGCGCCCCGCGGAAAGCATAGGGAATGAGCGGGGAAATTTTGCCGAGATAGAGCCCGCCGACATCGCCCTTGCGCGCCGCCGCGTCGGCCGGATTCTGCGGTTTCTTCCCCGTCTTCTTCTTGGCCGCGCCGCCTGCCTGGGCGGCCTTCTCCCACGTAGCCAACGCGCGCTCGTACTTCTGCATCGCCTCCGCGGATACGGCGGCGGCGTGCGCTTTTTCCGCGGCCGCGACCGCCGGCCGCAGCACCGGATCCGCCTTCTGCGCGCCCGGCTCGATCCAGGATTCGATCGGCGTGCCGCCGACGGAGGAGTTGATCAGGCCGACCGGCGTGCCGAGCGCGCGGTGCAACTCGCGGCCGAAGAAATATAGCGCGGCGGAAAAGCCGCCCACGGTCTCGGGCGCGCAGACCACCCAGCGGCCTTTGCCCAGGTGCTGCGGCGACGTCGCCGCCGGCGAGTCCTCGCGGAAGTGCCGGATTTGCGGATACACCGCGGCCCGCTGTTCCGTTTCGTAGTCCTTGGACCGCGCGACGGTCATCGCCATGTTGGATTGGCCGGACCCGAGCCACACTTCGCCGACAAGCACATCGCGGATCTCGATCGTGTTGGAACCCTTGACGGTGAGCGTCTGCGGTTCGGCGCCGGCCTTGAGTCCGGTCAGCGCGACCTGCCACTTGCCGTCGGCGCCCGCGACGGCGGACTGCGTCTGGCCGGCAAACATCACGGCGACTTTTTCCCCCGGCGCGGCCGTGCCCCAGACCGGGACGCGCGCCTCGCGTTGCAAAACGAGATGATCGGAGAAGATCGCGGGCAGCGCGACCTCGGCGCGGACGGCCAACGGACCGGCCAGCAGGAGGAGCGAAAAAACAAGACAGGCGGGAAGCGGGAGTTTCATGGGGCGGAAAGCGGGGTGGACGGGCTGGGTTTATCCTCGGCAAAGATCCGTCGCGCACTCAAATCAGCGCCATGATTCGGACGATGGCCATCCTGCTTTTTTCGCTCGGAATCGCCGGTGCTGCGCCGTCGCCCGCCTCCTTGGCCGGAACGGTGTTCCGGGAACGAGGCGGCATCGCGGCCCTTCGCCTCGGCTGGCAACGCACGATCATCTTCACGACAGACACCAAATTCGTTTACGTGAAAGCGCTGTCCCAATCGTTCCCGACCACCGACTGGGCAGTCGAGACCGCCGGGCCCGACGGCTCCTACGTTTACCGGAAAACCGGCGCTTCGACGGGTGAGCTCACGTTCTCCGACGCCTTCCTGGAACGGGTGACGCCGTTTGCCGGCGGCGGGCCCCGGACGTTGAAATTGGAATTTGCCGATGAGAGCGATGCCTTGGCCGGCCCCGGCGACGTGGGCCAAGGCACGCACGATTTCTTCGGCAGTTTTGCCTTGTCCAAATTGGCCACGGCCGAAGGCCAATCGGTCGCCAACCTCTCCATGCGCGGCCGCGTCGCTCCCGGCAACGCGTTGGTCGTGGGTTTTGTACTCAAGAGCCCACAATCCCATGTGATGATCCGGGTCGTCGGACCTTCTTTGCGCGCGTTTGGCATTCCGCAGACATGGGCGAATCCCCGCTTCGAACTGCACGCCGCCGGCCGGTCCGCCCCGATCAGCGGCGGTCCGGGTCCGCGCCACGGAATTGCTTACTACGAAGATTGGTCCCGATCGGACGCTTCGGTTCCGGGGCTGAACCAGCTGTTCTCCTACGTCGGGGCATTTTCGCTGGAAGCCGGTTCGCGCGATGCGGTCGGCGTCTCGCCCCGGATCGGCGCCGGCGCCTACACCGTGGTCTGTACCGCCGAAGACGGCGATCCGGGCGGCGAAGCGCTCGTCGAGGTTTACGTGCTCCCCTGAGGCCAGGATCATTCAGTTGAGAGTTGAAAGTTGAGGGTTGAGAGATCGATCCGCCGAGCCGCGGAAAACGCAGCCGAAGCCAGCAGCCTGACGAACCGAACGGTTTTGCTCTCAACTCTCAGCCAAGCTCTCTCAACTGCATGAGTTCCCCTGAGGCCAGAAACCGGCGCCCCCGAAAATGGCATCGCGGCCCGCCGGCCCGCCGGTCAAGCGTCATGCCGTTCAGTCCGCCCCGCCCCTCACCCGCCATGCCCCTTCCTCGCCGCGTCTTTATCCGTGATCTCGCGTTTTGGGGCGCCGCGGCCGCCGGCACCGCCGCGGTCCGCGGCGCGCCGCATCGCCCGGCGCCGGACCGCGTGACCGACCTGCTCGCCCTCGACAACGGCACCGTCAAAGTCGGCATCGACCGCGCCCGCGGCGGGGCGATCACCTGGCTGTCCGCCGGCGGCGACTCTCCGAATCTCGTCAACCACGCCGACCCCGGCCGGCTCATCCAGCAATCGTACTACGCCGGTCTCCGGCTCGACCGCCGCCCCGAAGGCCAGAGCGCGGCGTGGAGCCCGTGGTCCTGGAATCCGATCCAAGGCGGCGGCGTTTCCTCCTGGGCGCGGGTCACCGCGTTCGAGCGCCGCACCGACCGCGAGCTCTACGCGGAAACCGTGCCCAAGCTCTGGGACATGCCCGACGAGGAGGCCGCCGCTGTGATGCGGCAATGGACCGCGTTCGAACCCGGCCTGCCCGACGTCGTCGTGGTCCGCTGCGAATTCGATTCCCGCCGCGAGCCCGGCGACCGCTGGGGCCCGGCGCGCATGGCGCCGCAGGAAATCCCCGCCTGCTACTTCGTCCGCGCCTTCGACACGTTCCGCAGCTACCTCGGCGACGGCGCCTGGCGCGAGGAAACGCAGCCGCCCGGCCCGCCCTGGGGCAAGACGCGGCCCCCGCTGCAAGCGATGGCGTGTTTCGCCCGCGACGGCCGCGGCATCGCCGTCTACAGTCCGGGTTCGACGCAACCGTGGAACTTCGGCCCCCACGCCGGCGGAGCCAGCGAGGATCCGGCCGCCGGCCCCTGCGTGCACGTCGCCCCGATCGACCGCGTGCTGCTCGGGCCGCGCTCCGTGTACCGTTTCCGCTACTGGCTGGTCCTCGGTCGCGCCCCGGACCTCGCCGCCCGCCTGGATACGCTGCGGGCAAAGTACGCCGCCGACCGCGCCGAATTGGTTTCCCTCTGAACGTCCCGCTTTACCGCCCCATGAAAACCCTGCTCCTCCTCGTTTCGCTTTTGAGCGCGCTTGCGCCGGCCGCCGCCGCCGCGAACGCCCCGGCTGCCCGGCCGAATTTCATCGTCATCAACATCGACGACCTCGGCTACGCCGACATCGGTCCCTTCGGCTCGAAACTCAACCGCACGCCGGCGCTCGACCGCATGGCCGCCGAAGGCCGCAAGCTCACGTCGTTCTACGCCGCGCCCGTGTGCTCGCCGTCGCGGGCCGCGCTCATGACCGGCTCCTACGCGAAGCGCGCGCTGCCGATTCCGGGCGTGCTGTTTCCCGGCAACGCGATCGGCCTCGCGCCCGGGGAAATCACCGTCGCCGAAGTGCTCAAGGCCGCCGGCTACGCCACCGCCATCGTCGGCAAATGGCATCTCGGCGACCAACCGGAATTCCTCCCCCACAACCAGGGCTTCGATCTCCACTTCGGCCTCCCCTACTCCAACGACATGGGCCCGGCCGGCGACGGCGTGAAGAGCGACCTCGGCAAACCGCTGCCGCCCACGGCCAAAGTCGCGCAGCCCCCGCTCCCGCTGTTGCGCAACGGCAAGGTCGTCAAACGCGTGCTGCCCGACGACCAGCAGTCGCTCGTCGAGCTCTACACCGACGAAGCCGTCGCCTACATCACCGCGCACCAAGCGCGACCCTTCTTCCTCTACCTGCCGCACAACGCCGTGCACTTCCCGCTCTACCCCGGGAAGAAGTGGGTCGGCAAATCGCCGCACGGCCTGTTCTCCGACTGGGTCGAGGAAGTGGACTGGTCCGTCGGCCGGATTCTCGAAACGGTCCGCGCGCTCGGTCTCGCCGAACGCACGCTCGTGCTCTTCACGAGCGACAACGGCGGCACGCCGCGCTCCGTCAACACGCCCTTCCGCGGCCACAAGACGACGACGTGGGAAGGCGGCATGCGCGTGCCGACGATCGCGTGGTGGCCGGGCAAGATTCCCGCCGGCACCGCCACCGACGCCGTCGCCGCCATGTTCGATTTTTTGCCGACCTTCGCCGCCCTCGGCGGCGGCCGCGTGCCGGCCGATCGGAAAATCGACGGCGCGGATCTCTGGCCGATTTTGTCCGGCGCCCCGGACGCCAAACCCGCGCACGAGACATTCTACTATTTCCACGGCCTCAACCTGCAGGCCGTGCGGCACGGCGATTGGAAACTGCATCTCCCGCGCCCGGCCGCACCCGCCGCCGCCGGCAAGAAGAAGGCCGCGGATCCGTTCCCGCTCCAGCTCTACGACCTGCGCGCCGATCCCGGCGAAGCCTCAAATCTCGCCGCCACCCGGCCCGAAATCGTGGCCAAATTGCAGAAGCTCGTCGCCGCTATGCAGGGCGATCTCGGCCTCGAGGGCATCGGCCCCGGAGCCCGGAAAATCGGCCAGGTGGCCGAGCCGAAACCGATTCTGCCGTTCGACCGCTGACCACCCGCCCGAAATTGCCTTGGAGCCCTCGGACCGATCCGGTCCGATCCACCACCCCTTCCCTGCCATGACCCGCTTCCTTGCCCGCCTCGCCCTGCTCGCCCTGGCCGCCGCTTCCCTCCGTGCGGCCGCCCCCGCCCGCCCCAACGTCGTCGTCTTCCTGATCGACGATATGGGAATCATGGATACGTCGGTGCCGTTTCTCACCGACGCCGCCGGCCGCCCGCAAAAGTATCCGTTGAACGAGTACTACCGCACCCCGGCGATGGAGCGGCTCGCGGCCCGCGGCATCCGCTTCAACCAGTTCAACGCGATGAGCGTCTGCTCGCCGACCCGCGTTTCCGTCATGACCGGCCAGAACGCCGCCCGGCACCGCGTCACCAACTGGATCAATCCCGACCAGAACAACCGCGGCCCCTCCGGCCCCGCGGAATGGAACTGGGCCGGCCTCAAACCCGGCGACGTCACCCTCCCGGGCATTTTGCGCACCGCGGGCTACCGCACCTTGCACGTCGGCAAGGCGCACTTCGCCCCGCGCAACACTCCGGGCGAGGATCCCGCCACACTGGGCTTCGACCGCAACATTGCCGGCGCGTCCTTCGGCGCGCCGGGCAGCTACTACGCGGACCAGGACTACGGCCGCAAAGGCAAGCGCACCCAGCACGCCGTCCCCGGGCTCGCGAAGTATCACGGCACCGACACGTTTCTCACCGAGGCGCTCACGCTTGAAACCAAGGAACTGCTGACCGAGGCCGCGGCCACGAAACAGCCGTTCTTCCTCCACTTCGCGCACTACGCGGTGCACGCGCCCTTCGAATCGGATCCGCGCTTCGCGGCGAACTACAAGAACTCCGGCAAGCCCGCGAACGCCCAGGCCTTCGCTACCTTGGTCGAAGGCATGGACAAATCCCTCGGCGACCTGCTCGACCACCTCGAAAAACTGGGCATCGCCGAAAACACGCTGATCTTCTTCCTCGGCGACAACGGCTCGGACGCCCCGCTCGGGCACGAACACGCCGTCGCCTGCGCCGCCCCGTTGCGCGGCAAGAAGGGGTCGCACTACGAGGGCGGCATGCGCGTGCCCTTCATCGCCGCCTGGGCGAAACCGGCCGCGGGCCATCCGCTGCAGCAACGCCTGCCGATTCCCGCCGGCGCGGTCCAGACCCAGCTCGCCTCGGTGCCCGACCTCTTCCCCACCGTGCTTGCGGCGGCGGGCGTCGCCGCCCCGGCGGGCCATCGCGTCGACGGCCGGTCTTTGCAGACTTTGCTCACCGGCCGCGCCGATCCGCAGCATGGCCCGTCCTTCCTGATGCACTACCCGCACGCGCCGCACCGCTCGGACTACTGGACGAGCTACCGCGACGGCGAATGGAAGGTCGTCTACCACTACTTCCCTTCGCCCAAGTCGGAAGGCTCGCATTACCAACTCTTCAATCTGGCGCGCGATCCGTTCGAACAGGAAAACCTCGCCGCCCGCGAACCCGCCGCCCTCCGGCGGCAGATGCAGGCCCTGACCGCCGCCCTCGAGGCGCACCACGCCGTGTATCCGATCGACCCGGCAACGAAGCAACCGCTGCGCCCCCAGGTGCCCTGAGCCGAACTCATGCAGTTGAGAGCGCTTGGCTGAGCGCCGGGAGCGGATCCATTTGGTTTCTCGGGCTGCGTTCCGCCGCACCGTTTTCCGTGCCCCGGCGGATCGATCTCTCAACTCTCAGCTCTCAACCCTCAACTTATCCTCACCGCCCAATCCGCAGCACGCGATTGTTGTAGCTGTCGGTGATGTAGAGCGTCCCGTCGCGCGCCACGTCCACGCCGTGCGGGCGGTTCAACTCGCAGGCCAGCGGCGATCCGCCCACGCCCGCCGCACCCTTTTTGCCCGTGCCCGCCACGCGCTCGATCTTGCCCGTCGCCGGCACGTAACGGCGGATGAGGTGGTTTTCCGCATCCGCAATGATTACGGTATCGTCGCGATCGATACAGAGGTGCTTCGGCCCGTTCAGCGTCGCAAGCTTCGCGTCGCCGCCGTCGCCGTCGGCGCCTTTCTTGCCCGCAACGTTCACGACCGTCCGGATCCGCCCGTCGCGCCCGACGACGCGCAAGGCGTGGCCGTTGCGCTCCAAAATGTAGAGGTTGCCCTGCCGGTCCATCGCCGCCGCCCGCGGATCCGCCAACGGCGCCTCGGTCGCGACCGCGCCGTCGGCCGGCACGCCTTTCTGCCCGTTGCCCGCGAGCACGCGCACCTTGCCCGTCGCCGTCTCGACCGCGTGCACCTGCCGCAAATCGGCGATGAGCAATTCGCGGCCGTCCGGCGTCA
>NEUS01000008.1 GCA_002288455.1 Opitutia bacterium Tous-C1TDCM
GCGCCGATTTTGCCCGAGGGCATCGAGCTCGAGTACGACGGCAAGTACACGGCGATGTTCTGCTACAAGGCGAAGAACTACGCGCTCTACGACGGCCGCAAAATCACGCTGCGCGGCAGTGCGCTGCGTTCGCGCGGCATCGAGCCTTACCTCAAGAAACTCTCCGACCGGCTGATCCGTTTTCTGCTCGGGGCGGAAACGCAATCGCCGGTCGAGCTGGCGGCGGATTTCCGGGCGCGGCTGGCGACGGGGACGTTGCCGGTGGCGGAATTGGCGAAGAGCGAAACGCTGGGGATGAATCCCGACGCGTACGAACGCTTCATCGCCGGCGGCGGAAAGCCGCGGCGCGCGGCGTCGGAGGTGGCGCTGCAGCTCGAACCGCGCCCGCGGATGGGCGAGCGCGTCGCGTATTATATCACCGCGAAGGCCAAGGGCCGCACGAGCGACTGGCAACGGGCGCGGCCCTTGGCGAAGTACGATCCCGCGGCGGCGCCCTACGATCCGGCGTACTACCTCGAGAAACTCGACGATTGGCTGGAGCGGTACGGGCCGTTCCTTGGTGTAACCAAACCGCCGGCCAGGTCGGCGGCGGACGCGGCGGCGGCGGCGGGTGCGCAGGGCGAACTGGGCTTTTGAAACCGGCCGTGAGGGGGCGGATCCGCCGGCGGCGACCGCGCGGTTTTTCAGCGGCCGGCGGCCCAGACGACGCCGCGGGCAATGAGCGCGACGAAGATCGGATCCTGCCACGTCGCGTTGCTGTGGCCGTAGGTGGTGCCGAAGACGCGCGTGCCGTGGTAGTTGTTCACCCAGATGACGGGTTGGACGGAGCCGTCCTTCTCGCTCACCGAAGTGGCAAGGGTCGTGGCCGTGGGCCACAGTTTCTCGATGATGTAGAGTTCGTCTTTCGGTGTCGTCCACGAGGCCGGGAAGCCGCGGAGGGCGGGATGGGCGGGGGCGACGACCTTGACGGCGTAGTTGCTTTGGTGGTCGTGGCGGCGGCTGGTGACGCCGAGGAATTCGCGCCAGTCGTCGATCTTGGCGGCGCGGTAGCTGTGCATCGCGCAATGGATGACGACGGCGGGTTTGCCGGCTTTGTGGGCGGCGGTGATTTTGCGGATGTAGACGGGATCGTCGGTGTCGGCGAAGCACTCGTTGTGGACGACGACGTCGAAGGGTTTGGCCCAGTCGGGGTTGTCGTAGAGCGGGATCTGGGCGCGCGTGGTCTTGCCGCCCTCGTTGACGACGGTCCAGACGATGTCGGCGACGGGTTTGGCGCCGTCGAGCAGGGCGGTTTTCTGCAGATCGTAGTCGTGGCAGCAGCCGCCGGTGACGAGCAGGGCGCGGATGGGCGCGGCGGCAAAAGCCGGCGCGGAAGCAAGGAGGGCGAGGCCGAGGGCGAGGCGGAGGGGATTCATCGTGGGGTTCAGGCGAAGAGTTTGTGGAGGACGTGGCCGTGGACGTCGGTGAGGCGGAAGTCGCGGCCCTGGAAACGGAAGGTCAGGTTCGTGTGTTCGATACCCAGGGCGTGGAGCAAGGTGGCATGGATGTCGTGGACGTGGAAGGGATCGGCGACGGCGTTGAAGCCGAGTTCGTCGGTTTCGCCGATCGTGACGCCGGCCTTGGTGCCGCCGCCGGCGAACCACATCGTGAAGGCGTCGATGTGGTGGTTGCGGCCGGTGGTATCGCGGTTTTCGCCCATGGGGGTGCGGCCGAATTCGCCGCCCCAGACGACGAGCGTGTCCTTCAGGAGGCCGCGGTCCTTGAGATCCTGGACGAGGGCGGCCTGGCCCTGGTCGACCTCGCGGCAGACCTTTTCGAAATCGCCCTGGAGGTTCTCGCCGGGGCCGCCGTGGCTGTCCCAGTTTGTATGATACAGCTGCACGAAGCGCACGCCGCGCTCGACGAGGCGGCGGGCGAGCAGGCAGTTGCGGCCGAAGGAAGGCGTGCTTTTTTCGACGCCGTAGAGGTTGAGCGTGGCTTCGGACTCCTTGCTCAAGTCGATGAGATCGGGGGCGCTGGCCTGCATGCGGCAGGCCATTTCGTAGGCGGCGATGCGGGTTTGGATTTCGGCATCGCCGGTGGCGACGGCGCGCTTGAGATTGAGATCGCGGATGGCGTCGACGGTCTGGCGCTGGCGTTCCGTCGTGATGCCGGCGGGGTTGGAAAGATTGAGGATCGGGTCGCCGCCGCCGCGGAGGGGGACGCCCTGGTAGGTGGTGGGCAAAAAGCCGGAGCCCCAGTTGACGGCGCCGCCGCGGGGGCCGCGGGGGCCGGATTGGAGGACGACGAAGCCGGGCAGGTCCTGGCATTCGCTGCCGAGGCCGTAGTTGACCCAAGAGCCCATGCTGGGCCGGCCGAATTGGCCGGAGCCCGTGTTCATGAAGAGCTTGGCCGGGGCGTGGTTGAAGAGCGTGGCCTGGCACGACTTCACGATGGAGATATCGTCGACGATCCTGGCGGTGTGCGGGAAGAGATCGGAAACCCAGGCGCCGCTGCGGCCGTGGCGTTTGAATTCGCGGCGCGTGCCGAGGAGCTTGGTGCCGTGGCTCGAATCCATGAACGCGAAGCGTTTGCCGGCGATGAGCGATTCGGGCACGGGCTGGCCGTTCAGCTCGAGCAGCTTCGGTTTGTAGTCGAAGAGTTCGAGTTGGCTCGGGCCGCCGGCCATGAAGAGGAAAATGACGTTCTTCGCCTTGGGAGCGAATTGCGGCGGCTTCGGCGCCAGGGGATTGGCGAGCGGGGCGGCGGCGGCCGCGGCGGCACGCAGCGGGGATTTGCCGAGCATCGACGCGAGGGCGATACCGCCGAGACCGAGGCCGCAGCGGCTGAAGAAATGCCGGCGCGTCTGGCGGCAGAGGGCGTCGGGGGGATTGCCGGGGAGCATGGTCATTCGCGCGTGATGGTTTCGTCGAGGTTGAGGAGGACGCGGGCCACGATGAGCCAGGCGGCGTCCTGCCGGGCGGCTTCGTCGCCCTGGGCGGCGGCGTGCTGCTGGCGGTAAAGTTCGGCGAGGCGGGCGCGTTCGGCGGGCTCGGGCGCGCGGGCGACGCAGAGGCGGAACGCGTGGTCGAGCTGGGCGTCGAGGCCGGAGGGGACCTCGGCGCGGACGCGTTTGGCCAGAGCGCCGGCGAACTCGAAGAATTGCGCGTCGTTCAGCAGTGTGAGCGCCTGGAGCGGGGTATTGGAGCGCAGGCGGCGGGTGCAGGCGCTGAAGCCGTCGGGGCCGTCGAAGACCGCGAGGGCGGGGTGGGGGGTGGCGCGCCAGAGGTGGGTGTACAATCCGCGCCGATACCGGTCGTCGCCGGAGCTGGGGCGCCAGTCGCGTTTGACCTGGCCGAGGTTCATGACGCCCTCGGGCTGGGGCGGGAAGACCGGCGGGCCGCCGAGTTTGGGCACGAGCAGGCCGCTGGCGGCGAGGGCGACGTCGCGGACGATCTCGGCGTCGAGGCGGAGCCGGGCCTGGCGGGAAAGGTATTTGTTGATCGGATCCTTGAGCTCGAGTTCGGGCCGGGCGTGCGAGGATTGCCGATACGTTGCCGAAGTGAGGATAAGGCGGTGGAGGGCCTTCTGGCTCCAGCCGCGGGCGACGAATTCGGTGGCGAGCCAATCGAGCAATTCCGGGTGGGTGGGCGCTTCGCCCTGGGTGCCGAAATCGTTTTCGGTTTCGACGAGGCCGCGGCCGAAGTACTGCTGCCAGATGCGGTTGACGGCGACGCGGGCGGTGAGCGGGTGGGCCGGGTCCATCGTCCAGCGGGCGAGGTCGAGGCGGTTGGGTTTCTCGGCGCGGAAACGCGGCAGAATGGCCGGGGTGCCCGGGGTGACGGGGTCGCCGCGGCGGGTGAAATCTCCCTTGATGAAGAGGAAACTTTCGCGCGGGGCCGGGAGTTCCGCCATGACCAAGGTCGAGATCGGTTTGGCTTCGTTGCGCTCGAGGCGGGCGAGCTGGGCGTTGCGGGATTTGAAATCGGCGGTGGCGCCGGGGAAGGCGGCGTAGAGGGCGCGTTTGTGGCGGAGGGAGAGTTGTTCCCAAGGTTCGCCGAGGGCCTCGCGGGCGGTGCCGCCGAGTTTGTTTTTCTCGTGCTGGTGGAGGGCGGCGGCCCAGGCGGCGACGGCGGCGCCGTGGGTGTCGAGGAAACGTTCGAGGTCGGCGCGGGCTTCCGCCAATTCGCGCTGGCGGCCGTCGGGGGGCGGCAACTCGTTCCTGAATTCGAGGGTGCCGCCGGGGGTGGATTTGCCGTGGCCGTCGTCGACGGTGTTATTGAAGAAAGCGTAGAGCTGGTAGTATTCCTTCTGCGTGATCGGGTCGAACTTGTGGTCGTGGCATTGGGCGCACGAGACGGTGAGGCCGAGGAAGGCGGTGCCGTAGGTGTTGACGCGGTCGAGCACGCTCTCGATGCGGAATTGCTCGGGATCGATGCCGCCTTCCTGGTTGATCTGGGTGTTGCGGTTGAAGCCGGTGGCGACGCGTTGGTCGACGGTGGGCGCGGGCAGGAGGTCGCCGGCGAGTTGCTCGATCACGAATTGGTCGAAGGGCTGGTCGCGGTTGAGGGCGGCGACGACCCAGTCGCGGTATTTCCAGATCTGGCGCGGGGCATCGATGCTGTAGCCGTTGGAGTCGCCGTAGCGGGCGAGGTCGAGCCATGGGCGGGCCCAGCGTTCGCCGTAGTGCTGGGAAGCGAGCAGGCGGTCGACGGCGCGCTCGTAGGCGCCGGGCGCCCGGTCGGCGAGAAACGCGTCGGTCTCGGCGCGGGTGGGCGGGAGGCCGGTGACATCGAGGCTCGCGCGGCGGAGCAAGGTCACGGGATCGGCCGCCGGGGCGGGGGCGACGCCGTCGGCTTCGAGCCGCGCGAGAATGAAACGGTCGATGGGATTGCGGATCGCTGATTGCGGAGTGCGGATTTCCGGCGGGGCGGGGCGCTGCGGGGGCACGAAGGCCCAGTGGGTGAAGACGCCGGGAGTTTCGTTTTCCGGGGCGGGGGCGCCGGCGAGGACCCAGGTGCGGAGTTTCGCGATATCGTCGGCGCCGAGTGCGGGCCGCTTGTACGGCATTTGCGGGATTTCCTCGTGCGGACCGGCGATGACCTTGAGCAGGAGACTTTGGTCGCGGGCGCCGGCTTTGACCAGAGGGCCGCTGTCGCCGCCGACGAGCATGGCTTCGGCGGTATCCATGCGCAGGCCGGCTTCCTGTTTGTCGGCGCCGTGGCAACGGACGCAGTGCTGGGTGACGACGGGTTTGATGTCGCGGGTGTAGTCGACGGGAACGGCGGCGGACGCCGACACGGCGAGGTTGGCCAGCAAAAGGGCGCGGACGGCGAAGGTGATCGGCGAGTTCCTGCGGGGCATCGGGGCGACGAAAACAGGAGCGTTTCCAAAACGGCAGGAAAAAATCGGGAAACGAGCAGGGATTCCGCGACCGCGGCAGCGCGGCGGGACGAGGAGCGCCCGCGGTTGCGACGGAAGGTACAAACGGACCTGAACCGGGAAGATTTCCCGGCGTTTGGGTTGCCGGGGCTAAAGTTTTGCGGCGGTGGCGCGATAATCGATCTGCCAGCCATGTATTTGCATCCCACAACCGTCATTTTTGCGGACTTCGCCTGCTCGCGCGGGCGTGAAACCCCGTGGTCCGAAGGCCCACGCCGGAGCGCCGCCTTGGGGTTGCCGGCGGAGGCCCCGGCGCGCCGCGCGCCTGCTCCGACCGGAGCGGAGATGCTCACGTTTTTCCCTTCCTGGCCCGGGATCGCCGCCGCGAATCCGGAGCCCGATCCCCATTCTGCCGCCTGAAGCTTTGCCGGCTTCGCAACCCCGTTTACGTCCCATGTCCTCGCCTAAAGCCAAACGCAGTCTCCAAAACCAAATCCTGATTGCCATCGTCGTTGCCGGGGCAATTCCGGCCCTGCTGGTCGGCTATGCCGCCTACCGCAGCAGCGCGCATCTCTCCGAAGCGCTGAATGAAAAGCTGCACGCGACGGTCGTCGATTTGAACGACAAGATCGAACGCAACTTCTTCGAGCGTTACGGCGATGTCCAGGCCTTCGGGCTGAACGAGGTCGTCCAGGACCGTGCCTCCTGGTACCAAGTCGGCAGCGCCAAGAACCGGATTGCCGCGGCGGCCAATGCCTACGGCCAGCTTTACGGCATCTATCCGTTGATGCTGCTGGTCGATCTCGAAGGGAAAGTGATCGCGGTGAACGACCGCGACGCCACCGGCAAGCCCGCCGATACCGCGTCGCTGTACGAGAAGAACTTCCGGACGGCGCCGTGGTTCCAGCCGACCTTGGCGGGCAAGTTCCTGAAGTCCGAGATTCTCGACGGCACCTATGTGACCGACGCCTACATCGATGCGGACGTGAAGCGCATCACGGGTGCGCACGGCATGGTGGTCGGCTTTTCGGCCCCGGTGAAAGACCGGGACGGCAAGGTGATCGCGATTTGGCACAACGCCGCGGATTTCGGCGTCATCGAGACCATTCTCCGCGAGACCTACGAGGCGCTGGCCCACGACGATATGCCCGACGCGGAAATCATGATCGTGAACCGCGCAGGCGCGGTGATCGCCGATTTCGATCCGACGCTGCTCGGCACGAAAAACATGAATTTCGACCCGCAGGTCGTACTGAACCGCAATCTGCTCACATCCGGCGACGAGTTGGCGATGGCCGCCCTGGCGGGCAAGGAGGGGGCGATGCATACGTTCAACCCGATCAAGCAGCAGAGTCAGTTCGGCAGCTACGTCGGCAGCAAGGGTGCGCTCGGGTATCCCGGTCTCGGCTGGGCCGTGCTGGTCCGGATCAGCGAGGAGACGGCGAACGGCGATTTGCGCGACCAACTCTGGATGATCGTCTCGATTCTCGGCGGCAGCCTCACGCTGCTGGGAGGCGGGGCGTGGTGGCTGGCGCGGATACTTGCGTTGCCGCTGGTCCGGAGCCTCGACCAAGTGCGGGCGACCGGCGGTTCCGTCGCCGACATCGCGGCCCAGACGACGGCTTCGAGCGTGACCCTGGCGGAAAGCGCGTCCGAACAGGCGGCGTCGCTCGAGGAAACCTCGGCCTCGATCGAGGAGCTCAACAGCATGACCCGCCTGAACGCCGAGAGCGCGCAGAAGGCGCGGCAGGCGGCCCTGGAAACGCGGCAATGCGCCGATGCGGGCGCCGAGCAGATGCAGCGGATGCAGGCGGCGATGGACGTGATCGCGGCGGCCAGCCAGGATATCACCAAGATCCTGAAGACGATCGACGAGATCGCGTTCCAGACGAACATCCTGGCGTTGAACGCCGCCGTCGAAGCGGCCCGCGCCGGCGAAGCCGGGGCCGGTTTTGCCGTGGTGGCCGAGGAAGTCCGCGCGTTGGCCCAGCGCAGCGCCGCAGCGGCCCGGGAAACCGCCGAGAAAATCGAGGGCTCGACTTCGCGCAGCCAGGAAGGCGCGCGGCTCAGCACCGCCGTGGCGGGCAGCTTCCAGCAAATCCAGAACAAGGTCCGCGACCTCGAGGGCCTCATCACCGAGATCGCCAACGCGAGCCGGGAACAGAGCGAAGGCATTTCGCAGGTCAATCTGGCCGTGACGCAGATGGATCAGGTCACACAGGCCAACGCCGCCACCGCCGAGGAAGGCGCGGCGAGCGCGGAAGAGTTGCAGGCCGCCGCGATCGAGTTGGCCGAACAGGTGGCGGCCGCCATGCAGCATATCGGCGGCCGGCGGATCAACGATGCGCAGGGCAAGGGCGGCGAACCCCGGGCGGGCGGCAAGCGCCGGCAGGATCCTCCGGCCGGGCAGGCGCCGACGGCTTTGCGCCGCCCCGCGAAGCCGGCCCCGCAGGGCAAATCCACGATCGTCAACCACTCCGCGCCGACCTCCCATGCCGCCTCCGCGCCGGTTGCTGCTCATCGATGACGAACGGCTGCAGCACCGGCTCGTGGGCCAGATGCTGCGGCAGTTCCGCGGCGCGCACTTCGACCTGGAAATCGCCTCGAACTGCCGGGAAGGCCTGGAGCAGTTGCGGTCCGGCGGCCATGCGGCTGCGCTGCTCGACTACCGGCTGACCGACGGCGACGGCCTGTCCCTGCTCGCCGAGGCGCGCGCCGCCGGCTGCCGGACGCCGGTGATTTTTCTCACCGCCAATACGGGCGACGATCTCGACATGGCGGCCCTCGAGGCCGGCGCGGTCGACTATCTGGAGAAGGCCGCGCTGTCGCCGAAGATGCTCGAACGCTCCCTGCGTTACGCGTTGCGCCTTTCGGAATCGCTCGAGCAACTGCGGCAACTGGCGACGCGCGACCAGCTCACGGGTTTGCTGAACCGCCGCGAGTTCGACCGGATTCTCGGCGACGAATTGGCGCGCTGCGTCCGGTTCGACCGGCCGGCCGCGCTCGCACTGATCGACATCGACCATTTCAAAAAGGTGAACGACACCCACGGCCACCCGGCCGGCGACGCGGTGCTGCAGCACGTCGCGGGGATCATCGCGGCGCAGGCGCGCGACGTCGACTTCGTCGCCCGCTACGGCGGGGAGGAGATGGCGGTGATTATGGTGGAAACGACGGCGGGGGCCGCGCGCGTGGCCATGGCACGCATGGCGGCGCACCTTGCGCGCACGCCCTGCCGGATCGGCGAGCTCGCGTTGCCGGTGACGTTCAGCGCCGGGGTGGCCGCGGTGCCGGACGACGGCCTGACGCCCGCGGCGTTGATCGCCGCCGCCGACCACGCCCTCTACGCCGCGAAACGCGGCGGCCGCAACCGGGTGTTTTCCGCGCAGGAAGCGCAATTGGCGCAGGCGGTCGCGGTCTGAGGTGGGCGGGGTTGAAAGCTGAAAGTTGAAAGGCCGGAAACCGGCCCGACGGCAGAGGGCGCGGGGCGCCTAGGGAGGGGGACGCGGCGCAGGTCCGGTAGGCCCCGCGGTCACATCCCGGGGAAGCCGCCTTTGCCGCGCATCGCTTCGAGCTGGCGCATCATCTTTTTCCCGCCGCCGCCCTTCATCATCTTCATCATTTGCTGCATCTGCTGGAACTGTTTCAGCAGCTGGTTCACATCGACGATTTTGACGCCGGCGCCGTCGGCGATGCGCTTGCGGCGGCTGCCGTTCAGGAGCTCGGGTTTGCGGCGTTCCTGTTTCGTCATCGACTTGATGATGGCTTCGGTGCGCGCCATCTGCTGGTCGGCGCCGTCGGGCAATTGCATGCCGCTCATCCCGGGAATCATGCCCATGATGCTCTGCATCGAGCCCATTTTTTTCACCTGCTGCATCTGCGCGAGGAAGTCCTCGAGATCGAATTCGGCCTTCTTGAGCTTCTCGGCCATCCGCTCCGCTTCCTTCTGGTCGATGTTTTCCTGCGCCTTTTCGACGAGGGAAACGACGTCGCCCATGCCGAGGATGCGGGAGGCAAGGCGGTCGGGGTGGAACGGTTCGAAGTCCGCCGTCTTTTCGCCGGTACCGATGAATTTGATCGGGACGCCGGTGACGGACTTGATGGACAACGCCGCGCCGCCGCGGGTGTCGCCGTCGAGCTTGGTGAGAATCAGGCCCGTGAGTTGCAGCGCTTCGTGGAAGGTCTTGGCGACGTTGACCGCTTCCTGGCCGAGCGCGCCGTCGGCGACGAGCAGCACTTCGTCCGGCTGGATCCGGGCGCGGAGCAGTTTCACTTCCTCGATCAGGCCGGCGTCGATTTGCAGGCGGCCGGCGGTGTCGAAAATGACCGCGTCGGCCGTGGCGGCCTGGGCGGCGGCGAGACCGGCGGCGCCGAGGGCGGGCACGTCCTGGGTGGCGCGGTCCGAGTAGAAGCCGAGCTCTTCCTGTTTCGCCAAAATCTCGAGCTGGTCGATGGCGGCGGGGCGGTAGATGTCGGCGCCGACGACAAAGGGGCGGTAGCCCTTTTTCTTGAGCAGCTTGCCGAGCTTGGCGCTGGAGGTCGTCTTGCCGGAGCCGTGCAGACCGACCATCAGAATCTTGAGCGGGCGCGCGCCGGAAAGGGCGGTGGTGCCTTCGCCGAGCAGGCGGACGAGTTCGTCGTGGATGATTTTGACGACCTGCTGGCCGGGGGCGACGCCCTTGAGCACATCCTGGCCGACGCACTGCTGCTGGATGCGTTCGACGAATTCCCGCGCGACCTTGAAATGGACATCGGCCGCGAGCAGGGCGGTGCGCACCTCCTTGAGGGCCTCCGCCATGTTGTCTTCGGAGAGCCGGCCGACGCCGCGGAGGTTGCGGAGCGCGCCGCCGATTTTTTCGGTGAGGGATTCGAACATGCGAACGGCACCGTTGGCCGAAATCGCGGCCGGAAGCAACTGCGGGAAATGAACGCGGGCGCGGGCGCCGCCCGGCGGTTCAGGTTCCGGCCGGGACGGCGGCCGATTCGGGCGCCGGCGCGGATTCCGGGACCGGTTCCGGCGCGGAAGCCGCGGCTTCCGGCTGGGGCGCCGGCGGCACGGCCGCGGGCGGTTCCGCGGCCGGGAGCGGAGGCGGAGCCGAAATCATGGACGTGCCCGGCGGGGGCGGCGGCGACAGGCCGAGCTGGGCCAGTCTCGCAAAGACGGTCGCTTCGGTGCAGGGCTTGACCAAGTAATGGCGCACCCCGAGGGCGACGGCGCGGATGACGGTGGCGCGGTCGTGCGAGGCGGTGCAGAGCACGACGGCCAGATTGCGGGTCAAGGGATTGCCGCGCAGGCGTTCGAGGACGCCGAAGCCGTCGATTTTCGGCAGCGAAAGATCGAGCAGCACGAGATCGAAAAAACGGTTCGGATCGTCGAGCAGCCGCCAGGCGACTTCGCCGTCCTCCGCCGAGGTCAGTCGGACCTCGGGATGCCCGGACAGGATTTTGGCCATGACGGCGCGGGCGACGGGATCGTCCTCAACGAGTAGAATCTTCATGTCGCGGCGCGGGCTGCGCAGAGTGTATCGGCCGAATCCGCGGGAACTGAAATGCCCGCGCCAAATTCGTCCTCGTCAAAGCTGCGGCGATGCCGGATAACCACCGCGACTATGAACCCTGTTCTCAAGCTCTTGATCGACGGCGGCAGTCTCACGACCGGCCAGATGGCCCAGGTCGCGGGAATGACCGAAGCGGAAGTCAATCAGCACCTGGAACAGTTGAAGAAGGACAAAATCTTCCTCGGCTGGCGTCCGGTGCTCGATCTTTCCCGCGAGGCCGCCGCCGCCGCCGCCGTGCGCGCGGTCATCGAGGTCAAGGTCACGCCCGAGCGGGGCGGCGGTTTCAACCGTTTCGCCGAGCGGATCGCGCGGTTCGACGACGTCGAATCCTGCTACCTGATGTCCGGCGGCTACGACCTGCTGGTCTTCGTCCGCGGCGGTTCGCTGCAGAAGGTGGCGGCCTTCGTTTCCGAGAAGCTCTCGACCATCGAGGGGGTGCTCTCGACCTCCACCCACTTCATGCTGCGCTGCTACAAAGAGCAGGGCTACGTGCTCGACAGCAGCGAGTCTTCCGCGACGCGGCTGACGGTCGCCCCGTAACCAGCCGGGACCATTCCGATGAGCACCGATCCGAAACGATGGGTGGCGGGGCATATTGCCACGCTGCCGAAGAGCGGCATCCGCGATTTCTTCGAACTCGTGGCCAAGATGAAGGGGCAGGACGTGATTTCCCTCGGCGTGGGCGAACCCGATTTCGTCACCCCGTGGCATGTCCGCGAGGCGGCGATCTTCGCCCTCGAGCGCGGCAAGACCTACTACACCTCGAACCTCGGCTTACTGGAACTCAGGAAAGAGATCTCGACCTACGTCGAGCACCACTTCGGCGTCAGCTACCGGCCCGACGACCAGGTGATCGTCACCGTCGGCGTGAGCGAGGCGCTCGATCTCGCGTTCCGGGCGTTCTGCAATCCGGGCGACAAGGTGATGTATCACCAGCCCTGTTACGTGAGCTACCATCCGAGCATCACGCTGGTGCACGGCGAAGGCATCGCGGTGCCGACCTATGCGAAGGACAATTTCGCCCTCACCGCCGAGGCGCTGCGCGCCGCGTGGCAGCCGGGCGCGAAGATTTTGATGCTCAACCTGCCGTGCAATCCCACCGGCGGCACCTGCTCCCGCGAGCAGCTGGAGAAGATCGCGGATTTCTGCCGCGAAAAGGATCTCCTGGTCCTGAGCGACGAGATCTACTCGGAGCTGACGTTCGAAGGCACGCACACGAGCATCGCGAGTTTCCCCGGTATGGCGGAGCGCACGATTTTCCTGCACGGCTTCTCGAAGGCGTTCGCGATGACGGGTTGGCGCATCGGCTACGCCTGCGGCCCGGCCGTGCTCATCGATGCCATGATGAAGGTGCACCAGTACGCCATGATGTGCGCCTCGATCATTGCCCAGGAGGGCGCGCTCGAGGCGCTCAAGAACGGCTGGGACAACGTGGTCAAGATGCGCGACCAGTACCACCGCCGCCGCGACCTGATCGTGCGCCGTTTCAACGAAATCGGGATGAAGTGCCACCTGCCGCGCGGCAGTTTCTACGCGTTTCCGGATGTCACGCCGCTCGGTTTCACCGAAAGCGAATTCGCCGTCGGCCTGCTGCAGCGGCAGAAAGTCGCCGTCGTCCCCGGCACCGCCTTCGGCGCCAACGGCACGGGCCACGTCCGCGCCTGTTTCGCCACCGGCTACGACCAGATCATCGAGGCCTGCGACCGGGTCGAGCGCTTCGTCGCGCAGCCGCGCCCCGCGGCGGGCTGAGGATCGGCGGGGGCCGTCGCCGCCGGCTTCGACTTCCGCCGTTCCTTCCGTTTCAAACTCCTTCCATGTCCCGCCTCGTCGCCATCGTCGGTCGTCCCAATGTCGGCAAAAGCCGGCTCTTCAACCGGCTGGCGCGGAAACGCATCTCCATCGTCCACGACCAGCCGGGCATCACGCGCGACGTGATTTCGGCCGAGATCGCGGAGGGGGCGTATACGTTGCTGGATACGGGCGGGCTCGGCTACAAGGGCGTCGACACGCCGGCCGCGCTGACCAAGGCCTCGGAGCAGCAGGTCGATTTCGCGATCGCGGCGGCGTCCCTGATCCTCTTCGTCGTCGACGGGCTCAGCGGCCTGAGCGGCCTCGACGAAAAGATCGCGACGATGCTGCGCAAGAGCCGCAAGCCCGTGCGCCTCGTCGTCAACAAAGCCGACTTCGGCGACGAAAAGGTCGCGCTCGAGGAAGCCTACCGCCTCGGGCTCGGCGAACCGCTCCGCGTCTCCGCCGAGCACGGCCGCGGCGAAGAGGAACTCCGCGCCGCGATCCTCGGGGCCCTCGGGCCCGTCCCGGCCGAGCCGGCCGACGCCGCGCCCAAGACGGCCGAGGATCCGCTCTGCATCTGCTTCATCGGCCGGCCCAACGTCGGCAAATCGTCGCTCAGCAACCGTCTGCTCAAGAGCGACCGCCTGATCGTGAGCGAAGTGCCCGGCACGACCCGCGACGCCATCGAGCTGCCCTTCGATTTCGTCGGGCGCGACGGCGAGACCTATCCCTTCAAGCTGATCGACACCGCCGGCATCAAGGCGGCGACCAAGCTGGCCTCGCCGGTCGAGTATTTTTCCCGGCTGCGTTCCCTCGATGCGATCAAGAACACGGACGTCGTTTTCCTCGTGCTCGACGCCCTCGAAGGCGTGACCCAGCAGGACAAGGCGATCGCCGGCGAAGCGATCAAGGAAGGCAAACCGATCGTCATCGTGGTCAACAAGTGGGACCTCGTGCAGAAAGCCTTCAAGGAGCGCGGCGGCTTCGCGCCCTACAAGAGCGAGCGCGACTACCGCGAGAAATACGAGAAGGCGCTGTTCGACCGGCTGTTCTTCACGCCCGGCTCGCCGTTGATTTTCGTGTCCGCGATGAGCGGATACGAAGTCGACCGCATGCTGAACGCCGCGGTGAAGCTGAACCGCACCTTGGACAAGAAGCTGCCGACCGCGAAACTGAACCAGATGCTCGGCTTCCTGGCGGAGCGGAATCCGCCCCCGGCGATCGGCGGCAAACGCTTCCGCACCTACTACGCGACGCAGACCGGCAACCGGCCCTTCCGGATCAAGATTTTCTGCAATCGCGAGGAAAAGCTTACGGAGCAGTACCGGCGCTACCTCGAGGCGGGCCTGGTCGAGGAATTCGATCTCAAGGGCTGCCCGATCTACTTCGATCTCGTCGGCAAGGTGAAGGACGACATGCGCGGCAGCCGCGGCGGCGGCAACGCGTCCGCCGAATTCCGCGAGAACCAGCCGAAGTGGAAAGTCGAGGAGCGGAGCGGCGGCAGCGAGTTGGCCGAGGATTGAGGGTCCGGCCGGCAGATCGGTTGCGTTTATCGCGGGCCCGGCGGGCTCAATTCGGCCCCCCGGGTGCCGATAGAAGGGAAATGGTTCCGCGTGCCCCCGGGGCTCCGCGAAACCCCTTCCTTTGCGCTCACTGCCGAAATTCCGAACCCTGCTGGTGTTCGGCTCCGCCTGCCTTTGTGCCGGGTGGGGCGGTGCGCTCGTGTCCGCCGGCCGCGGTCCGGAAGGCCTTCGTCTGGCGGCCGGACTCGTTTTGGTCGCCTTGGTCGGCGGGGCCCTGCGGTGGGCGTTCCGGCGGGACGACCTGACGGTGGCGGAGCGACGCGAACTTGAAGTCGCGCGGACCCTGCGGGGCCAGTCGTCCCGCGCCATGATCGTGACCGATGCCTCCGGGCTCGTCGAAGATTTCAATTCCGGGGCCGAGAAACTGCTCGGTTACCGGAGTCGCGAGGTGACGGGCCGGCTGCGATTCGAACGTTTCCTCCAGCCGGCTGAATTGCAGCGCCACGCGAATCTTTTGGCCGCGGAGCTCGGTCGGCCGGTGCCGGCCGACTTCTCCGCGCTCGCCGCCGGTGCCGCCACGGCCCGCGGCGCGGCCGAGTTCGCATGGACCTTTGTGCGCGGCGACGGCGGCACCGTGCCGGTCCGGTTGGTGCTGGCCCCGATCCGGACGGATGCCGGTGCACTCGCCGGTTATCTGGCAATCGCGACCGATGCGTCGGCGGAGCGGCGCGCGGAACAACGCGGCCGAGACGCCGAGGCGCGCCTGCGCAAGATCTCCGGCCACGTGCCGGGCTTGCTCTTCCAATTCCAACAGCGGCCCGACGGCACGGCCGGTTTTCCATTCGTCAGCGAGGGCATTTTGGCCCTCGGCGGCGTGGAGCCGGCGGCGGTCCGTGACGACGCCGGAGTTTTCCTGGAACGGGTCCTGCCGGACGATCGCGCCCTGTTGCACGATTCACTCGCCGAGTCCGCGCGGACCTTGGCGCGTTGGTCGTGCGAGTTCCGGATCCGCGCGGCCGACGGTGCCGTCCGCTGGCTGCGGGCCGCGGCGTTGCCGGAACGGGCGGACGACGGCGCGACTTCGTGGCACGGCTGCATGACCGACTTCACGGAGCGCAAGGCCATGGAGCGGGCGCACGAGGAGAGCCGCGTGCTGCTGCACAGTGTGTTCGCGACCGTGGATCTCGGGATGTTCGTCGTCGACGTCGGCGGCCCGGAGGAGTTCAGCTTCGTCGAAATCAATCCGGCTTACGAACGGCTGACGGGACTCGTGACCGCGGAAGTGCGCGGGCGTTCCCCCCGGGAAATGGTGCCGGCGATGCCGGCGGAAATGGCGGAATGCCTCTGCGCGAATTTCCGGCGCGGAGCCGAAGCCACGGGACCGATCGATTACGAGGAACCGTTTTTCATCCACGGCCGGCTGCTTTGGTGGCACACGACCCTGGCTCCGGTCCGCGACGCCGCAGGCCGCACCGTGCGGCTCGTGGGCCGTTCGCAGGACATCACTGAGCGCAAGCTGATCGAACTCCGGTTCCAGTCCCTGAACGAGCGTCTGCAACTCGCGACGGAGGCCGCCCAGCTCGGCATCTGGGACTACGACTTGGTGAAAAACCGCATCGTCTGGGACGCGCGGATGCACGCGCTGTACGGCTGCGGTCCCGCCGAATTCGACGGTTCGATGCGGCATTGGCTCGAGCGGATCCATCCGGACGATCTGGCGCGGGTCGTGCAGGCGCAGCGGGCCGCGACCGAAGGCGGCCAGCCCTACAGCACCACCTTCCGTATCCGGCGGGCCGACGGCGAGGAACGCGAGGTCCGGGCCTGCGCCTATGCGCAGCGCAATGCCGCGGGCCGCGCCGTGCGTTTGGTCGGGGTCAACTGGGACGTCACGGCGGAACGGCAGGCGCGGGCCGACATCGAGCGCGCGCGCGACGAGGCGGAGAAGTTGAACCGCCAGCTCGGCGAAGCCCTGGACCGCGCGAACTCGCTCGCCCGCGAGGCGGCGGCGGCGACGGTCGCGAAGACGGAATTCCTGGCCAACATGAGCCACGAGATCCGGACGCCGCTGAACGCGGTGATCGGCATGAGCGGGCTGCTGCTCGACACGGGCCTGAACCGGGACCAGCGCGAATTGGCGGAGACGATCCGCACGAGCGGCGACGGTCTGCTCGGCCTCATCAACGATATTCTCGACTACTCGAAGATCGAATCCGGCCGGCTCGAACTCGAGGACCGCGCCTTCGATCTGCGGACCTGCGTGGAGAACTCCCTCGACGTGCTGGCGGCCCGCGCCGCCGAGAAGGGCCTCGATTTGGTCTGCGCGTTCGATGCGGGTTTGCCCGAGCGCGTGTGCGGCGACGAAACGCGGCTCCGGCAAATCGTCCTCAACCTGCTGAGCAACGCGATCAAGTTCACGGCCCGGGGCGAGGTGTTCGTTTCGGTTTCGGCCGTCGCGCCGGCCGGTCCGCGGGTGCGGCTGCGCCTCGCGGTGCACGATTCCGGCATCGGCATCCCGCCGGACCGGATCGACCGTTTGTTCAAGACGTTCAGCCAAGTGGACGCGACGACGACGCGCCAGTACGGCGGCACGGGCCTCGGGCTCGCGATCTGCAAGCGGCTCGCCGAGCTGATGGGCGGGCGGATCTGGGTCGAGAGCACGCCCGGCAAAGGCAGCAGTTTCCATTTCGAGATCGAGGCAGGCCCGGCGCCCGAAGCCGGACCGCCGAAACCGTATGCGGCCGGCCGCGTGCCCGCGCTGGCAGGACGCCGTGTGCTCGTCGTCGACGACAATGCAACCGGGTGCCGCGTCCTTTGCCAGCAGGGCGTGACGTGGGGGCTCGTGCCCCGGGCCGCCGGCACCGCCGCCGCGGCCCTGGCCATTCTCGATCAGGATGCGGCGATCGACACCGTCATCGTCGATCGCGACTTGCCCGAAACGCCCGGCGCCGCATTGGCCGCCGAGCTCGGCGCGCGGTATCCCGGGCGCAAGGTGGCGGTCATCGTGCTGACGCCGCCGGCCTCGGCCGGCAACGGGCCTTTGCCGGGAGTGTTCGGGGTGCTCAGCAAACCGGTGAAGGCCGGGGCGCTGTTCGCGCTCCTCACGGAACGATACGGCGGCGAAGCCCCCGCGGCGCCGGTGGCCGCGGCCGCGGCCGCTCTCCCCGGGCTCGCGCATCCGCTCGCGATCCTGCTCGCCGAGGACAATCCCGTGAACCAACGCGTCGCGGCGCTGATGCTGCAGCGGCTCGGCTACCGCGCGGAAGTGGCGGCCAACGGCCGCGAGGCCGTCGAAGCGGTGGCGCGCAAGATCTACGATCTCGTGCTGATGGATCTGCAAATGCCGGAGATGGACGGGTTGCAGGCGACGCGGGAAATCCGCGCGCGGCACGGCGACGCCGACCGGCCGCGGATCGTGGCGATGACGGCGAATGCATCCCTGAGCGACCGCGAACGCTGCCTCGAGGCGGGCATGGACGACTTCATGACGAAGCCGGTCCGCGGCGCGGATCTGCAGAAAGTGCTCGCCGAAACGCCGGCGCGGGCGGGCGCGGCCGCGCCGCGTTGACCCGCGGCCGCCGCGCGCCGGGGCCGGGTCAGCCGGCCACCGCCCGGACCGTGCCGGCGGCGACGTAGCGCGGGAAAATCAGGCTGGGTTCGGGCGGGAGGAAGCCCTGGTTCACCATCTGCAGCATGAGCCGCGACAGCCGGTGGGCGAAGGTCTCGCTCTCGAAGCGGTAGTGGGAGATCTCGTTTTCGAAGAGCCGGTCGTGGTCGCGGGCGACGAGCGAGAGCGTATCCGGAACCCGGATGCCGCGGCGCAGCAGATGGACGACGACGGAGAAAAGGTGCGCCGGCTTCGCGACGAGCAGGGCCGTCGGCGGCCGGGCCTGGGCGAAGAGCGCGTCGAGTTTCGCGGCGAGGCCGGCGGCGGTGCCGTTGTGCCGCACGACGAGCGCGCCCTGGCCGCCCGCCTCCGCGGGGGCGCCTTCGCGGAAACCTGCTTCGCTCGCGAGATCGCCGGCGGCGTTGGTGTCGGGCACGAGGAAAGCGATGCGGCGGTGGCCCTTGCCGCGGAGCACGCCCGCGGCGTGCCGGCAAACGGAACGGTAGTCGACGTCGAGGGAGGGCAGCCGGACCTCCGGATGGCAGGAGCCGAGGACGAGCGCGGGCGTGGGCCCGGCGGCAAACCATTCCTGCAGTTCGCGGCCCAGCGAGAGGAGCACGCAGCAGAAGACCCGGTTCTGGCGCAGGAAGGCCTCGATTTTCCGGCGTTGGGCGGCGGCGCTGCGGGCCGCGCAGACCAATACCTCGGTCCCGAAACCGTGTTCCGCCAGGTGGGCGCGCATTTCGCTGATCCCGCGGTAGGCGCCGAGGGTCATGTGGGCGAGCGGTTGCCGCGCCACGAGCACCACGAGGCGGTTGCCGGCCGCGGCGGGGCCCGCGCCGCCGGCGAGCAGGCGGTTCCGGCGCCCCTGCCGGATCTCGATCAGGCCGGCCTTGGCGAGTTGCTGGAGGGCGGAGCGGACGGTGGGGCGGCTGACCTGGAAGAGTTCGCAGAGGCGGCGCTCGCTCGGCAGGTATTCCTCCCAGACCCGTTCCTCGACGGCCTTGCGGATGGCGGCCGCGGTCTGGGCCGAAAGCGACAGGCGGCGGGGCAGGTCGAGGAGGCCCGGTTGGCTGCTCATATGATGTTACCAGTGGAACAGGGTAGTTCCGTTGGCGAACGGGAATTTCATCGGCCCATGACCCAGCCCGCCCGGATTTCCTTCTGGTCCGCCGTTCCCACGCCGCTCACCCCCGGCCTGCAGGTCGACACCGAGTCGGTCGGCCGCATGGTCGAGGCCGCGGTGGCCGACGGTATGGAGGGCCTGTTTGTGGCCGGCACCTGCGGCGAAGGTCCCTGGTTGCCGGACCGCGAACGCCGCCGGCTCATGGCCGCCGCGGTCGCCGCGGCCGCCGGCCGGCTCCGCATCGCCGCGCAGGTGTCCGACAACTCCGTGCCGCGGATTCTCGACAACGCCGCGTTGGCGGCGGACTGCGGCGCGGACTTCGCGATCATCGCGCCGCCGGCGACGCTGCTGAATGCCACGCCCGACCGCATCGTCGCGCTGTTCGCCGGGGCCGCGCAGGCCTGCCCGCTGCCCGTGGGCATCTACGATCTCGGCCGGCACCGGCCGATCATGATTCCCGAGGACCGGCTCAAAGAACTCTATCTGCTGCCGCAGGTGAAATTGGTGAAAGACAGTTCCGGGGCGCCGGAGCGCCGCGCGGCCGCCCTCGCGGCCAAGGCGGAGAAACCGGAACTCCGCCTGTTCAACGGCGACGAGTTCCGCTGCCTCGAGTACCTGCAGGCCGGATACGACAGTTGCCTCTTCGGCGGCGCCGCGGCGGTGGCCCCGCAGCTGCGGCGGATCGGCGCCCTGTTCGCCGCGGGCCGGCTGGAGGAAGCGGCGCAGGAGGAAGCGGAGATGAAACAGGCGCTCTTCGGCATCTACGGCGGCGAGAAGATCGCCTGCTGGCTGACCGGCCTGAAGTACTACATGGTCCAGCGCGGCCTCTTCTCGACCTCGGCGAGTTTTCTCGGCTATCCGCTGACCGACGAATGCCGCGCCTTCATCGATCGCTACGCGGCCGCGGCGTGACGCGAAAAAGGCTGCACCGCCCGCGCCGCCTGCCATGAACCCGCGCATGCCGTCCGACGTCACGCCCGTCGCCTCCGTCCCCATGCGCGCCGTCGTTACCGGCGGCGCCACCAATATCGGGCGGGCGATCACGGAGTCGCTGCTGGCCCGCGGGGCGCGGGTGGCGGTCGGCCAGCGGCACCTCGAACCCGCGCAGCGGTTGGTGGCGCGCTATGGCGACCGGGTCGTGCCCATCCGGGTGGACGTCGGCGATCCGGCCGATTGCGCCCGCTTCATCGCGGCCGCGGCCGCGGCCCTCGGCGGGATCGACGTGCTGGTGAACAACGCCGCCGTCACCGGAGCCGGCGTGATCGCGCGTTTGGCCGAGGTTACGCCGGAGCATTTTCGCCGGGTGACGGACGTAAATCTCGGTGGCGTGATCTTTTGCTCCCAGGCGGCGGTGCCTCATTTGCGGGCCGCGGGCGGCGGCGTGATTGTGCATATTTCCTCGATCAACGCGGTGCGTCCGCAGGCCGGCGCCCTCGTTTACGCCGCGACCAAGGCGGCGCTCACGTCGGTCACGCAGTCGATGGCGCGCGAGCTGGCGCCCGACGGCATCCGGGTCGTCGCCGTCGCTCCGGGCGACATCATGAACGACGAGGAACGCGCCGACGATGCCGCGATCGCGGCCAAGGGCGCCGGCGCCGATGTGCGCAACCAGACGCCGCTCGGCCGCGGGCGTACCGCCGACATCGGCGAAACCGTGGCGTTCATCTGTTCGCCCGGCGCCCGGTTTGTCACGGGCACCACATGGATCGTCGACGGCGGTTTGCTGGCATGAGCCGGCGGTCACACCGGCGCGAGCGTGCACAGGGCGTCGCCGCGCCGGACCGAGCGTTGGCGGCGCAGCATCACGACTCGGCCGCCGCGTTCGGCCCCGACGCGATGCACGGCGGCGGAGCCCAGTTCCGCGACTTGGCCGACTGCTTGGCCCCGCCGGATCCGGTCGCCCACTTCGACCGTCGGCGTGAAGAGTCCGTCGGCAGGGGCCGGATGGTGGATCTGCAGGTGCGCTTCGTCGGCATCGCGCGTGAGGCGGAAATGCTGCTTCCCGCGCGGCGCGCGCGGTCCGGTGCCGGCGAGCAGACCGAGCCGGTGGAGCACGCGGCGCAGACCGAGATCGAGATTTTCCAAGTCGGCCGGCGCGACTCCGCCGGCGCCGCGGCACTCGACGTAGATCGCAGGAATGCCGCGGGCATGGGCGGCGCTCAGAGTGCGGCCGGGCAAAAACGGTCCGGCCCAGCACCAGAATTCGGCAAAGCTCGCGGCCATCGCGCGCTGGGTCCGGTCGGTGGCCGGCGCGGGGTGCGTGATGTAGCCGGTCCACGGCAGCAGTTCGTAGGCGGCGCCGGCGCTGTGCAGATCGACGTAGT
Source organism: Opitutia bacterium Tous-C1TDCM (assembly GCA_002288455.1). Classification (GTDB taxonomy): domain Bacteria; phylum Verrucomicrobiota; class Verrucomicrobiia; order Opitutales; family Opitutaceae; genus ER46. Next base: position 21,288 of record NEUS01000008.1, read on the forward strand.
GCGTGGCCTGCGCGAGCAGGTGCGTGTCGAAAAGGTGGGCGAGACGGGCCGTGACGCCGCCGCGGGCGGAACCGGGAAAGGCCCGCGCGAGATTGCCGCCGTCGGCGGGATGGCAGCGCTGGCCGGCGAAAAACGCGGCTTCGTTGAGCACCGGCACGGCCACGACGGTGCCGCGCAGATTTTTTGGCCGCCAGGTTTCGGCCCAGGCGCGGAGCAACGTCGGACCTTCGTATTCGTCGCCGTGGGTCGCGCCGTTGACGAGCAGGACGGGACCGTCGCCGCCGCGCCAGATCCAGGCGTCGAAACCGACGCCGCGCGCGGCGAAGCGCCGGCGGTGCAGGCCCGGGGGCAGGGCGAGGAGCGAATTTTTCACAGTGGCAACCGTTGATTCCATGGCAAAGACCCGACCGATACAGCCGGCCCCGCAGCGAGGCGCAACGTCCCGGGCGCGGCAATCTTCCCGCAGTGGCCAGCCTTCCGGACCAGTTGCGCGCTGGGTGCGGGAGTCCGGCCGGCGGCTGCTCGTGCTGCAGAACACCTATTGCCGCGTGGCGGTGTGGCCGGAGCTGGGCGGCGCGATCGTCAGCCATGTCGATCTGCGTTCGGGCCTGGATATCATCTGGCGCAATCCGTACGGCCAGCCGCCGCGGCGGACGGTGCTCGACCAGCCGATGGCCGGCGGCAGCGACCTGTACGACGTGATGGACGGCAGCTGGTACGTGTCGTTGCCGAACGGTTTCTTCGCGGGCGACTATTTCGGCGCGCCGCTGGGGACGCACGGCGAGTTGCGCGCCTTGCCGTGGACCGTGGACGACGTGCGCGCCCGCGCCGGCGAAGTGCGCGTGCGGCTGACGGGCCGCTCGGTCCGCACCCCGATCGTCTACCGGCGGGAACTGGTGCTGAAGGCGGACAGCGGCCTGCTGCGCTGGACCGAGACGCTCGAGAACCGGTGGCACCGGCCGCTGCCGGTGGCGTGGCTGCAGCATCCGACCTTCGGCGGGCCGCTGCTGGACGGGGCGAGACTGGTCGCGCCGGCGAAAACGGTGCGCGTGTTCGCGGCCGACGAGCCGGCGGCGTTGCAATTGAAATCCGGATACAAGGGCCGCTGGCCGTTCGTGCCGGAGCGCACCGGGGGCAAACGCCGCGACTGCAGCGTCGTGCCGCCGGCGGGCAGCGGCCTCGACCATTCGGTGCAGTTGACGGATTTTGCGGCCGGCCGGGGCTGCATCTGGAACGAGGCCCGCGGCCTCGGTTTCGCGCTGGAGTGGGACCGCGCGGTCTTTCCCTATGCGTGGTCGTGGAACTGCAGCGGCGGGGTGGACGCGTATCCGCTCTGGGGCGAAGGCCGCATCATCACGCTGCAGCCGAGCACGTCCCCGGTGGGCCGTTTCCCGGACCTGGTGCGGCGGAACGAAGTGCTCACGTTGCCCGCGCGCGGGGCGGTCTCGACCGCGATGACGACGGGGTTTGTGACGCAGCCCGAGGGACCGTGGACCGCGGCGGAGGCCCGGCCATGAACCTTTGGCGCCACGCGGAAAAGTGGGATGCGCCGCCGCGGGCGGGCGCGGTGACGCTCGGCGAAGGCGGCACGCCGCTGGTGCGTTCGCGGCGGATCGGCGCGGCGCTCGGCCTGCCTTCGCTGTGGTTCAAGCTCGAGGGCGGCAATCCGACCGGCTCCTACAAGGATCGGTTCGCGGCCGCGGCGGTGACGCACCTCGTGGCGGCGGGTTACCGGGCGTGCCTCGGCACTTCGAGCGGCAACACCGGCGCGGCGCTCGCGGCCTATTGCGCGCGCGCGGGGATCGGTTGTTTTCTCGCGATTGTGGAAGGGGCGCCCGAGGGCAAATTGCGCCAGATGCGGGCGCACGGGGCGCAGCTCCTGCGGATCCGGGACTTCGGCAAATCGCCCGACGTCATCACCGCCGTGATGGCGGGGCTGGGCGAACTGGCGCGTCAGGTGGATGCCGGTTTCGAAGTGAGCGCGTACTGCCATTCGCCCCGCGGCATGGCGGGCGTGGAGACCATCGGGTTGGAACTGGCGGAGGTGTGGCCGGCGGAGCGGTTCCACGTTTTCAGTCCGGCCGGCGGCGGCGGGCTCACCTTGGCGACGGCCCGCGGCATCGCGGCATGGGGCGCCCCCGGGGCGATGCATTGCGTGCAGCCGGCGGGCAACGATTCGATCGCGTCGGCGCTGCGGCGGGGCGACGAGCGGGCGGTGGCGGTGACGTCGCAGACCGGCATCAGCGGGTTGCAGGTGGGCAGTGTGCTCGACGGCGACGCCGTGATCGCGGCCTGTCGCCGCAGCGGCGGCACGGGGCAATTGGTGGCGGACGAACACGTGTTCGGCTGGCAGGCGCGCCTGGCCCGCGAGGAAGGGATTTTTTGCGAACCGGCGGGTGCGGTCGCGCTGGCGGGCGTGGAGCAGGCGCTGGCGCGCGGCGAACTGCCCCGCGGCGAGCCGGTCGTGTGCCTCGTGACCGGCAGCGGTTTCAAGGACGAGCGCTCGGTCCTGCGCATGGTCGGCGAGGAGCCGACCCCGCTGGTGGATTCGTTCGCGGACTTTGCTTCGGCCGTGCGGGACTCCCTGGCTGGGCGCTCCCGCCGCTGAGCAGCCGCCACCTCGCGGTTATGTCGTTGTCCTGAGACAACACGCGGACGGCTGCCGGCCGGTCCTCGCGACCATCTCCGATAGCCAGAGGTTCGATCTCTCAACTCTCAGCTCTCAACTCCCAACTGCGTAGCAACGCCGCAGCGCAGCAGCGCGCTTACGCCTCGCCGAGGCCCTCGCGGAGCGTTTGCCCGAACGCCGGCAGCATGCGCATCACGGCGCCGAAATCGGAACCGTGCGCGATCAGCGTGGCGCCTTGCTCGCGGAGCAGCGCGATGTCTTCGGCGGTGCCGGAAGGACGGCCCCAGGCGATGCCGGCGCGGGCGGCGGCGGCGGCCACGGCGGCCTGGGCTTCGATCATTTTCGGATTTTTCCAATCAAGCGGGCAGCCGAGCCGCAGCGACAGATCGCCCGGGCCGATGAAGAGCCCGTCGACGCCCGGGGTGCCGGCGATGGCATCGATGTTGCCGAGGGCCTCGGGCGTTTCGATCTGGAGAATGAGAAACGTCTCTGCGTTGGCCGCCGCGGGATAGGCCGCCGTGCCGGCGAGGTAGAACTCGTTGTCGAGGCCGGCGCCGTCGAGACCGCGCTGGCCGACCGGCGGGAACTTCACGGCCTGGGCGATTTGCCGCGCCTCGGCGGCGGTGTTGACGAGCGGGCACATCAGACCGGACGCGCCGTCCTCGAGCAAGTGGTAGAGTTCGGTGGCGTTGCGGCTGCCGGTCCGCACTAGGCAGTCGATGTTCGCGAGGTGGTGCAGGGCGATGAAGCGCTGCAGTTCGTGGCGTTCCCAGGTGCTGTGCTCCGTATCCAGCCAGATGGCGTCGAAGCCGGCCTTGGCGGCATGCGCGGGAAACATCGTGGTGGGATAGTAGAGGCAGGCGATGCGGGCGGCTTTGCCTTGGCGGAGACGGGCCCGGAGGAGGGAAGTGCGCATGGGAGTGGGGCGGACCGTAGACCGGGAGCGGGGCGGGCGACAACCGGCGAAACGGTGGCATATCATATGACCAGTTGGCGGACGTTGTCCGCCGGCGGAATCGTTCCGACAACCTGATCCCGGATCCGGGCTCGCCGCCCGGTAACGAATTCCGCACACGCTATGCTGGCCCCGTCCCCCTTGCCCATGTTCCGATTTTTTGCGCCCTGCGGCTTTGCCCTCGTGCCCTTGCTCGCCGTCGCCAGCGGCACCGCGGCGGCGGCCGAGTGGACGCGGCGGCCGGCATTTCCGCTCGCGCCGGGCATGGCCGGGATCATCGCCGGGGCCCACGGCGGGGTGCTGATTGCGGCGGGCGGGGCGAATTTTCCGGACAAGATGCCGTGGGAAGGCGGAAAGAAGATCTACTACGACGAGATCTTCGTGCTCGCGCCCGGCGACGCGGCATGGCGCCCGGCGGGGAAATTGCCGGAGCGGCGCGGCTATGCGGCGTGCGTCTCGTTGCCCGACGGCGTGCGCGTCATCGGCGGCGAAAACGCGGAGACCGTTTTCCAGGATACGCTGGTGCTGCGGTGGGACGGCAAAGCCGTCGTGGCCGAGCGCGGACCGGCGCTGCCGGCGCCGCGGACGAGCCAGGTGGCGGCGGTGCTCGACGGGAAAATCCACGTCGCCGGCGGCTATGCGCCCGGGGCGGTGCGGACGAGTTGCGGCGATTTCTGGCAATTGGATCCGGCGCAGCCGGCGGCCGGTTGGAAAGCGCTGCCGACGTGGCCCGGTCCGACGCGCGCCCAAGGCACCGTCGCGGCCCTCGGCGGCGCGCTCTATTTGATCAGCGGCCTGGAAATGACGGTCGATGCCGAAGGCAAGGCGAAGCCCGCCTACCTCGGCGACGCCTACCGCTACCGCGGGGAAAAATGGGAGCGCCTGCCGGATCTGCCGTGGACGGCGATCGCGGCGCCGACGCCCGCGCCGGTGTCGCCGGAGCGCGGCCGCATCTGGGTGCTCGGCGGCGTGGACCGCCGGCTGGTCGGCAAAGTGCCGCGCGACACGCGCGTGCCGGACCATATCATGTATTTCGATACCGCGACCGACACGTGGCGGACCACGGAAGCGCGCTGGCCCGACCCGGTGGTGACGTCGCCGGCGGTGCCGTTCGGCGGCGAGTGGTGGATCGTCTCCGGCGAGATCATGGCTGGGGTGCGCACCACGAGCGTCTGGTCGTGGCAGCCGGAGGCGACGCGATGAGCGCCGGGGAAATCACGCCGCGGCGCGCCTGGCTGGTCGTCGGGCTGCTGTGGTTCGTCGGGTTTCTCAACTACCTCGACCGCGTCATGATCACGACGATGCGGCAATCGATCGTGGATGTGATCCCGATGACGGATGCGCAGTTCGGGCTGCTGACGACGATTTTCCTGATCGTGTACGGCCTGCTGAGTCCGTTCGCGGGGTACCTCGCGGATCGGTTCAACCGCAGCCATGTGATCGTGATCAGCCTCGTCGCGTGGTCGGCGATCACGTGGCTGACGGCACATGCGACAACCTACGGCGAGTTGCTGGCGACGCGCGCGCTCATGGGCATCAGCGAAGCGTGCTACATTCCGGCGGCGCTGGCGCTGATCGCGGACTACCACGGGACGAAGACGCGTTCGCTGGCGAACGGCGTGCACCTCAGCGGGGTGATGATGGGCGCGGGGATGGGCGGGGTCGGCGGGATGATCGCCGAGAGCCACGGTTGGGCGCAGGCGTTTTCCTGGTTCGGCCAACTCGGGGTGGGGTTGGCGGTGGTGACGGCGATTTTCCTGCGCGATCCGCGGGCCGGGAAGGCCGGCCCGACGGCGACCGTGCCGGCCGGGGAAGAGGTGAAACTCGGGGAAGCGCTGCGCAGTTTGTTCGGCAGCCGGGGTTTTCTGCTGGCGTTGGGTTACTGGGGCCTGCTCGGGATGAGCGTGTGGTCGGTGGTCGGGTGGATGCCGACTTACCTGCAGGAACATTTTTCGCTGGGGCAGGGCGTCGCGGGAATTTCGGCGACCGGCTATTACCAGGGGGCCTCGATCGTCGGCATTCTGTTCGGCGGATGGCTCGCGGACCGGTGGAGCCGCACGCGGCCGGATGCGCCTGTGCTCGTGCCGCTGATCGGCATGGTGGTGGCGGCGCCGGCAATCTTGCTGGCTTCGAGCACGGACGTGCTGCCGCTCGCGATCGGCGGGTTGATGCTCTTCGGCCTGACCAAGTCTTTTGCCGATGCGAACATGATGCCGATCCTCACCCTCGTCTCGGACAAGCGCTACCGCGCGACCGGCTACGGCGTGCTGAATTTCTGCGCGTGCGTGGTCGGCGGCATCACGATCTACGCGGGCGGCGCCCTGCGCGACGCGAAGATCGATGTAAGCACGGTGTTCCACTTCGGCGCCGCAAGCATCGTGGTGTGCGCGGTGCTGCTGTACTTTGTCCGGCCCAAGCCCGCGGCTACGGGTTGAACGGCGGCGCCATCCCAACCCCGAATCCAGCCATGATCCTCCGAGCTCTCATCTGTCTGTTGTTGTCGGGCGCGGCGCCGGCCCGCGCCGAAATCTTCCTGCACGCGCGGGCGGAACGCCTCGCCGTGCCGCACCAGGGCCCGTTTGTGCGGACCGGCGACGGCGCGATCTGGGGCCTGGACGAACGCGGGGCGCTGGTGTCGCGCGACGAGGGCAAGACTTGGGCCGCGCGGACGATCTTCGATTCCGCAACCTTCGTTTCGCGCAAAGAACGGGCGCTGCTGCGCACCCGGGAAGGCGTCGTGCTCTATGCGTTCCTCAATGAGCGCGAAAAGGTTTTCAAATGGGACGACAAACTCGGCGGCCCGCTCGAGGGTTGCCGGTTGCCCGTGTATGTCGGCCGCAGCGCGGACGACGGGAAAACGTGGGCGGCCCCGGTGTTGTTGCAGGACGGCTGGTGCGGGGCGGTGCGGCAGATGATCCAGCTGAAGTCGGGCCGGATCGTGCTCGTCTCGCAGGTGGCGAAAGCGAATCCCGGGCGGCATGTGACGCTCGTCTATGTCTCCGACGACCTCGGGAAATCCTGGCGCACCGGCGATGTCATCGACCTCGGCGCGCAGGGCAACTACGCCGGCAAGGTCGCGGGCCTCACCGGTGCGACGCACGGCGGCGGCATCGAGGCGACGGTGCTCGAGAAGCAGAACGGCGACCTCAAGCTGCTCCTGCGCGTGCCGCACGGGCACTTCGAGGAAATGACTTCGAAGGACGGCCTGAAATGGAGCGCGTCGATGCCGTCGACGCTCGAGGCCAGCGACTCGCCGGGCATGATGGTGCGGCTGGCCAGCGGGCGCGTCGCGCTGCTGTGGAACCGCTACACCGACCCGGAAAAGAAGCTCGGCCGCCGCGAGGAACTGTCGCTGGCGTTTTCCGAAAACGACGGGGTCACTTGGACGTTTCCGCAGGTGATCGCGGTGAACCGCGTGCCGCCGGGGGCGCGGGAAGGAGCCTACTGGCTTTCCTATCCCTATTTGTTCGAGCCGGTGCCGGGCCGGCTGTGGATCTCGACCATGCAGGGCGACGTTCGCGCCGCGCTGGCCGAGGCCGACTTTCTGGCGCCGACGGCGCAGCCGCCGGACGGATCTGCGGTCCGGATCGTGATGCTCGGCGACTCGATCACCCGCGGGGCGCGGCCGGGTGTCACGCCCCAGACGACGTTCTCCGCCCGCACCCAGGCGGCGCTGCGGGCCGCCGGGGTCCGCGCCGCCGTGCACAACGTCGGCATCGGCAGCGAACGCACCGACCTCGCTTTGGCGCGGCTCGAACGCGACGTCATCTCGCAGCGGCCCGCGTTGGTCGCCGTGATGTACGGGGCCAACGACAGCTGGGTCGACACCGGCCAGACCGCCTCGCGTTTGGGCGAGGACGCGTTCGGCGCGAACCTCCGCGAAATCGTCCGCCGCCTGCGGGCGGCGGGCAGCCAGGTGGTGCTGATGACCGGGCCGAAGATAGGGGAGAAGAACCGGCGCAACGGCCTCGGCGAGGACCCGAATCTCCGGCTCGCGCGCTACATGACCGTAACGCGGCAGGTCGCGCAGGAAACCGGCACGCCGCTCGTGGATCACTTTGCCGGGTGGGACGAAGCGCAGCGCGGCGGCCGGGTTTTGCAGGAGTGGACGACGGACGGGATGCACCCGAATCCGGCCGGCCACGCCGAAATGGCCGCGCGGCTGGCGCCGGTGCTGCTCGCCCGGTTGCGTTGACGCGCGAGGCGGGCGCGGCGGGGTGTGGTCACAAGGAGTTACCTGTTGATTCGCCTCGGAACGCCGGGGGGGCCGGCGCAGCTTGGCGTCGACGGCAGTTCGCTTCGGCGCTGGGCCGCGGCAAGACGCCGACTTCACCTCCGACCATGACTACTCCCGTGCTTCCGTTCCGTGCCTTGGCTTCGCTTTCCCCGGTCGGCCGTTGCGGGCTGCTGCGGATGATGCTGCTGTTTGTTTTGGGCTGCCTGATCGCCGCGGGCCCGGGCCGGGCGCAAAGCGCGGCGGCCAATGCCGTCGCCGGCCGCGTCGTCAACGCCGCGAACCAGGTGCCGCTCAACAACGCCCGGGTGGCGGTCGAAGGCACGACGCTGGAAACGCTGACCAACTCCGACGGCGAATACCGCTTGGCCGGGCTGCCGGCCGGGCCCGTGCGGCTGCGCGTTTCGTATGCGGGTATGGAAACCCAGACCGCGGCCGTGCCGCCGGGCGGGTCCGGTCGCCGCGACTTCGAAATGAGTTTCGCCGCGGGCACCGCGAGTGCCGGCAACCAAGTCGTGAAGCTCGAGAGTTTTGTCGTGGAATCGACCGCGCTCAGCGCGGCCGCCGCCGCGGTCAACGAGCAGAAGATGGCCCCGAACATCAAGAACGTGGTTGTGCTCGACGAGATCGGCGATCTCGGCGACGGCAACATCGGCGAGTACATCAAGTACACGCCCGGCATCTCGATCGTGAGCGGACCCCAGACCGCGGCTTCGGCCTCGATCCGCGGCATGCCCGCCGGCGGCATCGTCTTCATGATCGACGGCGCGGAAGTTTCCTCGCCCTCGGCCGACCGCGCCTTCGACCTTGCGGCCAGCGCCTCCGGCAGCGTCGACCGCATCGAGATCACGAAAGTGCCGACGCCCGACCGCCCGGCCAACGCCGTCGGCGGCACCGTGAACATCGTCGGCAAGAGCGGTTTCAGCACGCCGCGCCGCACCCTCCGCATCAACACCTACGGCGCCTACAATTCCGGCAACCGGCTGCGGCCCCCGGGCCTGGGCGACCGCGTGGGCAGCGATGCCTCGTCCTCCGCCCGCGCGATCCAGCCCGGCATCGACGTCAACTATTCCCATCCGGTCAGCAAGACCTTCGCGTTCACGCTCAACCTCAGCCAGCTGACGCGCGTGTACGACATGGACTACGATTCGCCGACGTGGGACATGATCCGCGGTGTCCAGACCGTGAATACGGAGCAGAACGTGCTGCAGACCACGGAGCGGCAGCTCGCCTCGATGACTTTCGACTGGAAGGTGACGCCGCGGGATTCGCTCCGGCTCAATGTCGAGCACGTGCAGATCAACACGCCGACGCGGCAGAACATCTTCGCGGTCGCCTGGGGCGCGGGCAACACGGGCGGCGCGACGTTCACGCAGGGCGGCGCGGCGGGCAACGACACCGTGCGCCAGTCGATGACCTACGGCGACCGCACCCGCGGCACGACCTCGGCGGTGCTGCGCTACCTGCACGAGGGCCCGATCTACAAGATCGACGCGACCGTGAATTTCTCGCGCAGCTGGGATGAGCGCGAAGACATCGAGAACGGCTTCTTCCGCACCGTCGGCCTCTTCCAGGCGACGCAGCTGGTGGTGCGGGCCGACGGCCTCGACGGCATCTACGAGCGGCGCGCGCCTGCCCTCCGCGTCACGACCCGGGCCGGCCTGCCGTTCGATCCCTACGACAACGCGGCGCTTTCGCTCAACAACCCGACCAGCCAGCCCAACGAGATCGTCGCCGATCTGAAGAACGTCGCCGCGAATATTTCCCGCAGTTTCGCGTTCAAAGTGCCGACGACGATCAAGGCCGGATTCGCCGTCAACCAGCAGCGCAAAGACAACACGTCGGTCCTGAAGACCTGGGCCTTCGCGCCGCCGGCCGGCGTGAGCCGGCTGGCCGGCAGCCACGATCTCACCAACGAAGCCCTGTCCCGGCAGTCGTTTTTCCGCGACACGCTGCGGCTGAAGTGGATCAGCCCGACGAAGTACTACGCCCTCTTCAAAGCCAACCCGACGTGGTTCACGCTCAACGAGGCCGCGGCCCACCAGTCCGGCGTGACGAATTCGAAATACTTCGAGGAAACGATATCCGCGGCCTACGTGCGGACGGATCTCAAGTTCTTCGACAACAAGGTCTGGCTCGTCGGCGGCGTGCGTTTCGAAAAAACGGACGACAAAGGCGAAGGTCCGCGGAACGACATCCGCGCGACGCTGCGGCAGGACGCCGACGGCAATCTGCTCCGCGACGCCGCCGGCCGCACGATCCCGGTGACGACCGATCCGCTGGCCAGCGCCAAGCTCCGTTATGTCGAGCGCGGGGCCAAGGCGGCGCGCGGCTACGACGGCTACTACCCCAGTCTCAACGCCACGTACTACATCAGCGATGCGCTGGTCGCGCGCGCGGCCTTCGCGCAGACGCTCGGCCGGCCGAACCTCTCCGAGGTCATTCCCGGCATCACGCTTTCGGATCCGACCAGCGCGGCCCCCACGGCCACGATCGTGAACTCCGGCCTGCAGCCCTGGAAAGCGGACAACTACGATCTCTCGCTCGAATCCTACAACTTCAAGGGCGCGACCGTGGCGGTGAGTCTTTTCCGCAAGGACATCAAAAACTTCTTCGTCCAGAGACAGTCGGCGGCGACCTTGCCTTTGCTGGAAAGCTTCGGCCTGAACGACGACTACCTCAACTACACGATCGTCACCAAGACCAACGGCGGCAACGCCTCGGTCGAGGGCTACGAATTGAGCTGGCGGCAATCGCTCTACTTCCTGCCGCCGTGGGCGAAGGGGTTCTCGATGTTCGGCAACGCGACGATCTCGAAGATCAGCGGGCCCAACGAGCGCGACTTCACGCCCTTCGCGCACAAGAATCTGAACTGGGGCCTCAGCTATGTGCGCAAGGCGTTTTCGTTCCGCTGGAACGTCGCCTACGCCTACAAAGTTTCCGGCGCCGCCGTGGCCGCGAGCGCCACGATTCCGGCCGGCACGTTCTCGTACGTCGCGCCGCAGATCACGCAGGATTGGTCGTTCGACTACCGTTTCGCCAAGCGCTTCACCGTTTACGGCGGCGCGCGCAATTGGAACGGCGCCAACAAACGCACCGAGCGCGCGGGCCCCGGCACCCCGGCCTGGACGCGCCCGCAGACGTATCAGAATTTCGGCACGCTCGTGACCTTCGGCGTGCGGACGCAGTTTTGACTCCGGCCGTCCGCGGCTGAAAGCTCCGGCGATGCGCCCCCCCCGCTGGTTTCGGATCGGCTGTTTCGCGCTGCTCCCGGCGGGCGTGCTCGCGGCCGCCGAAGCGGTGGTGCTGGTGGCCAACCCCGAGAACCAAACCGTCCCGCTCGTCCACTACACCGGGCCGGCCTGGCCGGCCGACGCCGGCGGCTTTCTCCTCGGGACGGGCCGCGGCCACCGTTTGCTCGCGGCGGTGCTGCCGGGCGCGGGCGACTTCCGCGTCGAGGCCGAGTTCGCCCTGGCGCGCGCCGGCCGCGACAGCAGTTTCGTCATCGGGCGGGACAGCGAGGTCGTCATGACGGCCGGGGCGAAAATCTGGCGGCTCCGCGGCGGATTTTTCAACGCCACGGAACAGCCGCGCGAGATCGCCGCGCCCGCGGCGGCGGCCGGCGCGCGGCTCGAACTTGAATTGGTGCGCACGGGCGAGACCGCGGTGCTGAGGATCGGCGGCACCGAGTTGTACCGCGGCCGCGCCGGGACCGCGGCGCTGGGCGCCCTGGGCTTCGATCCCGGCACCGGCAGCGTGCGCCTGCACCGTCTGGCCGTGGCGGGAAAGGTGGCCGCGGCGGCGGCGCCGAAACCCTTCGGCAACGCGTTCGGCATGCAGCTGCGCCGCGCGCCCGCGGACGCGGCGGCCCTCCGTGCGCCGGTGATTCTGCGCGCGGCCGAGACCAACGAGTCGTCGGCCGTGGCGAGCCGCGACGGCACCCTCGAAATCTACGGTATCACCAAGCCGGCCAGCGATTCCGTATCCGTGATTCGGTCACGGGACGAAGGTCTCGCGTGGTCCGCGCCCGAGATCGCGTTTTCGCTGCCGGGCAAAGCCTACTATGCGCTCATGGTGCTGGAAGCCGCCGACGGTTCGCTGCACGCCGTGGTGCATCTGGCCGGCGAGGGCCCCGGCGGTTACCGGGGGCGGCTTTACGAAGTGTACCACCTGCGGCGGCCGCCGGGCGGGGCCTGGTCCGCAGCGCGGAAGGTCATTCCCGGCTACGTCGGCTCGATCCGCGGCTTCATCCAGCTCGGCGCCACGGGGCGGCTCGTGCTCGCCGTGGGTCTGGCGGTGCCGGAACGCGCCGCGGCGCCGAAGGCCGGACCGGATTTCGGCTGGAACGACACGGTGGTGTATTTCTCCGACGACGCCGGCGGCGCGTGGCAACGTTCGCCGGATCGCCTGCAGGTGGAACTCGCGACGGAGAACGTCACGCGCTACGGCGCGGTCGAGCCGGCCCTCGTGGAGCTCGGTCCCGGCCGGATCTGGATGCTGGTGCGCGACCGCGGCGGGCGCCTGTGGCAAAGTTTCTCGGCCGACGGCGAGCGCTGGCCGGCATTGGCGCGGACGGATTTCATTTCCTCGGACTCGCCGGCGTCGCTGTTGCGCCTGCGCGACGGCCGGATCGTGCTGCTCGCGAACGCGTGCCAGAATTGGACCGACCCGCGGAGCTATGCGATGGGCGGCCGCGAGGTGCTGCACGCGGCGATCAGTGCCGATGCGGGCCGGACCTGGCGCGGCTTCCGCGACATTTTGCATGAAACCGATGTCGTCAGCGGCGGCGACCGCGGCACCGCGTATCCCTCGGCGGTCGAATCCCGTTCCGGCAAGATCGTCGTGACGAGCGGGCAGGGGGAGGGCAAACGCGCGCTCGTCGGCTTCGATCCCGCGTGGCTCGAAGAGCGGACGGTGCGCGACGATCTCGCGGCCGGGCCCGTGGGTTGGACGCATTACGGGGCCGAGGCGGCGACCGTGGAGACGCTGGCGGACGGAACCCGGGCGTTGGCGTTGCCGCTGGCGGCGGCGGGAACCGCCGGGGCCGTGTGGAATTTTCCGATGGCCGCGGCCGGGGAACTGCGTTTCCGCCTCCGCGTGCCGGCCGCGGTGCACGACCTGCGGGTTTCGCTGACGGACCACTTCAACCGGATCGACGACCGGCGCGCGGCGGAACACGCCGTCTGGACCGCGGCCGGCACGACGCTGACGGTGCCGGGCGACGGTGCGTGGCACGACGTGAAGCTGGCGTGGGAGGCCGCGACCGCGGCGGGAAAATTGCGGGTGACGATCGACGGTCGGGCCGCGGCGACGATCCCGGCGCAACGGGCCGGGCTCCACGGGGTGAACCATCTCCGGTTCGAATTTCGCGCCGCGACGGACGGCGATCGGGTCTTGATTGCCGGAACGGAAATGAGCGCGCTGCCATGACGAACGTTTTTCGCCTCCTCCTCCTCGGTCTGCTCGCCACGATCACGTGGGCGGCGCCGGTGTCCCGGCCCGATTTCGGACTCGTTTACAACGACGATGCCGACCTCGCCTTCGTGGTGCCGGATCGCGCGCAGTCGGAGGCGTTGCTGCGGGCCAATCTCGGGGCGCTGGCGGATACGCCGGTGAAGACGCTCGTCTACTGCGTCGGCATGGGCGGCGACCTGATGTACTACAACACCAAGGTCGCGAGCCGCGTCGGTTGGCGGAAGTCGCCCGACGAGACGCCCGGTTCGCTGATGGAGAAACGCATGGAAAACGCGCGGGTGTGCCTCGCGCAGGGCGCCGACGCCGTGCGCACGGCGGGCGAAACCGCGCGCCGGCTCGGGCTGCGCTTCATCCCGAGCCTGCGGATGAACGACGCGCACTTCATGGCGGATCCGGACAAGCATGCGATGACGAGCGAGTTTTGGTTCAAGCATCGCGACCGGCTTACGATCAAGGAATCGCCCCTGGCGTTCCAGCCGGCGTACGGCAACTTGCTCGACTACACGCACGCCGAGGTGCGCCAGCTCCGCCTCGACACGGTCGCCGAAGTGCTGGAGCGCAACCGCGATCTCGTCGACGGCTTCGAACTCGATTTCAACCGCTTCCAGGTCTTTTTCCCGAAAGGCAAGGCGGCGGCCGGGGCGCCGTTGCTGACGGAGCTGGTGCGGGACGTGCGCCGCCGGCTCGATGTCTTGGCCGCCGCGGTCGGTCGGCCGATGTATCTTTTCGTGCGCGTGCCGCCCTCGACGGCGGACTGCACCTTTGCCGGGCTCGAGATCGCGCGCTGGATGCGCGAGGGCCTGGTCGATCTGGTTTCGCCGGCGCAGATCATGACGCTGGCGGGCGATATGCCGATCGCGGATCTCGTGGCGCTCGGGCGGGAAACCGGCGTGAAGGTGGTGCCCTCGCTGTACCCGCGCGCGAGTTGGCGTTTGCCGTTTCCGGCCGCGCCGGCGGCGGCGGAGAACCGCTACGCGGGCGCGGTGGCGGTGCGCGAAGCCAACCTCGAGGAAATCCGCGGCGCCGCGGCCCAGTACCGGCAGCTCGGGGTCGACGGATTCTATCTCTTCAATTTCTACAACGCGTTCGGCTCCGCCCGGCCGCACGACGAGCGGCTGTATCGGGTTTTCCGCGACCTCGCGCGGCCCGAGGCGCTCGCCGGCCAGACGAAGGTCTTTGCCGTCACCAAGAGTTATTACCACGACGGCCCCGGCTCCTACGCCTACGGCAAGCAGCTGCCGGCGGCGCTCGGCGCGGAAGGCACCGGGCGCGTCACGCTGCGGATCGCGGACGAGCCCGCCGCGACGCCGTTGCCTCTGGTGGTTTGCGAATTGCGGCTGGGTTTCCGCGGGCTGCCGGCCGGGGCCAAGGTCGCGGTGAGCGTCGACGGCCGGACGCTGGCGGACGAGGCGGCGGCACCGTTGGCCCGGGTGACGGTGGCGGCGGTCACGGGCCGGCCGGCGCGGCAGCCGGATCTGGCGGAGACCTACGTGCACGTGCCGCTCGCGGCGGCGTTGCCGGCAGGGGAACGCGTTTTCACCGTCACCGTGACGGCGCCGGGCCCCGGGCGGCCGGCGCAGCTCACCGATCTCGAAGTGCGGCACGCCTACCGCCACGAGCTCGAGGCCCTTTGGCAGCGCGTGCCGGCGGAGCTGAACGCGGTGCCGGCGCCGCGGCGCTGATTTTCCCTTTCATGTCCTACACGTTTCCGAAATCCCAGGCCCTGTTCGAACGCGCGCAGCGCAGCATCGCGGCGGGCGTCAACAGCGGTATCCGAAAAATGGAGGCGCCCGTGCCGCTCTACTTCGCGCGCGGCAGCGGCCCGAACCTGTGGGACGTCGACGGCAACCATTACCTCGACTACCAGCTGGGCCAGGGCGCGTTGCTGTACGGCCACGCGCCCGCGGGCATGGCGGACGCGATCGCGGCGCAGGCCCGGCTCGGCACGCATTGGGCGGCGCAGTGCGAATTGGAAATCGAGGTCGCGGAACGGATCCAACGCATGATCCCGGCGGCGGAGCTGGTGCGTTTCAACAACTCCGCCACCGAGGTGGTGACGGCGGCGTTCCGCCTCGCGCGGGCGCACACGGGCCGGAAACTGATTCTGCGTTTCGAGGGCCACTACCATGGCTGGGCCGACGAAGGGCTCGTCGGTTTCGCCAATCCGCCCGCGGTCTGGGGCGACGACGAGTCGCCCGCGCGCACGCACCCGAGCAAGGGCGTCATTCCCGAGGTGCTCGACCAGTTCGTGGTGGCGCGCTGGAACGACGTCGAGCACCTGCGTCGCCGCGTCGACGCCTGCCGCGGGCAATTGGCGGCGATCGTGTTCGAGCCCGTGCTCTGCAACACCTGCTGCCTCGAGCCGGTGCCGGGATTGCTGCAGACGATCCGCGAGCTCTGCGACCGCGACGGCATGCTGATGATTTCCGACGAGACGATCACCGGTTTCCGTTTCGGCGCGGGCTGCGCGCAGGGGTACTACGGCTACCAGCCCGACCTGACCGTGCTCGGCAAGGCAGTCGGCGGCGGCACGCCGTTTGCGGCCTTGGCCGGCACGAAGGCGGCGATGGCCAAGATCCTGTCCGGCGAAGTCGTGCATGCCGGGACCTTGAATGCCAATCCGCTCTGCTTGGCCGCGAGCAAGTGGAGCCTCGACGCGGTGACGGCGGCCGGCCCGGAGCATCCGGCGGAGTTGCGCCGGCTGGGCGGCAAGCTCATGGCGGGGCTGCGGGCTTTGGCCGACACCCATCGCGTGCCGCTGCGGCCGCAGGGGCCGGAGCTGATTTTCCATGCCGTGATGCTGAAGCCCGGCGCCGCCGAGGGCCCGATCCGCGACTACCGCGACTATGTGCGCCGACACGATCCGGCGCGCTGGACGCACCTGCGGCGTTGCCTGCTCGAGACGGGTGTGCGCGCGATCGAGCGCGGCCTCTGGTCGATCAGCCTCGCGCACCGCGAGGCGGACATCGACGAAACGCTCTTCCGCGCGGGCAAGGCCTTCGCCCGCCACGCGGAGACGTGGACGGCTCCGGTCTGACGTTCGCCGCGATGTCCCGCCGTTATCGGATTCTTACGGCCGGTTTTTTCCACGAGACGCATACGTTCGTGGATGACGTCACGGGCTGGGCCGATTTCGACACGGCCCGGGACGAGGCCGTCTTGCGCAAACGCGGGGACGGTTCGCCGACCGACGGGTTTCTCGAGGAGGCGGAGCGGCAGGGCTTCGACGTGGTGCCGACGCTGGACGCGAGGGCGACGCCGAGCGGCACGGTGGCCGACGCCGCCTTCGAGGCGTTCTGGGCGGAGTTCGAGCGCCGGGCCCGGCCGGCCCTGGCGGCGGGGATCGACGGGATTTTCCTGATTTTGCACGGCGCGATGGCGACGCAGAGCCTGACGGATCCGGAAGGCGAACTGCTGCGCCGCCTGCGGGCCCTGCCCGGGGCGGCGGCGCTGCCGGTGTTCGGCGTGCTCGACCTGCATGCGAATGTGTCGGCCGCGATGTGCCGCCTGGCGAACGGACTCGTGACGTATCGGGAAAACCCGCACACGGACGCGCGGCAGGCGGCGGCGCGGGCGACGGCGCTGCTCGGGCGCTGCCTGCGCGAGGGGCTCGCGGTGCACATGGAGCGATGCCGTCCGCCTCTCGTCTGGGCGCCGCCGGGCACCGGCACCGCGACCGATCCGATGCGGGCGTTGCGCAGTTTCGCCACCGCGGCGGAGGCGGCGAATCCGGCGCTGCTGGCCTTCAATGTGGCGGCGGGATTTTCGTTTGCGGACACGCCGGACACGGGCGTGTCGCTGAGCGCGGTGGTGGCCGGGCCGGCGGGAACGGCGGCCGAAGCGCTGCGGGCCGGGGCGGAGTTGGCGTGGCGGTTGCGGGAGGCGGGCGAGATCCGCTATCCGGACGTGGCGGAAGTGGTCGCGCGGCTGGAGCCGGGCGCCCCGGGCCCGGTGTTGCTCGTGGAGCCGGCGGACAACATCGGGGCGGGTGCGCCGGGCGACGGCACCGGAATTCTCCGCGCCTTGCTCGCGCGTCGGGTGGAGCGGAGCCTGGTCGTGATCAACGATCCGGCGGCGGTGACGGCGCTGGCGGACACGGCCATCGGCGAAACGCGCGACCTGGCGATCGGCGGCCGCGGATTCCGCGGCGATCCGGGGCCAGTCAACTTGGCCGCGCGACTGGTTTCGCGGAGCGCGGGCGGCTTCGACCTGGAGGACCGGCACAGCCACCTCGCTTCGATGGTCGGGGTGCATTGCGAGATGGGGCCCTGCGCGGTGGTGGTCGCGGGGGGCACGACGGTGCTGCTGACGAGCCGGAAGACGCCGCCGTTCGACCTCGGGCAATTGCGGAGCCAGGGGATCGAACCGCGGGATTTCGCGGTGATCGGGGTGAAGGCGGCGGTCGCGCACCGGCGCGCCTACGACCCGATCGCGACGGCGTCGCATTTTGTCGATACGCCCGGGCCTTGCTCCAGCGACCTGCGTCGCTTTCCGTGGCGGCAGCTGGGGCGGCCGGTCTGGCCGCTCGACCCGGCAACCGAATTTTCCTGCCTCACTTCATGAACACCGCCGTCAGCTATCCCTCCGATCCCGCCACGCCCACGTCGCATCTGCCGTTCAGCCCGGCGGTCCGCGTGGGCGATTTGATTTTCGTGTCCGGCCAGGCCTCGGTCGACGCCCTCGGCAAGATCGTGCCGGATACGTTCGAGGGCGAATTCCGGCGGTCGGTGGAGAACCTGCGCCGCGTGCTGCTCGGGGCGGGCAGCGATCTCGCGCATGTGGTGCAGACGCGCAACTACGTGCGCGACGAGGCGAACCTGGGCCGCTACAACGAGCTTTACCGCGAATATTTCGCCGCGCCGTTCCCGGCCCGGACGACGATCACGGGCTGCCTGCCGCCGTCCCTGCATTTTGAGATTGAGTGTGTCGCCGTCGCCAAGACCTCCTGATTCCCGATGAAAATCATCCGCTACCTCGACGCCGCCGGCGCGGTGCATTTCGGTTCCGAACAGCCCGACGGCACCGTGTACCGGATCGCCGGGGACATTTTCCGCGACTACGTCGTGACACCGCAGCACGACCACGTGGCGAAGCGCCTGGCGCCGATCGAGCCGCGCCAGATTCTCGGCGTGGGCCTGAACTACCGGCACCACGCGAAGGAAGCCGGCATGAAGGAACCGGAATTGCCGGTGCTCTTCGTGAAAGGCGTGAACACGCTGCAGAATCCCGGGGATCCGATTTTGATCCCGACGCACCTGCCGAGCACGGAGGTCGACTACGAATGCGAACTCGCCGTCGTGATCGGGCGGAATTGCAAAAACGTCTCCCGCGACGACGCGCTCGACCATGTGCTCGGCTACATGTGCGCCAACGACGTGTCGGCCCGCGACTGGCAGATCAAGCGGGGCGGCGGGCAATGGTGCCGCGGCAAGTTCTTCGACACTTTTTGTCCGCTCGGGCCGTGCCTCGTGACGACGGACGACATCCCGGATCCGAACGCGCTGAAGATCTCGACGCGGCTGAACGGCGAGACGGTGCAGGATTGGACGACGGCGGACATGATTTTCGACGTGCCGCGGATCATCGAATTCCTCAGCGCGAGCACGACGTTGCCGGCGGGCACGGTGATCCTGACGGGCACGCCGCACGGCGTGGGCATGGCGGCGAAGCCGGTGCCGCGTTGGCTGAAGCCCGGCGACGAAGTGACGATCGCGATCGAGAATGTCGGCGAGCTGACGAATCCCGTGGCCATGGAGTAGGCAAGGCGCCCGCGGCGGGAATACCGGCGGACCGCCATTGCGCAACGGCCCGCGCGGCGCCACCGTGCGGGCGATGACCACGATCGCGTTTTTCGACACCAAGACCTACGACCGCGACTACTTCGTCCGCGCGCCGGGCTCGGACCGGGTGAAGTGGCAATTCCACGAGTTCCGCCTGAGCAGCGAGACGGCGGCGAGTGCGGCCGGGGCGCAAGCGGTGTGCGTCTTCGTCAACGACCGGCTGGATGCGGCCTGCCTGCAGCGGCTGAAGGAAAGCGGGGTGCGGCTGGTGGCGTTGCGCTGCGCCGGTTTCAACAACGTCGATCTCGCGGCCGCACGGGCCCTCGGGGTCGCGGTCACGCGGGTGCCGGCGTATTCGCCGCACGCGGTCGCGGAGCACACGCTGGCGCTGCTGCTGGCGCTGAACCGCAAGATCCACCG
Organism: Opitutia bacterium Tous-C1TDCM; assembly: GCA_002288455.1. Taxonomy (GTDB): domain Bacteria; phylum Verrucomicrobiota; class Verrucomicrobiia; order Opitutales; family Opitutaceae; genus ER46. The sequence goes on from NEUS01000008.1 coordinate 40,781, forward strand.
CGCGTACAACCGGGTGCGGGAGCACAATTTCTCGCTCAGCGGTCTCGTCGGCTTCGATCTCTTCGGCAAGACTGTCGGGGTGGTCGGCACCGGCAAGATCGGCAAGATCGCCGCCGGCATTTTCCGCGGCTTCGGCACCGAGGTCTTGGCCTACGACCCGTATCCGAGCCCGGAGTGGGCGGCGGCGGCGGGCGTGCGTTATACGGATCTGGATACGTTGCTGGCGGCCAGCCACATCGTCTCGCTGCACCTGCCTTTGACGCCGCAGTCGCGCTACCTGGTCGACGCCGCGGCGTTCGCGCGGATGCGGCCCGGCGCGTACCTGATCAACACGAGCCGCGGCAAACTGGTGGACACGACGGCGCTGATCGAAGCGCTGAAGACCGGCCGGATCGGCGGCGTGGCGCTCGACGTGTACGACGAGGAGGAGGGGATTTTCTTCGAGGACCACTCGGGCGAGATCCTGCAGGACGACGAGCTTTCGCGGCTGCTGACTTACCCGAACGTGCTGATCACGGCGCACCAGGCCTTTCTCACCGAGGAAGCGCTGAGCGAGATCGCGCGGGTGACGACGGCCAATCTGGCGGCGCTGGGCGAAGGGCGGCCGTATCTGCCCGACTCGGTTCTGGTTGATGCGTCGGCATCGGGGCCGGGCTGAACGATTCCGCCCCGGGTGGGCCGCAACGCGGGCCCTGCCCGCGGTTCGTTCCGCGGGACGCCCCGCCGACGGGAGCGGCGTCCGGTTCGATCGACCTTGGGCCCCCCGGCCGGTTTCCGAAGCGAACGCCGGCGACAGCGGCGGGACCCGACGTCCGGCCCTTCCCTAGTTGCGCGGCTTCTCGGCGGACTTGAAGATCGTGCCCAGACCCATGCTTGGGGGAGGATTCTGGTCCATGAACTCCAGAAAGCGGGTCCGGCGTTCGATGAGCAGCGCGCGAATCCGGGTCTGCTGTTCGGGCGTGAGGTCCAGCCGGGCCGTCAGAAGCTCGAGCACCGTGCCGACCTGCACAATGGAGGCCACACCGACCAACGGTTCGAGCAACAGACCTTCGCGCAAGCTGGGTCCCTCCGCCGGCGCACCGCCCGCGACCGCGGCGGGGGATCGGGCGAGTTGGCGGAAGTCTTCCATCTGCCGACGCCGCTCCTCGACCAGGCGAGCGAAGCCGGCCTGTTGCCCGGGGGCAAGGGCGGCGGCGATACGATCGCGGAACTGGGCGTCGATGGCGGCCATGTCCTCGCGGTACTGCTCGATCCTGGGCCAGAGTTGCATGGTTTGCCGGAAGATCGCCGCGCGATCCGCCGGCGAATCCGGCAAGGGATGCAGGCGCAGGATGTCTCGAAATTCGGTGAAAAGCGTCACGGGGGGCGGCGGCAGTGTCCCGGCCCGAAGGGCCAGAAAGCACGCCGCCGCGCCCGCGACCAGACCGAGGAACGAACAGATCACAGCCAGCAGACGGGTTCTCATGGCAGGCGGGCGACAAGGTTGGTTTGGGACGCTACGTCGATCCACGCGGCGAAGTTGCGGGCATTTTCCGCGGTCACGAGCCGTTCGCCCACCGCGACGACCACGAGCGCGCAGGCGGCGGCCGTCAGGGCGGCGAGGCCGAGACACCGCCACGCTTCCCGAGAGCTGACGCGAACGAGGCGATGCCGCCGCACTACGCGATCGGCAAGGTCGCCGCGCAGATGGGCGGCGGCACGGCGCCGGAAATGGGGCCAAGGGTCCGGTTCAATCATGGTCGAGGGAATGATAGTGATTCTTCAGCCGCTCCCGCGCCCGGTGCAGCATGACCTTGATCGCCGCCAGCGATTTTCCCAGCGACTGCTGCATCTCCGCATGACTGCGGCCGTCCGCGGCCAGCGCGAGGATGGCGCGGTCGGTCTCGCTGAGTTGCTGCAGCGCGTGCCGGAGCGCATCGGCGAGCGTGGGATCGTAGTCCGGCGGGGCCGCCACGGTTTCGGTATGGTTTTCCTCCAGCGGCGAGAAGAATCGCCGCCAGCGCGCCCGGCGCAAATGGCTGATGCAGGCATTGCGGGTGAGACGGAACAGCCAGGCCTCGAAGCGCGTGTCGTCGCGCAGCTGGGGCAGACTGCCGAGCATGCGGAGCAAGACCTGCTGGGTGACGTCGTCGATGTCCGCCGTCGAACCGATGAGGGTGTAGACGAAGGTCGCGATGCGCTCCTGATAGGCGTGGATGAGACGACGTTGGGCATTCTCGTCGCCCGCGCGGGCAGCGGCAACGAGCGCCACCGTCTCGCCTTTCGAGCGTTCCTGCATGCGCGGACCATGAACGTCTGGGGCCGCCGATTCAACGGCGGTCCCCGGAGCCGAGATTGGCGGCGGGAAGGTAGCGCAGGGCAAAGGCGACGGGCTGGGGCAGCTGGGAGCCATGGGCTTGAATTTCCAGGCGAAGGACCTTTTCCGCCGGATCAAACGAGAACGCACTGAGACGGGCGCGGTCGCCCGAGGCGAGGGATTGTTCGAGGCGGCGGTCGCGCCAGCGCAGCGAAACGTGCGCCTTCTGGCCGTCTTTGCCGGTCCACGCGACAGGAGCGGCGCCGGGCTGGAGCGGCGGAAACCGATGGTCGCCGAGCCGCAGCGCCCAGCCGGATTCGGACGACTCGAGCGCAATCTCCGCGGGCGGATCGAGGCGCTCGCGGAGGCGGCGGAGCACGGCCGACCGTTGGAGGGCCGGGACTTGGCGGCCCGCTTTGGCCAAGGCGTCCTCGAACGCGCGCAGCGACGCGCGGTCAAGCGTGTAAAGCCCGGCAGGCAGCGCGGGGGTGTCGGCGGCGCGCAGGGCGACGGGCGCAAGCGCAACGAGGCCGAGCGACAGGAACCGCAAAGCTCGGGGCCGCAGGAAGGCGACGAATGGCGGCCGGGGACGGAGGGTGGCCATGGCGAAGGATCAGGTGCTCCAGGTGCCGCCGAGGGCGCGCACGAGCCGGACGGCGGCAAGCCGGCGTTGGCCGGCGAGCGCGGCGAGCGCACGTTCAAGGTCGAGGACGGCGCGTTGCGCGGCGAGCACCTCGAAATAGGAAACGAGTCCGCGGTCGTAGCGCACCTGGGTGAGGCGCAGGACTTCCGCCGAGGCCTCGCGGGCGTGTTGCTGCGCGCCCTCGCGCGCAGCGAGCGCCCGCGCTTCCGCCAAGGCGTCTTCGACTTCGCGGCACGCGACGAGCAGTTGCCGGCGGAATCCGGCCTCGGCCTGGGCAGCCGCGGCGCGGGCGACGGCGACTTGGGATTTGCCCCGGTCGCCGTCGAGCAACGGCACATTGAGGGACGGACCGACACCCCAGAACTGGCCGGGCCGGTTGAAGAATTCGTCGAGTTGGGTGGCGGAAAATCCGCCGCCGCCCGTGAGTTGGATCGTCGGATAGCGCGCGGCCTGGGCCGCGCCGATCTCGGCGGTGCGGGCGTGCAACTGCGCTTCCGCCGAGCGCACGTCGGGCCGGCGGCGCAGCAGGTCGGCGGGGACACCGACCGGAACCTCGGGGAGACGGGCGAAGATCCCGGCCGGCAGCGGTTCGGTGCGACCGGCCAGCAGCGCGAGCACGTTGATTTCCAGTTCGATGCGACGGCGCACGTCGGACAGGTCGGCCGCGAGGGTGTGCAGCTCGGCTTCGTCGCGGGCGACATCAACCTCGGAGACCAGGCCGGCGTCGCGGCGCGACTGCCGCAGACGCAGGGTCTCGCGCTGGCTGGCGATGCGCCGGTCGAGCACCTGGGCTTCGGCTTCGGCGGCGCGCAGGCGAAAATAGCCGGCCGCCACGTCGCCGGCGAGGGAGAGGCGCGCATCCGCCAGGTCCGCTTCGCTCGCTTCGACCTGCGCGTCGGCGCGTTCGGTCAATCGCCGTACCCGACCCCAGAGATCGAGTTCATAGCCGGCGGTTACCGAGAGCGCATAGCGGTCTCCGGTCTCGCGCACCGATTCCAAACCGCGCGGCGTGGAGACGACGCGCGCGGCGGATTCGCCGGCCAGCGTGGCGTCGGCGGCGCCGTTGACCGCGGGCCGGCGGGCGGCGCGATCGAGTCCGCGGCGGGCGAGAGCGGCGTCGCGGGCCGCCAGTGCGGCCGGCAGCGTCGGCGAATGCGCGATCGCCGCAGCCTGCAGCGCATCGAGGGTCGGGTCGGCGAAGATCGTCCACCACCGGTCCGCGGGCGGCGCGGGCACCGTGCCGGCGGCAACTTCCGGGACGTGCCGAAACGAGGCGGGCAGGCTGACCGCGGGGCGCCGGTAGTCGGGCCCGACGGTGGAGCAGGCGGAAAGCGCGGCGAGCAGCAGCAGGGCGGCCGGGCCGCGCCAGACGACGGGATTCACGGCTTTGCCTCCCCGGCGATGAAGACGTCCATTTGCTGGCCGACGTAGACCCGCCGTTCGCCGGCGGGGAACGAGTAGATGACTTGGAGCACGCGCGTATCGACGCGCTCGCTGGAATTGCCGGTGAGGGAGCGTTTCGGCACGACGAAGGGTTCGATGCGCACGAAGGTGAGCGGAATCGGCTGTTGTGCGTTGCCCTTGATGAAGGCGGTGGCCGGGGCCTCGGGACGGACCAGACCGGCAAGTTGCTCGTCGACCTCGGCGCGGATCTGCAGCGTGGCGATGTCCCCGAGGATGAGCGGGGGCGTGGCGGCGGAGGGGCTGACGTATTCCCCGACGCGCAGGTTCAGCTGCAGGACGGTGCCGGCGATGGGGGCGCGGACGACGAGGCGCTCGAGGAGCGCGCGGGTCTGGGCTTCGGCGCTGAGGGCCGCCTGAAGTTGCGCTTCGGCGACGCGGACGTCGCTGCGGCGGTTGCGGAGTTCCTCGAGGGTGATGGCGCGCACATCGTCGACGGCCTCGAGCCGGGCGAGTTGCTCGCGCAAGCGCTCGAGCTGCGCGGCGGCGACGGCGGCGTTGGCGGTCTGCACCGGCAGGGCGGCTTGCAGGTCGCGGCCGTCGAGGGTGAACAGCGGTTGGCCGGCCTCGACCCGGTCCCAGACGGCGACCTGCACGGCGGCGACGAGCCCGGGTTGGGGCGCGCCGACGGCCGTGTTCTCCCGGCGGGCTTCCACCAGGCCGGCGGCGCCCAGGCCCGTGCCGTAAGGGTTCGTGGCCGGAGGCACCGGCGGCGGCGGCGCTTCGGCCGAAAGATCGCCGTGCATGCGGTTCACGAGCACGGTCGTGGCGGCGAGCCCGCCGAGGGCCAGCCAAACGGTGAGACGGCGGAGCAGGAGAGAGATCATGAAAAAAAGAGCGATGGGGTCACCCTGCCGCAGCGTGGTGGGCGCGGATGTCGGCTTGGTTTTCGAGCACCCGGAGGATGCGGCCGTCTTCCATCTCGGCCATGCGGTCGGCGTAGCCGTAGGTGCGGTTGTCGTGGGTGACGACGATGACGCACCGCGCGGGATCGCGCGCGACGTCGCGCATGAGCCGCATGACTTGCTGGCCGTTGTCGCGATCGAGCGCGGCGGTCGGCTCGTCGCAGAGCAGAAGATCGGGTTCGTGCACGAGCCCGCGCGCGATGGCGACGCGCTGCTGCTGGCCGCCGGAGAGCTTGCCGGGGCGGGTATCGGCGCGGTCGGCGAGACCGACGCGGGCGAGCATCTCCCGCGCCCGGGCCTCGGCGGCGCGGGGTGCCAGGCCCCGGATCAGGAGCGGGACGGAGACGTTTTCGGCAACCGTGATCGAGGGGATGAGGTTGAATTGCTGGAAAACGAAACCCACGTGGCGCGCGCGAAACGCGGCGAGGCGGTCGCTGCCGAGCCGGCGCAGGTCCTGGCCGAACACGTTGAGCTCCCCGGCGTCCGCCGCGAGGGTGCCGGCGATGAGCGAAAGCAGGGTCGTTTTCCCGCAGCCGGACGGCCCGACGAGGAACATCATCTCGCCGCGCAGGGCGGTGAAGTCGGCGCCCTTGAGCACCTGGAAGCGGGCGTCGCCTTCGCCGACATATTTCACGACCCCGCGGACGGAGATGGCGGTGCCGGGGGAGGGAGTGGAGGCCGCGGGAATCATTTCAACGGAAGACAATGGCCGGCTCGGTGCGCACGACCTTGGTGATCCCCAGCAGCGCCGAGAATACGCAAATGGAGAGCACCGCCGCGCCGGCGACGACGGGCACCTGCCAAGGCATGAGGTAGGCGATCCGGCCGTAGCCGAGGGTGAAAAAACCGAAGCTCGAGGTGAGCAGCATGCCGAAGCCGTAGCCGATCGAACCCACGGTGATCGCCTGCAGGAGCAACATCGGCACGAGGAGCCGCGCGGTGAGTCCCATGGCTTTCAGCGCCGCGAGATTGCGCAGGTTATCGAGCACGAAGGCGTAGAAAGTCTGCGCGGAGAAAACGATGCCCACGACGAAGCCGACCACGACGAGCAGGCCGATGTTGATCGGGATGCCGGTGTTGGCGATGTACCAGTCGAGCGTGGACCAGATCAACGCGGACTCGCTCCACCCGCGCAGGCCGGTCGCCGCCGTGATCGCGGCGGCGACCTCGTCGGCGGAATAACCGGGGGCGGCGCCGACCAGAATGAAGCTGAGCATCTTGCGCTGGGCGGGCGCGTAGTCGAGCGCCCGCTCGTATTGGGTAAAGATGTACGGCCCGCCGGTGAACGAGCGCTCGGCGCGGCAGATGCCGACGACGCGCGCCTCGCGGTCGTTGATCTCGAAGACATCGCCGATGCCGAAAGCGCGGCCGGTGGCCTCGCTGAAGCGCTCCACGGCGAACTCGTCGATGATCACCGTGTTGGGCAGGCGCAGATCTTCCAGCCGGCCGGCGAGGATCCGGCCCGGCGCGCCGGCGAGCGTGGCGCTGTCGAGGCCGACCAGCGTGATGCCCTTGATGTCGCCGCCCGCGAGCCGCGCCTGCTGGGCGCCCTGGTAGAGCGGCGCGGCCCACGCGACGCCGGGCACGGAGCGCACGCGCGAGAGGTCGGAGCTGCGCAGCGGTTTGTTGTCGTTGACCTGTTCGACCATGGGATCGCTCACCCAGACCGAGGCGCGGATGTTGCGCACCGAAGAGACCGTCCACGACATGATGCCGCAAAACAGGCACATGGCCTGGGCCATCAGCATGGTGGAAAAGGTAAGTCCCGAGACGAGCAGGGCGTATTTGCCCCGGTCGCCGACGAGCATCTTGAGCGCGAGTCTGAACATGGGTGTCGCCGGGCATGGCGCGAGCCGGCGGGCAAAGGTTACAGGGGGAAACAAGATCGGGCGGAAAAGCGGGACGAAAGCCGGCGACCGGGGGCCGGGCGCGGACCCTTCCGGAACGCGGCGCGCGGCACGAGCCGCCGGCGGCGGGACCCTGCGGGCGGCCGTTGCCGGCGCCGTTCGCCACCGTGAATTTCGAAGGCGGCAAGATGAACGGCCGGGTGATCGCCCATGCGTTTGCCGGAGCGACCCGGGGCGCGGGCAAGATGCACCGTACTGTGTTCGCCAACCGGGAAGTGTCGCCGGCGGCGGTGCCGGAAGCCGCGGGCAACATCGGTTCGGTAGCGGGCGTCGAAGTTGGGATAGGGCCGCCGGCCGAGCGGGAGGCGGGACCGGTCGCGGTGGAAATCGTCGGGCTGGATGCGGGTCGCGCCGGTGCCTTGGCCGGGATCATGAAGTTGAGAGTCCAAAGTTGACGGTTGAGGGATCGATCCGCCGTGCCACGGAAAACTTCGCCGAAGCCGGCAACCCGACGAACCTGACGGTTTTGCTCCCAACTCTCGGCCCAGCTCTCTCCACTGCATCGGTTGGCTCGGAACGCGAGCAGCCGGTCGATGAGCCAGCTCTTGCCGCCGCCGCCCACGGGTCTGGCGCCGGGAAGATGTTTTGGCACGGCGGGTTCCCCACGCATCGGCCGCGGTCTGTCAGGCGCGGAGTCGCGGGCCCGCGATTCGCGCGGCGCGGCGGACACTGTAACCGATTTTCCAATACCGGCGGGCGCCGCCCCGCCCGAACGGACGGGGCGAAGCGTCGGCCGGGTTTACAGCTTATCCAAATCATGGATACGCAGTGCCACGCAGCGTAGCGGCCGCAACCGGGTGCAAGTGGGCGGGAGGCAAGGGGAAGCGGAAACCGGGAAAGATCCGGCCCCGGAGCTGCATTGTTCCCGGCGTACACCATCAAATGAAAAAATTCCTCGCCCGCCTCCTCGCCCTTGCCGCGCTGGTCGCCGCTCCCGCGGCCCACGCCATCACGCTGAACGGAGAAATCCGGAACATCGACGGCGACAACGACGGCTTCGCCGACGATTTGCTGATCCAGCGGATCTCCTTCGACGTCACCGCCGGCACGTCGCTGTTCTTCGATTCGCTCGTGTGGGAAGCCACCGGCGTCGACCTCAACGGCGACGGCGAGCTCACCGGCTTCGACAATTACATGATGCTGCTGACCGCCGGCGGCTCCTATCTGACGGCCAACGACGACTCCGGAGCGACGTACGGGGACGGCTCGGTGCATCCCTACGACAGCACGATCGGCTACACCTTCGGCACGGCGGGCACCTATGTGATCACGCTCGGCCAGCTCGCGTACTCCACGTCCGAAGCCATGCAGGGGTACCAGGCGAACCGCAACTATTACGACTACAACGGCAACAACCTCGATCACGGCGACTGGCGCCTGACGATTTCCGTGAACAGCGGCTCGATTTCGAACCTCAGCTATTCGAACTCCAACAGCGTGCCGGATACGGCCACGGTCGGCGCGATGCTCGGGGCCGCGATCCTCGGCCTCGCCGCCTTCAAGCGCCGCCGCTGAACGCGGGACGGTTTCCTGTTTTGAACGAACCCGCCGCCGACCGCGGCGGGTTTTTTGCGTCCGGCGGGCGGCGGAGTTTTCCGGTTCAGGGGACTTCGTAGACTTCGACGAGCACGGAGCCGACGATGTTGGGCGCGGTGGCGCCGACGGGCAGATTGGCGACCGGAGTGGCGCCGGCTTGGAGCGTGTACGAGCCCGGGGGGAGGGCATCGAGCAGGGCGGAGTCGGCGGCATTGCGCAGCGGGAAGGCGCCGACGGCGGGGAATGCGGCGTTGAGGGCGGCGGCGCCGGCCTGGCCCCAGTTGTTGTTGGCGGCGACGGTCTGGGTGCCGCTGAGCACGGTGATGCGCGGGTCGCCGAGCGTGCTCTCGGCCCCGAGTCCGAAGTCGGCGAGGCCGGGGCCGACGGCGCGGACCATGAGGGTGCGCGGGTTGTTGCCGGCGACGACGATGCCGGGGATGAGCAACTCGCCCTCGTCGGTGATGCGCGCGAGCGTCGACAGATTGGCGAGACGGGTGCCGTTGCGGCTGACGTCGTAAACCTCGGCGAGGACGGCGCCGGTGGTGCCGTTGCGGCCGCGGAGGGTGACGGTATAGGTGCCGGGATCGAGTTGGACGAGGAGGGCGGCGTCGGCGTCGCCGGCGGCGAGGGCGAAGGCGCCGACCCCGGCGGCGGCGGTGCGGATTTCGGCGGCGTTGGCGGCGCGGTCCCAGCCTTCGTTGCTGGCGAGGAGGCGGGTGCCTTGGTTCAGCTCGAGGCGCGGGGCGAAGAGGGCGTCGGCGACGCCGAATTTGGCCAGCGCGGGGCCGATGCCGCGAATGAGCAAGGTGGCGCGTTCGGTGCCGCCGAGGCTGAAGCCGACGGCGAAGGAGTCGCCGACGAAGGCGATCTTGGAACGGGTGGAGAGGTTGACGAGCCGGCCGGGCGGCGGGACAGGAGCGTTGGCGGCGCGGGCGTTGAGGAAGCCGACGATGCGCGGCGCGGCGGAGGCGTAGAGCTCGTTGTCGGCGGCGGCGACGGCGAGTTGCGCGACGATGTCGGCGGCGCGGGGCTGGAGCGAAGCAGGGAGGAGGGCCGTCGCGGCGGCGACCGTGGGAACGTAGCGCGGGTAGTCGTTGGCATCGAGCAGGTCGGCAGCCTTGAGGGCGGCGGCGACAGCGCCGGCGTCGGCGGCCGACAGACCGAGGCCGCGGAAGCGGGAGGGCCAGACGGGGGCGGCGGGGTTGGCGAAGGCGCCGGTGGCGATGCCGCGGCCGAGCAGGAATTGGGAGTTGTCGCGCGCGGTGGTGAGACCGGCGGCGCCGAGGGTGGTGTCGTTGGCGGCGAGGGCGAAAAATTGGGGCACGCGCGAGGTGACGGCGAGGGCCTCGATGCCGGGTGCCAGATAGAGCACGGTGCCGCGCACCGGCCGGGCCGGCGTCGCGTTGGCGATCAGGTCGGCGATACGGCTGGCGGCGTTGGCACCGGCGCCTTCGCCGAGGAAGAAGAGCGGACGGCCCGCGGCGAGGGCGCCGGAGGCGACGAGGCGATCGTAGGCGGCGGCGTGGTTGAGGGCGTCGAGGTTGGCGGTGAGCGTGGCTTGGTTGCCCCAGTTGGCCGGGGTGCGGGAGATGCTGTCGAGGGCGGCGACGCCGTAGCCGGCGGCGACGAGGTCGCGCGCAAGGCGCAGGGCTTCCGGGCGGCTGAACCAATCGGCGCCCGCGTCGCCGGCGGCGTGCAGGAGGAAGACCACGCCGGCGGCGCCGGGCGGTACGTGATAGGTCAGCGTGGAGGAGACGGTGGTGGCGACGTTGTTGGCGCCGGTCTGGGTTTGCGGGTTGAAGTTGGCGAGCGAGGTCGTTGTCCACCCCGGGGCGGCCTTGTAGGTGGCGGTGAGACTGACCGGAGTGGCGGGAACGGTGAACGTCGTCTGGGGCAGGAGGGCCGCGAGGGGGGCGGTGCCGAGGACTTCGGTCATGCCGGTCCAGCGGTCGAAGACCTGGCCGGCCGGCGGCGGATCGGCCATGATATCGACGCGCGAGCCGGCCGGGAAGGTGCCGCCGCCGCTGCCGTTGGCGATTGTGACGGCGGTCGGGGCGCCGTTGCCGGTGACGATGACGAAGCTGCGGACCGGAATGGTGACGAGATTCTGGAGCGTGACGTTGCAGACCACGGCCTTGGTGCCGGGAGTGCCGGGGCGCAGGGTGACGGAGGCGGTGCCTTGGCCGGAGGCGATGGCGGCGTCGCCCGAGACCGTCCAGCGGAAGGTGCGGTCGCCGTTCTGGGCGGCCGGGACCGAAGCGGTGAACGTGGCGGTGTCGGTGGCCACGCGGGCTGGGGCGGAGAGGGAGCCGGCGGAGTCCGGGGCGAAGACCGCGACTTGGGCCGAGGGAGAATAGGTGGTGCCGTTGGCGGCAAGGGCGACACTGAGCGCGACGGTGCCGGCGCGATCGGCGACGAACTGGATGGCGGCGGCGCGCGGATCGCCGAGGATGCGGGCGCCGGAAATTGTCCATTGGTAGGTGGCCGCGGTGGTATCGGGCGGCCGGAGAGCGGCCGGGATCACCGCATTGGCGACAAGCGTGGCGCCGACGAGTCCGCCGCGCGGCGCATTGATGGTGGGTTCCTGCACCGTGCCGCCGCCCCCGCCGCCGCCGGGACCGATGATGATGGGAGGAATGACGCCGCCGCCTCCGCCGCCCCCGCCGCCGCCACCGCCGATCGGCGGGACGCCGCCGCCGCCTCCGGGGGGCGTGGGGCGGACTTGGGCGGAGATCTGGCCGGCAAAGAGAACGACAGCGACGACCGGGCCGCGGCCGCGGGCGAGGAGCGAACGGACAAATCGGCGTGGAATGGGACGGGGCGAATTCATGGGGTGAACACAGGACGACGGGAACGGTGACGATGTTTCGGGCCGGCGCGGGATATTCACGCGAAGCCCGCGAGGTGGCGGATGAGATTCGCGATGTGGTCGTCGACGGTGAGGCCGAGGTGCTCGCAGCCGACGTAAATGGTCGTACGGTCGACCTTGGCGGCGAAGGCGGTGTCTTTCACTTTCTTGCGAATCGAGGCGGTTTTCATTTCGCCGTAGGGGACCGGGTTCATTTTCCGGTAGGCGTAGAAAATGCCGCAGAGTTCGTCGGTGGCGAGGAGGGCGGCGGCGAGCTTGGTGCGGGGCAGGACGTTGAAGCCGTTGTAGCCGTAGGCGTGGGCTTCGACGGCGTGGATCATTTCTTCGGGGTAGCCCCAGGCGGCGAACCAGCGGAGCGATTCGGCGGGATGGGTGGCGGGATGGCGTTCGAAGTCGAGATCGTGGAGCAGCCCCGTGAGGAACCAGAGATCCGGGTCGCCGCCGAAATGCGGGGCATAACCACGGAGGGCGGTGGCGACCATGCGGGCGTGGTAGCGTTGGTAGTCGTCGGCAACATACTGCCCAAGCAGGACCTGGGCTTCGTCCGGGGTGGGGAGCGGCATGGGGGCAGCAAAGCACGGCGGGGAGGTTTGGAAACCGGAAAGCGCGCGGGCGGGCCGGGGGAGATGCCGTCCGGGAAAAGCGGGCGGGACTGTCGGGCGCCGGGGCGGAGGCTTGAACTTCGGCGCCGGGGCGGTGTGCTGCGCGCGTGCTGACCACTCTCCGCCGGGCGGAATACGCCGAGCTGATCGGGCTCTTTTTCCTGCAAGGGGCGGCGCTGGGGATGTGGTTCGTGCCATTGAGCGCGGTGTTGGAGGCGCACGGGTTGGCGCATATCCGGCCGTATGCGTTCGCGACCTCGGGGGTGGCGGCGTTTGTGTCGCCGCTGCTGTTCGGCGCGATGGCGGACCGGCATGCGTCGCCGGTGAAGGTTTTGCGCTGGCTGGCCTTGGCGACGGCGCTCGCGATGGCGGCGGCGAGCACGGCGATCCGGTTCGGTGCCGACGTGTGGGTGACGCTCGCGCTGATCCAGGTGCATGCGTTTTGTTCGTCCCCGACGTGGAGCATCGCGTCGACGATCATTTTCGCGCGGCTGGCCGATGCGAAAAAAGAATTCGGACCGATCAGGGCGATCGCGACGATCGGCTGGATGATCGGCTGTCTGGCGGTGAGCGCGCTGGGAGCGGACCGGTCGACGTTGGCCGGGTACACCGGCGCGGCGATGTGGCTCGTCGTGTGCGGGTTCACGTTTTGGTTGCCGGCGCTGGAGACGCCGAAGTCGGCGGTGGGGCTGACGTGGGCGCAGCGCTTCGGCTACGATGCGCTGGAGCTGCTGAAGAACCGGGATACGCGGGTGATTTTTCTGACGGCGGCGCTGTTCACCGTGCCGTTGGCGGGATTCTATCCGTACACGCCGCCGCACCTGCGGGAACTCGGGCTCGAGCGCACGACGGCGTGGATGAGCCTGGGGCAGGTGACCGAGATCGTGGGGATGCTCGCGTTGGGCACGATGTTGCTGAAGTGGCGGTTGAAATGGATTCTGCTGCTGGGCCTGGCGCTGGGCGTGGTGCGGTTTTTGTTCTGCGCGATCGGCACGCCGTGGGCGCTGGTCGTGGGCGTGATTTTGCACGGCGGGTCGTTCACGTTCGTGATCATCACGGCGCAGATCTACATCGACCAACGTGTGGATCCGGCGTGGCGGGCGCGGGCGCAGGCGTTGATGGCGCTGCTCAACAGCGGCTTCGGCAGCATGGCCGGTTACCTCGGGACCGGGGCGTGGTTTGCCGTGTGCACGACGGACGGGCGGGTGGCGTGGCCGGTATTTTGGCTCGGCCTGGCGGCGGCGATGGCGGCGGTGGGCGTGTTTTTCCTGGCGACGTACCGGGGCCGCGGCCGGCCGCCCGGGCAGTGAGGCGGCGGAGAAAGCCCGGAAGGAAACGGCGATTTGGCAATCCGTGGAACTTCCTAGCGGACCGGGTAAAAATAGGCGGCGCGAGGACTGGTGCCGAGCGGCCTCGGGGACGATAGTGGAGTCATGAATAGGCAGGATCACCAAGGAGCGGTTCCAAATCGCGGGGCCGGGGCGTCGATCCGTGTATTCCTGGTCGACGATCATCCGATCTACGCGCAAGTGATGGCGGAGGTGCTGGCGCAGGCGGGGGGCTTCGCGGTGGTCGGGACGGCGCCCGATGCGGAAACCGCGTTGGCTCGATTGCGGGACCTGCCGGTCGATCTCTTGCTGCTCGACCTCGTATTGCCGGGCATGGGCGGACTCGAGTTGTTGAGCGCGATCCGGAAAATTCCCGGCGTGGGGCGGGTCGTGGTGTACAGCGGGCTGGCGACGGACGAATCCATCGCGGTCGCGTTCTCGCTCGGGGTGTCGGCGTTTGTGGAAAAGAGCTCACCGGTGGACGAGGTGATTGCGACGTTGCGGGCGGTGGGCCGGGGTGAATCGCCGCTTTCGGCCCGCATGAGCGGCGTGTTGCGGACCTTGGTTCGGCAACGGTCCGCGCGGAAGGACCTTTCCCCGTCGGATCTGGCGGTGCTGAGCCGGCTGGCCCGGATGCAAAGCCCGAAGGAAATCGCCGGCGATCTCGGGATGTCGCAATCGGCGATCTACAAGGCACGGGACCGGATCGGGGCGCGGGCGGGCTTCGGGGCGCGGCCCGACTTCCGTGCGATCGCGGCCGGACTGGGCCTGATTGCGCCGGCGTCGCCGCGAACGGCCTCCCGGGGCGGCGGGGCGGAAGGCTCCGCATGAAGACGGAAACAATGGCGGCAAGGGAAGACGCGGCCGGGGCCCCGGCGGCGGGTGGGGGCCCGACCTGCGAATCGGGTATGTTTCGGCTGGCGGCGGAGCGGGCGAACGAAGGCGTGGGCATCACCGATGCTGCCGGAAACTATCTGTTCCTGAATCAGGAACACGTGGAGATGTTCGGCTACCGGCAGCGGGACGAACTGTTGGGGAAGAGCTGGCGGGTGCTGTACGACGAGGAAATTGCGGCGCAGATCGAGACGACGGTGTTTCCCTTGCTGGCCGCCAGCGGACAATGGCGCGGCCGACTGAAGGCCCGGCGCAAAGACGGGTCCCACTTCCAAGAGTCGCTGTCGCTCTCGCTGCTGCCGGGCGGGGGCATCGTGTGCAATTGCCAGGATATCTCGGACCAGGTGGCGATCGGCGAGCGCCTGCGGCAGAGCGAAACGATGTTCCGTGTTTTCCTGCACACGCTGCCTACCGCGGTGACGATCCGGAATCTGCGGGGCGACTATGAATTCGTGAACCACGCGACGGCCTCGTTCCTCGGCATCGAAGTCGACGAAGCCGGGGTCAAGCGCGGCATGGAGCTGTGGCTGTCCGACAAGGAAGTCTTCGAGTGTTGGGCGGCGGCGGACCGGCGGGTGGCGGCGCGCGACAAGGAGGTGCGGTTCGATTTTCCGATGCGGTGGGGCGGGCGCGACCGGGTGCTCGACGTGCAGAAGCTGCCCCTGCGGATCAACGCGGCCGACGTGACCCACGTGTGCACGCTGGTCAACGATGTGACCGAGCGTCGGCGGCTGGAGCGCGAGGAAGAAGAGGCGGCGCGGAAGCGCGACGGCTACCACGTGATGCAGCGGGAATTCATCTCGATGGTGTCGCACGAATTCCGCACGCCCCTGACGACGATCCAGGGCGCGCAGTACCTGCTGACGAAACGGGCGGAGGAGCTGCCCGGAGCGGAGAAGGCCAATTTCCTGCGGCTGCTCGATTTGCAGGATCGGGCGCTCGGCACGCTGAAGGAACTGGTCGACCAGGTGCTGCTGCTGAACCGGATCGATCACATGTCGACCGAGACGGTGCCGCAGCCGCTCCGGATCGCCGATCTCGCCCGCCGGATCGCCGGCAATTTCCAGTCCTCGCTGGCGCCGGACCGGCTGGTGCTCGGGCTGGAACTGCCGGAAAACTACACCGCGGCGGTGGACGAGGCGCAGATGCGGGCCGTTTTCGAGAACCTGATTTCGAACGGACTTAAGTACTCTCCGGACCACCAGCCGGTGGAGATGACGCTCGGGGCGACGGAGTCCGGCTGGTGGTTGAGGGTCAAGGACCGCGGCCGCGGCATCCCGAAAGAGGACCAGGCGAAACTATTCCGCCCGTTCCACCGCGCGAAAAACGTCGGGCAGGTCCCGGGCACCGGCCTCGGCCTGATGATCGTGCGCCGCGTCGTCGATTTCCACCGGGGCACGCTGGAGTTTGCCAGCGAAGTCGGCGCCGGCACCACGTTCACGCTCAAGTTCCCGCGGGAGTTTGTCGCCGAGCCGGTGCCGGCCACCGAGCACCGCGGCGGCGCCCTGCCGTTCAGCAAGATTCCTCCATCCGCGCCATGACCTCTGCCGCCCCGACCGCCAGTACCATCCTGCTTGCCGAGGACGACGACCTCGTCCGCCTGATCGCCGAGGAAACGCTCACCGACGCGGGGTACCGCGTGGTTTCCGTGCCGGACGGTGCGGCGGCCCTCGAGGCGCTGCCGCGGGTGCGGCCCGACCTGATCCTGAGCGATGTCCGGATGCCGCGGTGCGACGGCTTCGAACTGCTGCAGCAGGTGCGGGCGGATCCCGCGAACCGGACGACGCCCTTCATATTCGTATCCGCAAAAGCGGATACGGCGGACCAGCGGATGGGCATGTCGCTGGGGGCGGACGACTATGTGACCAAGCCCTTCCAGGCGCGGGACCTGCTCAAGACGATTTCCGTCCGGCTCGCCCGCGCGGCGCTGCTCGGCGACCGGCTGCGGCAGCAGCAGCGGTTTCTCACCCGGGTGCTGCCCCACGAATTGCGCACGCCGCTGACGGGCATCATCGGCTACGCGGAACTCATGCAGCACGTGGCGGCCGAAGGCGGGACATTGGCGGGCGACGAACTGGCGGACTACGCCGACAATCTCGGCCGCTCGGGGCGGCGGCTGCTGCGGTTGGCGGAGGATCTTTCCCTCTGGGCCTGGCTGGAAGGCGCGGAGGCCGCGGCGCGCCTCGGCGAACCGCCGGAGTCGGTCACGGCCGATATCGGGGCCGCCGTGGTGCACCATTGGGTCAGGGAGACGGCGGAGCGGTTCGGCCGCGTGCCGGACCTCGGCGTGGCCGCGGAGAACGCGGCCGTGCGGGTGCCGGCGGAGGGCTTCGCGTGCGTGGTGGCCCATCTCGCAGACAACGCGTTCAAGTTTTCGCTGCCGGGCTCGCCGGTCCGGATCACGGTGCGGCGGGAGACCGACCGCGCCACGGTGGAAGTCCGCGACCAAGGCCGGGGACTGACCGACGACGAGATTTCGCGGATCGGCGCGATGCAGCAGTTCGGACGGGACCGCTTCGAGCAACAGGGACTCGGGATGGGGCTGGCGCTGGCCGGAGGTTTTGCGCGGCTGGCGGGTGGCGAGTTCCGGCTGGTGCGCAATGCCGGGCAAGCCGGTTTGACGGCGCGGTTGTCGCTGCCGCTGGCGCCGGCCGGCCCGGTCCGGTAGAAATTTTCAACCGCGCCCCCGGGTGCATCCCGGATACCGGCGCGGCCGTATCCGGTTATGATGTACGGATGTGGTTCATCGTCGTTTGCATCGCCGGCGTTTTGCTGGGTCTCGGAGCGGTCGCGTGGGTCCGCTCGTTCGCCCCCGAAGGCTGGGAGGACGAAACGGGCTTCCACTACGGGCGCAGGCCTGGCCCCGCACCCTTGGCCACACGTCGGCCTGTCGGCGGCGAAACCAAGGTCGCGGCGGTTGCCTCAGGAAAGCGGGTCGCCGGCCCGGCGATCAGCGGGCGGGATTGAGGCGTCGGCCGAGGCCGAGCAATCCGCCCAGCGCGATGCCGATCCACGCGAAGGTCGAGCCGGTTTCCGGGATGCCCACGGGCTCCTGCTGCGTGATCGTGACGTGAAATAGTTGCTCTGGTCGAAATTCAGGCCGCCCCAGCGCGCCGAGAGGGAGTGGGCGGAGAAGACGAGGCGGCTGTTGTCCCAGCCGGCGACATTGGTCGCGACGCTTACGCCGGTGATCTCGTGGTCGATCCCCGAGATGACGAGGCCGTTGAAAGCGGTGTCGCTCCAAGGCGAGGGGTAGTTGAAGGTGACGTGGAACGAATTCGCTTCGGGGTTCACCGCGTAGGCGCCGAGCAGCGTGACGAGATCGGAGGTGCCGGCGACCACCTGCCGGGCGTGGGCTTCGTAGAGATTCGCCGCGTGGGGAAAGTAATGATCGATACGGATCGTATTGCCGATGAGGGACCCCCGGGCGGCGGGGAGGGCGGCGGAGGCGACAATCAGGAACGGCAGCAGGGCGGAGCGAAACGTCATGGGAGCGCGAGCCGACAATGTTATGCGTTTGGGTGCAAGACTGCGGTCCGGGAAGGTGGCCCGGAAGCCGGTTGGCGTGGCGGCGGCCGAGGTCGTCGTTCGTCACTTAGGCGGCGGCATTCGTCACCGCGGACGTGCATTGCAGCGAGTCGGCTGCCAAACCGGACTCATGAATCTCGCCGCCCTCTTTTCGCCGACCCGATTTTCCCTCCTTGGGCGGCGTGGCGGCGGGAAAACGGCGATGCGGGTGTTGCTCGTGGCGGCGATGGCGGTCGCGGCGGGGTGTGCGACGCAGCCGGCGGCGCGGGCGTGGGTGCGGCCGGTTTCGCTGGCGCCGTTGCCGTTGCCGGTGGCGCCGGGCCGGGAATTGGCCGCGGCCGAGGCGGAAGCGGCGTTGGACCTGCGGGATTTTGCGTTGGTGGGCTCCGGCGGTTCGAGGGAGCCGCTTTACCGCAGTGGCACGGCGATCGTGGTGCGCGAGGTGGGGTTTCGTTCGCTGGCGGCGGGGCAAGCGGTCGTTTACCGCCATCCGCGCGGCTACTATGTGGCCCATGTGCTGGTGGCGCCGGTGGCCGGAGGGTGGCTGGCGGCGGGGTTGGCCGCGACGGAGCCGGATGCGGTGAAGGTCACGCCGGCGAACTATGTCGGCGTCATCCGGGCGGCGTACGCCGCCACGCAGCCGACGATCCCCGCGCAGTGGGATCTCGAGGCGCGGACGGCCGGCGGGCGCTGAGCAGGGATCATGCAGTTGAGAGAGCTTGGCTGAGAGTTGAGAGCAAAACCGTCAGGTTGCTGGCTTCGGTGATGTTTTCCGTGGCCCGGTGGATCGATCTCTCAACCCTCAAGGAGCCTCTGAAAAACGTCCCCTCCGCGCCGGAAGTCGGCACGAAAAGTGGTGAGGTAAGGGATGAGCCAACAGACGAGTTTTCTGTCCCTTGGGTGCATG
>NEUS01000080.1 GCA_002288455.1 Opitutia bacterium Tous-C1TDCM
GCTCAGTGCGGGTGCGCGGCGAGGTGCTGGCGGAGCAGGTCTTTGCCGTAGTCGTTGCCGTTGGGGGTGCGGACCACGATGTGGATGTGTTCGCGGTTCGGCACGGCGGGATCTTTGACGTGGCGGAGGCCGGCGGGGCGCTGGTGGTCGAATTCGACCAGGAGAACCGGACTGTGGATACGGTAGTAGTACACGCTGTCGGCGGCGCTGCCGCCGAGCCAGGCGAAGTGGGTGCGGTCGAGGTGGGCCGCGACTTCGTCCATTTTGATCTTGGCGTGGCCGTCGGCCAAGTTGCCGACGTAGAGGCCGATCAGGGCGAGCAGATCGCGGCGCTGGGCGGCGTTGAGGTCGCGGCCGGGCAGGCCGGCGTAGGGGATGACGACGTTGTCCCTGAAGGCCTCGGTGAGGGTGTGGTTGGCCGTCTTGGTTGTGCCGAGCACGGCCTTGGCGCGCTGCGCGGGATCGAGGGAGAGCAAGAAATCGCGGCCGCGGTTCTGTTCGTCCTGCAGAATCACGGTGCCCTTGAATTGGCCGGAGGCGGCGACGACGGGTTCGGAGCCGACGAAGAGCGGGGACATCACGACCTGGTCGCCGAGGACGAAGTAGTTGACGATGAGGTGATGGCCGTCGACCTGCCAACCCCAGGGCTTGGTGGCGGAGGGTTCGCCCATGACGGTGACGTGGTAGAGCCACTCGTTGTACTGCTCGAAGTCGTTCCGGTTAAGTTCCCCGAGGGTGCGGTTCAGCTTCATGATGTCCTGCGACAACTTGAGGCCGCGGGCGCTGAGCGAGGCGCGCATCAGGCCGAAGGCGGCCTCGCGTTGCGCGGGCGACATTTCGAGAAAGCTCACGCCTTGGCGGAGGTAGAAATGCTGGTTCATCCATTTCCGCCATTCGTCGTCGCCGACCGGATACGCGGTCTTCGCGCGTTGGGCCGGCGTGAGCGCGGCGAGAAAGGCCTGCGCGGCGGCGACCACCGGAGCGGTGGTGACGCCGGTGGACTTGACGGAGAAGAGACCGGGCTCGACCTTGCCGTCCGCGGTGATGCCGCGGAAGGGTTCCGCCAGGCCGGTCTTCTCGGCCTCGCGGGACATCCGTTCGAAACGCTGGAATCTCGTTTCCGCCGGGGCGGCGGGCCGGGTTTGGGCGAGGGCCGGCGGGGCAACGAGGAGGAGCAGCAGCGGCGCGAGACGGGAGGCGATCATGGCGGTCATTTCTTTTTCTCGTCGTCCCAGCCGCGGGCTTTCGTGAAGGCATCGAGGTCCGATTTCGGGGCGTACGACGGCGCGACGACGCCGTGGCGGGCGAGGTAGGCGAGGGCGCGCTGGACGGACTTGGCTTCGCCTTTCTTGGCTTCGACGGCACCGCCGGCGTGGGCCTTGAGCGAGGCGACATAGGCGGCGGCGAGTTGTTCGACGCGGGCGGCGGTGGCGGTTTCGTTTTCGTAGACGAGGGATTCGGCGAGTTGGAGGAAACGCGCGGTGCCCGCGGCGGGAAGTTTTTCCGCGGCGGCGCGCAGGCCGGCGGCGATTTCTTTCCGCTTGGCGAGGGTGGCTTCGGGGGTGAGGGCGCCGTCGGTGCCGCCTTCGGCCGCGCGGGGCGGGAGCGGGCGGTACCAGATGTTGCGGAAGCGGACGGGATTGCCGTGGTCCTGGAGTTTGAGCGGGCCGCGGTCGGGGAAGGGGCGGGCGACGGAGCGTTTCAGGTGGCCGCCGGGGCCTTCGAGCGGGGTGTGGTCCTGGACGAGGACGCCGTTGCAGAAGACGGTGATGTAGCCGGGGTCGATCAACTTGCCGTCGCGGTAGAGCGGGCGGCGGAAGACGATGTCGATGGATTGGTATTCGCCCGGGGGCCGCAGGGCGTTGGCGAGCGGGGGCGCGATGCCGTAAACGGAAGCGGCGAAGCCGTCGGCGTAGGTCGGGTTGTCGTAGTTGTCGAGGACCTGGACCTCGGCGAGGCCCATGAGGAAGATGCCGCTGTTGCCGCGGCCCTGGCTGTTGCCCTGGACTTTGACGGGGGCGGCCCATTCGACGTGGAGATGGCAGTCGCCGAACTGCTCCTTGGAGCGGATGTATCCGGACTTTGGTACGCACTCCATGGCGCCGTCTTTCACGATCCACTTCGACGGCTCCGGCGGGGTGCCGGGCTTGGTGTCGGATTCCCATTTCGCCAAGGAGGCGGCGGTGCCGTCGAAGAGGACGATGGCGTCGGAGGGCGGCCGGCCGGGCTGGGCCTGCGTGCTCGGGGTGCCGGGTTCGACGCGCGGCGGTTGGGGACGATTGCGGTCGTGGATCGCCCAAGGGTGGGTGCGGTCCGGCGGATCGCCGTAGAACGGGTTGCCGGTGGAGGCGGCGCCGAGGGCGGCGGCCGCGGCGGGGCCGAGGAGGAGGGCGGACAGAATGAAGGAGCGGGAGTTCATGAAGCGGGAAACGGGGAAGCGGGTGCGGCGGGGCGCCGGCGGGGTGGCGAGATGCAAACTGCGGCGCCGCCCGTGGCAACCGGTATTCCGCCTCGCGGCGGGCGGCCGCAGGACTTTTGCTCCGGGCCATGCCGCGGCCGCCGAATATCCTTTGGATTGTCACGACGCAGTGGCGCGCGCAGGCCTGCGGCTATGCGGGGGACCCGAATGCGCGGACGCCGCAGCTGGACCGGCTGGCGGCGGAGGGGCTGAATTTCGCGCAGGCGGTGACACCGCATCCGTTCGGGCCGTTCGCGCGGGCGGCGTTGCTGACGGGCGTGCCATCGCCGCGGAACGGCGTGCGGGATTATTTCGATCCGTTGCCGGCGGACGCGCGGACGGTCGCGCACCGGCTGGCGGCGGCGGGGTATGCGACGGCGTTTTTCGGAAAGTGGCATTTGGCGGAGCGCGCGCGGGACGTGCCGCTCGTGGGCGAGGCGCATGCGCGGCAGATCGTGCCGGCGGGGCGGCGCGGCGGTTTTGCGTTTTGGGAAGGATTCGAGGGCGGCTTTCTGCTCAACGATCCGTGGCTGCACGGCACGCGGCTGCCGGAGCCGGTGCAGTTTCCCGGTTACCAAAGCGACGTCGTCTGCGCGCGGGCTTGGGAATGGCTGGCGCGCGCGGCGCCGCCGTGGTTTGCGGTCGTGAGCCTGGAGGCGCCGCATCCGCCGTACGGGGTGCCGAGCGGCGACGTGAAACCTCGGGCGGCGGCGGACCTTGAACTTGGGGCAACGGTGCCGCGCGGGGGCGAGACCGAGGCGCGGGCGCGGCGGGAGTTGGCCGGCTACCAGGCGCATATCACGGCGACGGATACGGCGATCGGGCGGCTGGCGGCCGGGACGGCGAGGGAGGACACGGTCATCGCGGTGACGTCGGTGCACGGCGACCAGCACGGGGCGCACGGACTTTTCCGCAAAGGGTGGCCGCACGAGGAGAGCGTGCGGGTGCCGCTCGTGGTGCGCGTGCCGGAGCGGATGCGGCCGGAGTGGGCCGGGGCGGCGGGGACGATGCCGGCGACGTTGCTCGATTTGCCGGGTTGGGCGGAGACGTGGGCGCGGGGCGAGCGCTGGGCGCCGGTGGATGCGGCGCGGGGGCAGGGGATTTCGATGCCGTCGGTCGTGGCGTTGCCGGATCAGTGCGACCGGATTTGGCGCGGGGTGCGGACGCCGCGGCGCAAGCTGGTGCTCAACGCGGACGGCACGCCGTGGCTGTTTTTCGATCTGGAGCGCGATCCGGGGGAGACGCGGAATCTGGCCGACGATCCGGCGTGGGCGGAGGAAATCGGGAAGATGGCGTCAACAGTGGGGAATTGAGCGCGGAAGACGGAGTTGAACCACGGAGACACGGAGAGCACCGAGGCAAGGCGGAGAAGCACGGAGGGTGAATAGGATGATCGGGCGCGCTTTTGCCCGGTCTGGCCCGGTCAAGGGTGCGGGTGAGCAGCGATGGGTCGGGCGGGAATTGTGACCGCGGATGATCCTACAGAACGCAATTGAACCACGGAGCAGACAGGGATGACACAGAGGCAAAACGGCCGAGAACACAGGGAATTGATTTCACCTGCGGGGTGAATCCGTCAGTAGAGCCACCTTTGCCTCCAACTCCTTTTCTCTGTGTGCTCTGTGCCTTCGTGGTGAAAACTGAACTGCGGAGTTTAGGATGATGCCGAAGGCGCGGATACCGAAGCCGAACTCATGCAGTTGATTGGGCTGGGTCGGGAGTTGAGCGCAAGACCGGGCGGCTTCGAACGTACCGTGCTGCGGCTACTTTTCCGTGCCACGACGGATCGGTCTCTGAACCCTCAACTTTCAACTCTCAACTGCGTGATCCCGGCTCAGCCGATGAGTTGCTGGCCGAGCGGGATCGGGGTCGGTTTGCCGAAATGGCGGCGGATGGCGGCGGCGATTTCGTGCATCTTCACGGGCTTGGAAATGTGGTCGTCCATGCCGCAGGCCACGGCCAGATCGCGGTCGCCTTGCATGGCATTCGCGGTGAGCGCGATGATCTTGGGCTGGCGGTTGGCGGGGAGGCGGGCGCGGATTTGGCGGGTGGCTTCGTAGCCGTCCATTTCCGGCATCTGCACATCCATGAGCACGAGATCGTAGCGGCGGTTCTCCAAAGTCGTGACGGCTTCGAGGCCGTTGGCGACGGCGTCGGCGCGGTAGCCGAGCCGTTCGAGGAAGCGGAGGGCGACCTTCTGGTTGACGACGTTGTCCTCGGCGAGGAGCACCTCGAGGGGGATCTCTTCGCCGATGGGGCGTTCGGTCGGCCGGAAGGTGGTGGCGGCGCCGAAGGCCGAGGGATGGAAGAGAGCGTTGACGGCCTGGAGCAGGGCGCTGGTGCGGATCGGTTTGGTGGTGCTGGAGAAGGGCTGGCCGTCGGGATGGGGAAGCGGAATCGTCTGGCCGAAGGGAAACAGAATCAGCCGCGGGCACTTGATGGCGGCGAGGGCCTCGACCGGGGAGGCGGAGTCGCGTTCGCCGGCGTCGATGACGATCATCGCGGGCGGTTTCGGCAAGGTGGGGACGAGGGCGAGGGCGGCGGGCGCATCGGCGGCGAGGTGGAAGTCGACGCCCCATTTGAGGAAGAGGGTGCGCAGGCGCGCCTGGGTAACGGGGTGGTCCTCGACGCAAAGCACCGGGCCGCCGAGCAACGGCGGCGGCAGAACGGGCGGCGCGGCGTCGGCGGTGCCGGGGGCGAGTTCGGTCTGGATCGTGAAGATGAAAGCCGAGCCGCCGCCGGGGGGACTTTCGACGCGGACGCCGCCGCCCATGAGTTCGCAGAGGCGCTGGCAGATCGCGAGGCCGAGGCCGGTGCCGCCGTATTTGCGGGTGGTGGACGAGTCGACCTGGCTGAAGGCTTTGAAGAGGCGGTCGAGGCGGTCGGGCGGGATGCCGATGCCGGTGTCGCGGATCGCGAATTCCAAGGTGAGGCGCGCGGGATCGGGCAGCGGGCCGGAGTCGAAGCCGAGCGGATCGGGCGCGCGGACGACGCGGCGGATCTCGACGGAGATGCTGCCGCTGGGCGTGAACTTCACGGCATTGTTCACGAGGTTGACGATGACCTGGCGGAGTCGCGTGACATCGCCGAGGATCCAGGCGGGGACCTCGGGGGCGAGATGGTAGCCGAGTTCGAGTTTTTTGGCGGAAGCCTGGAGGGCGAAGAGGTCGAGGGCTTCCTCGACGCAGAGGGCGAGTTCGAACGGGGCGCGTTCGAGTTCCATTTTGCCGGATTCGATTTTGGAGAAATCGAGAATGTCGTTGATGATGGTCAGCAGCGCCTCGCCGGAGGTGCGGATCGTGTTGACGTAATCGCGCTGCTCCGCGGCCAGCGTCGTTTCCATCAGGAGGCTCGTCATGCCGATGACGCCGTTCATCGGGGTGCGGATCTCGTGCGACATGGAGGCGAGGAACTCGCTCTTGGCGCGGGAGGCGTCGTCGGCCTCGGCCTTGGCGCGGCGCAACTGGTGTTCGGTCTCGACGCGGGCGGTGATGTCGGTCTCGACGGCGATGAAGTTCTCGAGTTCGCCGCCGGCGCCGCGCACGGGCTGGATCTCGATGTGGAGATGGTATTTCCGGCCGGACTTGGAGTAATTGACGACGTCGGTGCTGATGCCTTGGCCGCGGGCCATGGCGGCGCGGATGCGCGCGATGGTGCGGGGGCTGGTCTCGGGGCCGACCATGAAGTGGGACGGATTCTTTCCGACGACTTCCTCGAGCGTGTATTCCATGACGCGGCAGAAGGCCTCGTTGGCCCATTCGATGCGGCCGTCGGGGGAACCGATGAGGACGGGGTTGTCGGTTTTGGCGGCGACGAGGGAGAGTTTGCGGGCCTCGGCCTGGCTTTCGCGGAGGGCGACCTCGGCTTCGCGGCGGGCGGTGATGTCCTGGACGGTGCCGATGATGCGGGAGGGGCGGCCGTCGGGGCTGGTGGTGACGGACTTGGCGCGGGTGTAGACCCAGCGCCAGTCGCCGCTGCGGGCGCGGACGCGGTATTCGGGCTCGATGAAGGAAGCGATGCCGTTGAGCTGGGATTCGGTGCGGCGGCGGTAGAGCGGGAGATCGTCGGGATGGATCAGGGATTGCCAGGCCTCGACGGTGGAGGGCATGCGGCCGTGTTCGTAGCCGAGCATGGCCCAGAGGCCGGGGCTGTAGTAGACGTGGCCGGCGGAGACGCTCCATTCGAAGATGCCGATCTGGGTGGAATCGAGGGCGAGGCGGAGACGTTCATCGGAGACCTTGAGGCGGGCCTCGATGCGGCGGCGTTCCTCGTTTTCGGCGAAGAGTTTCCGGTTGGAATGTTCGGCGGCGCGCTGGCCGGCGCGGGCGCTGCGGGCGAGATGGACGCTGAGGCCGAGGAGGACGGTGATGCCGAAACCGGCGGCGAGGGTGAGCTCGGGGAGGTAGCGGCGGTTGACGGCGAGCATCGCGTCGGACGGCGTGAGGCTGATGCGGACGCGCCGGTCGGCGATGATGACGGTGCGTTCGAGGGTGAGGTCGTCGTTGCGGTTGCCGCCGGCGTTGGAGACGAAGCGGGTCTCGCCGCCGATCGCGACGGCGATGTGGTAGTTTTCGGTGAGTTTGGTCTGGGTGACCTGGCGCAGGCCGGAGATGTGGCGGAGGAAATCCGTGAACACCAATTCGGCGGCGAGGAAGCCGATGGGGCGGCCGCCACGGTTGACGGGCACGTAGATGACGGCGCCTTTGTCGACACCCTGGCCGGGGACCATGACGCGGGTGGTGCGGGAAACGACGGGCGCGCCCTTGCGGGCGGCTTCGGCGAGGGCGAGGCGGCGCTCCTCCTCTTTCTCATCACCGTGGTCGAAACCGACGGCGCCCTGGTTGCCGGTGCGGTGGACGGCCCAGACGGTGCGGAGATTGGGACCGACGAAGGCGATGGTGACGCCGCCGACCTCGGCGAAACCGCCGTTGGCGAACTGGCGGTTGGCCTCGTCGACCCAGAGCGGCTCCGCATCGGCAAGCGCCTGGTTGGAATCGCCCCAGCGGCGGGCGAGGCGTTCGAACTCGTTCGCCTGCCGCTCGAGCAGGTCGCCGGTGCGGACGGCGAAGTCCTCGATGGCGCGCATGGTGGTGTCGCGGATGAAGGAGCGTTCGCTGATCCGGAGGCCGATCCAGAGAATGACCGTGAGGGTGAGGCAGCCGATGACGGCGGGCATGGGCGCCCAGGAAGGGGCCGAGCCCTCGGTCTTCATGCTTTCGCGCCAGGCGAGCAGGACGAGGCTGAGGCCGAGCAGCATCAGGGCGACGGCCGAGATCGGCGACGTGGCGGTATCCGAGCCCCACATGTAGACGGCGGAGAGGCCGGCGCCGTATCCAAGCAGGGTGGACAGGCCGGCGGAGGCGAGGACGGAGCCGACGACGGCTTCGGCGAAGAGGCGTGCGCTCGCGGCCCGCGCGGTGATGCGCCAGAGGAGCACGCCGCCGCCGAGCAGCATGCAGGTGGCGACGAGGGCGGAGACGCGGCCGGGGTGGGCGGTTTCGACGAGCAGGTGGTCGCGGCCCAACATTTCATCGAGGCCGAAATTGGCCCCGAGCAGATCCTGCAGCAGCGAGAGGGCGGAAAGCAGAACCGGGAACAGCGCGAGGGGGATGAGCCGCCGGAAACCGAATTCGTTGGCGAGCAAAACGGCGCCCAGCACGACAAAGCCGAGGGCGGCGTTGATCTTCATCGGCGACGTGGGCGCGAGCGGCTGGAGCAGCGCGTCCCATTGCAGCCACCAGCCGGCCAGCGTCAGGGCGCTCAGCAACACCAAGGCCCCGGCCAGAGTCAGGGAAAGTCGCTCAAGCCCCGTGCGCTGCGGCAAGGTCGGCAATGAAGTCATCGAGAGTTTGCCCAAGAAAGGAAGCCCACCCGACAACGGCAATGCGTTTGTTCGCCGCGGGCCGAGGGGGAACGTGCCGCGGCGGAGGAAATCCGAACCGGCGCGGCGCGGACTATTCGGGTATCGGCTCCGCGGGGGCCGGGGCGGCGGGCGCAGGCGTTGGCGCGGGCGGGGCGATCCGGAGGGACACCTCGGGGCCGCCAGGCGCGGCCGCGGGAGGCGCTGATGCCGGAGCGGCGGGGGCGGGAGCCGGGGCGGATTTGTCGGAGCCGTCGCCGCCGGCGAGCGAACGCAGCAGATTGGTGGGACCGATGACGAAGGCCCAAGCGGGTTTGTCGAGGGTGCCGGAGAGTTTGACCTCGAAGGCGCTGGAGAGCGGCGAGAGCACGGCGCCGACGACGGTCTTGATGAGATTGTTGCTTTCCTGGAACGGGTAGAGCTTGGCGTTGAAGTCGAGTTCGCGGCGGTCGAGGGCGTAGGAACCGCGGGCGTCGATCGCGGAATTGGCGCCGCGCAATTTCACTTCCGGAAACACGAGGCGGTTGCCCTCGATTTTGAAGTTGGCGTTGGCCTCGGTGAAACGCAGCGAGGTGAAACGGAGCAATTCCGAGAGCAGGCCGAGGAGCGGCACTTCGCCGATTTCGGAACCGGAAAGCGAGGCGTTGCCGCTGCCGCGGTAGCTGAACGGGTTGTCGTAGTCGCCTTCGCCGGAGGCGGCGAGGTTGAGCTGCACGGCGGCCTTTTCCTGCACGAATTTGCCGGGCGGGGCCGGCGGCAAATTTTTGAGGCGGGCGAAGAAATCCGCGAGCGTCCCGGCCGTGCGGCCGAGGGCGGCGTCCTTCAGGGCGAAGTCGAAGCCGAGCCGGCGTTGCGCGCCGCTGCCGGACACCTGGGCACGGCCGGTGGCGATGCCGTCGCCGAAACGCGCCTCGAAGTTTTCGATCAGGACGTTGCCGTCGGCCACTTTGAGCGAGAAGGCGGCGTCGTGGACCGGGAAATCCTGGTAGCGGAATTCGCCCTTGGTGCGGGCGACGACCTCGACTTGGGCGTTGCGGCCGTCGCGGTGGCCGGGCCCCTGGAAGCGGCCGCGAAATGCGACCTCCGGCGGCGCGCTGACGCGGATCGGGGCGAGAAACGTTTCCGCCAAGGGCCCGATCACCTGGCGGACGAGGCCGAGTTCCAGGGTGGAGGTGGCGGCGACGTCGACCGATTCCCAGCCGCGGCCGGGCGGATCGACGAACGTGAAGCGGCCCTCGGCGACGCCGGCTTCGCGCGTGCCGACGAACTCGAGGCCGTCGACAAAGCCCGGCCGGACGAAGATGCGGGTGCGGACCTGGTCGAAGGCGCCGCCGCGGATGACGGGCTTGGCGGCGTCGGCGAAGATGAAGACGGAGCTTTGCAGGCCGGATCTCCAGACGCCGCGCACGTCGACGCTGGCGCGGGGCGGGGCCTCGGGGAAGACGAAGTCGGAGAAGAAATTCGACCACCATTCGCGGAACCAAGGCGAGAGTTCGAGGGGGCGCAGGCGGCCGGCGAGGAGGAAGCGGTGCTCGAGGGTGCGGAGATCCTGTTCGTAGGAGCCGCGGGCGAAATTGTCGCCGACGCGGGCGAAGGCGTCGGGGGACCGGAAGCGGCGCGGATCGAGTTCCACGACGGCGCGGCCGTCGGTCATTTTCACGCCGTAGGCGTCGATGCCTTCGACGCGGACGCGGGCGGTGAGTTGCTCGAATTGCCAACCGGGGCCGAAGGCGGCTTCGCCGCGTTCGAGTTCGAGGGCGGTGAACGAGAAGAAGCGGCGGACGTCGACGCGCAGGCGGGCGGCGATGGCATCGAGGATCGCGGGATCGATCTCGCCCCTGAGCCGGACGCGGCCACTGCGGTTTTCCAGCTCGGCTTCGCCGGCGAGGGCGAGCGGGGCGCCGAAAATACGGGCCACGGCGCTGGCCTCGAGGCGGGGGAGATCGCGCGGGTGGGCCACAAGCGAAACGGACCGGGCGGCGAGGCCTTCGGCGGCAATCTCGGCGGCGGACAGGGCCAGTTCGCGGGCATCGAAGCGCAGCGAATCGGAGCGGAAGCGGCCGCCGAGCGAGGCATGGAGATCGCGGAAGCGGACGCGGTCGGCCACCTGCAGGTCCGCGGCGGAAAACTCGATCCACGTGGTCGGGGTTTCGCCGAAGAGCAGCAGGCGGGTGGAGGCGCGCACCTGGGTGGCGCGCAGGGCGAGCGGGTCCGCGAAGGTGGCGGCGCGGGCGAGCAAGGTGATGCGGACCGTGGTCGCGCCCGAGGCGGACGGGGCGAAGACCGCTTCGAGCATCGGGGCCTCGAAGTTGCCGGCGTAGGCGGCGGCGGCGAGCGCCTGGCGGCAGAACGCGGGAAACTGGCGGGCGAAGGCGGCGGCCCAAGGTTCGCGGGCCGGCCCGGCGACCGGGCGGGCGAGCGGGAGCGTGCCGCGGGCGGAGAGGACGATGCCGGCGACGCGGGCGTCGAGTTGCTCGATGCGCAGGGCGTGGCCTTCGGGCACCAAGGTCGCCGCGAGTTCGCGGACCAGTTCCTGGGAGCGGCCGGTGGGGGAGAGCAGGGCCGGGACGGCGGCGGTGGCGCCGGCGATGCGGATCAGGCGGGGCTCGGCGAGCCCGACGCTGAGGTACCAGGGATTGAGACGCACGTAGACCGACCGGGCGCGAAGAATCGGCTCGCCGATGCCGGGCAATGAGACCTGCGCATTTTCGATCAGGATACGGCCGGAGGGATCGAAGGTCGCGCGGCCGAAGGTCGCTTGCAAACCGGACTCGGCGAGGCGGGCCTCGAGGCGGCGTTGCATAAACGCCGGCAGGGCGAGTTCGTTGGCGGAATGAACGTAGATCTGCAGCGCAAGCAGCAGAGTGAGCAGGAGCCAGACGGACCAGAGGACGAACGACCCCGCGCATTCGGCGCAGAAGGCGAAGCCGCGGACGAAGAGCGGGCGCGGCGGTTTCATGGCCGGCGCGGACGAGCGGAAACTGGAGGGCGGGGCCGCACGCGGGCGGGGCGGCGGTTTACGGTTTGGGCGGCGCCGGCGGGCCGGGGTCGCGGGGGCCGTAGATCAGGGCCCAGAGGGCATCGACGAGCGGCTGCTCGACGGCGAAGATGGCATCGAGTTCGCGGCTGCCGGCGTAGAGCAAATTGCCGCCGAGGCGTTCGGTCAGCGCGAGGTTGAGCGGGCGGGTCGTCTCGAGGCCGGCGCCGGCGGGCAGGGTGACGGCGGCTTCGAGCCGGTAGCGCCAGGCGCGTTCCTCGCCGCCGCTCACGATTTTTTCCGCGAAACCGCCGGGCAGAAATTCGCGGGCGCGGAGCGCGCGGAGGCCGGCGACCAAGGCGGCGACGGCCGGGGCGTCGCGGGGCGCGGGCACGGGTTGGCCGTCGGCGCCGAAGGCGAGATCGAGGACGGTTTTGCCGTCGTTCAGATCCGTAATTTTGAGCGCGGTGATGCGGGCGGTGGCGGGCAGCGGCTCGGCGACGGTGCGGTTGCGCCAGGCGGAAGGGAGCAAGGTGAGGTCCTCGACGATATCGGCGGGCACGGTGTAGATCGAAGCGCCGGGTTCGGTCGGGGTGCCGACGCGGGCGTAGACGGTGCGGGCGGCATCGGTGCCGAGGCGGAGGACAAGCGGGGCGGGCGTGCCGGTGACGGTGAGCGAGATTTCGCGCAGGGGGCGGTTGAAGCCCCAATCTTCAAGATCGGCGCCGGTGGGAGCGTCGCTCTTGAATTGGCCGGCGCTGAGCAAGGTGAGGCGTTCGAGCAAGGTGCGGATGGCGGCGGGATCGGCGGGGAGCGTCTGCGGGCCCTGGGTGCCGTCGCCGCGGACGACGACCTGCCAGGCTTGGTCGGCGTCGCGGGCCTGGCCGGCCGGGGCTTCGAGACGTTGCAGGGTGATGGGGGCCTGGTTCGAGAGGACGGGGGCGGCGAGGGTGACGGCGGAAACCGCGGCGGCATCGAATTCGAGAATCCGTTTTTCGCGGAGCGATTCCTGGGCGGTGCGGAGGGACTCGATCAGGCGGACGGGAGCGGCGACGGTGAAGACCACGGCGCGCCCGTCGAGTTGGGCGTAATAGTCGCGGACGGCTTCGCGGCCGGGAGCGGCGGGTTGGACGGGGCCCGCCGGTTCGCCGAGGAAGAGGGTTTCGAGCTGGTTGGTGCCTTCGAGGGTGAGCCGGAGGAGCGGGGCGGCGGAAGGCAGGGGATTGGGCGCGGGCGACGGTGAAAACGTTTTCGCTTTCAGCGTGTTGAGTTCGTTGATCGCGAGCTCGATGGCGGTGCGGCTGGCGCGGGCGATGATCGGCGTCTCGAAGTTCCAGCGGGTGCCGTCGCGCCGGATCCGGACGCGGACGCCGGCGACGCCGGTGCGGTTGGCGTCGGTCTGGACGCCGAGGGAGCGGGCTTCGAAGACGCGGATGTTGAGCAGGGTGTCGGCGCGGAGTTGTTCGAGCGGGAGGGAGAGGGTGTCGAGCAGGCTGCGGTTGACGACGTGGACGCGTTCGCCGTCGGTCGAGAGCACGTAGAGGCGTTTGCCGTCGCCGGTGACGTCGCCGATCTTGAGGGTGACGGGCGGGCGGGGCGGGTTGCCGGGGGCGGCGGGATCGCCGGCGGAGAACGAGACGGTGATTTTCGGCGATTCGAGGCCGTAGCTGGCGAGGGACTGGCCGTTCTGGGCGAGATCGGCGACGCGGAAACTGGTTTCGTGTTCGAGCAGGCCGAGTTCGTTGACGATGGTGGTGGCGGCGTGGGCGTTGGCGGGCCACTCGAGGGGCTGGGTGAGGAACCAGTCGTCGCGGTTGCGGACGAGGCGGAAGGAGGAGCCGGGGGCGACGACCTCGAGGGCGCGGATATCGGCGGCCTCGGGGCCGAGGACCCGGCGGCGGGCTTCGCGGGAGGCGGCTTCGGTGCGCCAGTTGCGCTCGAATTTGAAGATGAAGAAAAACAGCGCGACGTTCAGGAAAACGAGAACGAGCGTGACTTTGGTGCGCATGGGAACGGGCGGCGGGCGGGATCAGGAGCGGCGGGTCCAATAGACCACGAGGCCGAGCAAAAGTGCGGCGCCGGGCAGCACGAGGACGAGGGCGTAGCGCAGCTGGGCGAATTCGGCGGCGCTGAGAGCGAGTTGGAAGCGCTCGACGGGGCGGGAAGGGATGTTGAGCTGCCGGTCGCGGTCGACGGTCCAATTCACGGCATTGAGGAAAACGGAGAGGCCGTGGTTGTCGATGCGGCCGTTGGCGACGAGGTCGCCGGTGCCGAAGACGACGAGTTTGCCGCCCTTGACGCTGAAGGTGAGATTGTCGCGGACGGCGAGGCGTTCGGAGGCGACGATGAGGCCGAGGCGGTCGGGCGGATCGAGGCCGGGGATGGGGCGGGTGTCGATGCCCGGGTCGTACTTCGGGGTGACGCCGCTGCGGAAATCGCGTTCGCCCCAGGCGGTGGTGGAGGTGGCGGCGAGGGTGACGGTGTTGAGGCCGCCGGCGGTGGAGCGGCCGGGGTCGGGCATGACGGTGCGGGCGACGCCGAGGCGAAGGCCGTCGCCGTATTCGATCAGGGTCTTGGTGATCGGGTGGGGCAGAAAGCTGCGGATCAGGAGGTCGAAGTTTTCGGCCATGTTTTCCTGGCCGGTATCCCAGATGATGTCGTCGTGCACGAGGATGCCCCAGTCGAGGAGGAGGTCGTCGAGCCCGAGGGCGGCGGTGGAGATGCCGGGGGCGAGGAAGAGTATGAGGCGGCCGGCGTTGGCGCCGAGGTATTGGCGGAGCAGTTCCTGTTCGGCGCGCGAGTAGGCGCTCTGCGGGGCGACGGAGACGAGGAGGGAGGCGTCGGCGGGGACGCGGCGGGTGACGGCGAGATCGACGGCATCGACGTCGAAATTGCGCAGCTTGAGTTGGTCGCGGACGGCGGAGAGGCCGAGGGTGGCGTCGGCGACTTCGGGCCGGAGTTCCTTGTGGCCGACGAGGAAGTAGATTTTGCGGCGGCCGGGTTCGGAGACATCGAGGATGGCGGCGGTGAGGACCTGTTCGCCCTGGAAGCGATCGCGTTGGCCTTTCTTCATGCCGTAGAGCTCGTCGAGGCGGACGGCGCGGCGTTTGTCGCCGGAGATGAGGACGACGATGTCGCCGGTATCGATGCCGAGTTCCTCGGCGCGGCGGCGGTTCTGGTAGACGTCGAGGACCTCGGTGGTGATGCGGCCGGCGGCGCGGTCGCCGGTGGCATAGACGAATTCGCGGAGGAGGCCCTTGACCTCGGGGTTGTCGGTGTCGGAGGCGAGCGAGACCACGACGTGGACGGGGCGGGCGAGGTTGGTGACGTAGGAAAGGGTCTCGGGCGAGAGGGAGAATTTGCGCTGGCGGGTGAGGTCGAAGCGCCAGGCGTGGTTCTTGGCGACGTAGTTGAGGCCGCCGAAGAACGACAGGAACAGCGCGGCCTGCAGCACGAGGTTGAGGGTGCGGATCCAGCGGACGGCGCGGAAACTTTCGAACGGGGACATGCGCGGGCGGGGCGGACTCAGGCGTGGAGCAGCTTGGCCTCGACGCTGAGGATGCTGAAGATCAGGGCGAGGACGGTGCCGCTGACGTAGAAAAGCACGTGGCGGGAATCGATGACGCCGCGGGTGAATTCGTCGCGGTGCGAGAAGACATGGGAGTAGTCGACGACGGACTTGAGGGGCTGGAGGACGCCCTGCTCGAGCCAGGCGGAATCGGAGAGGGCGTTGCCGCCGAGGATGAGGCCGGCGAGCATGACGCAGCCGAAGATGCCGGCGACGGACTGGTTGCGGGTAACGGAGCTGGCGAAGACCCCGAGGGCGACGAAGAAGAGACCGGAGACGGCGATGAAGAGAAAACCGCCGACGAGCGGGCCCGTATCCAGAAAACGGACATCCCCGGAGAAACGCCGGAGAATGTAGAAGAAGCCCGCGGTCGAAGCCCAGAGCGAGAGGTAGAGGAAGTAGGCGGCGCCGAACTTGGCGAGGACGACCTCGGTCGTGGTGACCGGCGTGGTGAGGAGCGTTTCGATGGTCCCGAGGCGGCGTTCCTCGGCGAGGCACTTCATGGTGAGCAACGGAACCATGACGCAGGCGGGCAGCCAGAAGAGCTGGAAATAGACGGAGGCGGGCGAGGATTCCTGCGGCGCGGAACTGTAGATCTCGAGGATCTTGGTGAACACGAGGCCCATGAAACCGAGGAAGAGCGTCGCCGCGACGTAGGTGGCGGGGCTGACGAGCAGCATGCGGATCTCGTGGCTGAGGAGCGTGAAGAAATGCTTCATGCGGCGGAAGCCTTGGCGGGGGCGGCGACGGTGTCCCAGCTGCGGCGGGTGGCGGCGAGGAAGACGTCTTCGAGAGTGGGCTGGATCCGGTGGAGGGCGCGGAGGCGGAAGGCGGGGGCAGGCAGGGCGCGGAGGAGCGCCTCGCCGAGTTCGTCCTGGCGTTCCGTCGTGAGCGTGAGGAAACGGAAGCCGGCGGCGTCGGGTTCGCCGGCGGCGGCGACTTTGAAGGTCGGGTCGAGAGCGGCGAGGGCGGGGGCGAGGGCGGTGGGATCGCCGGCGAGTTCCAACCGGTAGGTCGCGAGGCCGAACATCTCGCGGCGCAGATCGGCGGGCGTGCCCTGGGCGACGACGCGGCCCTGGTTGATGATGAGGACGCGGTCGCAGGTCATCTCGATTTCCGGCAAAATGTGGGACGAGATGATGACCGTCATGCGGCCGCGGAGGCTGGCAATGAGGTCGCGGACGATGAGGATCTGGTGCGGGTCGAGGCCGATGGTCGGCTCGTCCATGATGATGACGGGGGGCTCGGCGAGGATGGCTTCGGCGATGCCGACGCGCTGGCGGTAGCCTTTGGAGAGTTGGCCGATGATTTTGTGGCGGACGCGTTTCAGGTCGCAGACCTCGAGGACCTCGTCGATGCGGGGGCCGAGCTGGCGGCGGGCGACTTCCTTCAGGCGGCCGCGGAAGTAGAGGTATTCCGAAACGCGCATGTCCTCGGGCAGCGGATTGTTTTCCGGCATGTAGCCGATGCGTTTCTTGACGTCGCCGGGGCGGGTGGCGACGGGCACGCCGCAGATCGAGACGGAGCCGGAATTGGCCGGGAGGTAGCCGGTGAGGATCCGCATCGTGGTGGACTTGCCGGCGCCGTTGGGGCCGAGGAAGCCGACGATTTCGCCGCGGGCGACGGTGAAGCTGATGTCGCCGACCGCGGTGACCCCGCCGTACGTTTTGACGAGATGCGAGACTTCGATGGCGGGCCCGGAATCGCTCATGGTCAGGCGGACTTTTCGATCGTCACTTCGCCGGCGCGGAAGCGGAGCACTTTGCCGTGGGCGTCGCGGAGGAGCAGGGCGCCCTCGTCGTCGAGGCCCGTGACCGTGCCCTGGTGGCGGCGGCCGCCCTCGAGCAGCGCGATCGGCCGGCCGCGGAGGACATCGTAACGGTGCCACAGGTCGGCGAAGAGCTTGAGGTGTTCGCGGTCCACAAAAGTCTGATACGCGAGCAGGACGCGGCCGACGAGGGCGGCGGCGAGGCGGTTGAGGTCGAGCTCGGCGCCGGCGACTTCGGCGAGGGAGACGGCGCGGCGGGCGAGGTCGGCGGGCCAGCCGCCGGCGGGGGTGTTGACGTTGAGGCCGAGGCCGAAGACGAGGTCGCGGATCTGATCGGAGTCGATGCGGGCCTCGGTGAGCATGCCGCCGGCCTTGCGGCCGTTGAAGAGGATGTCGTTGGGCCACTTCAGCCCGGGCGCGACGTGGGCGAAATTGGCGAGCAGTTCGCAGAGATTGAGGCCCATCCAGAGCGTGAAGGTCTGCATGCGCTCGGGTTCGACGCGCGGGCGGAAGGCGAAACTGGCGTAGAGGTTGGCGGAGGACTCGCTGTGCCAGACGCGGCCGAGGCGGCCGCGGCCGCGGGTCTGGCGGCGGGCGAGGACGGCGAAGGGGGTGGGCCGGTCGGCGGCGAGCTGGCGGGCGGCTTCGTCGTTGGTGCTGTCGACTTCGTCGAGCACGAGCAAAGTGAACCCCTTGGGCCGGACGCGGAGCTGGGTTTCGATCAGCTGGGGGTGCAGGGTGCCCGGGCGGGCGGCGATGCGGTAGCCGCGGGAGCGCTGGGCTTCGAATTCGAAACCGGCGGCGCGCAATTTCTCCATGTGCTGCCAGATGGCGACGCGGCTGATGCCCAATTTGGCGGCGAGCGCGGTGCCGGAGACCCAGCCCGGTTCCCGGGCCAGCAGTTCGCGGAGAATCACGTGTTCGACCGTGGGCATGAAGGTGGGGCGGGACGCGCGGGGCGAAGAAGGGTTTGGGCGGACAGAGGGAAAGTGCGGATTGAAATGTGAAGCCGGTCCCGCACGCTGGCGCAAATGTCATTTGCGGATTTGCAGGCTTCGGTGGCGCGGGATCCGGCGCCGCCGGTCGATTGGAGCGGGGCGCTGGCCGGACTGTGGCACGACGCGAAGGGCGACTGGCACGCCGCGCACACCGCGGCGCAGGAAGATCGCAGCCGCGAGGGCTCGTGGGTCCACGCCTACCTGCACCGCAAGGAAGGCGACCGGGCGAACGCGGGCTACTGGTACGCGAAGGCCGGCCGGCCGATGCCGGCGGAGAACATCGCCTTCGCCCTGGAATGGGAACAACTGGCGCGGGCGTTGGCGGAGCGGGCGGACGGCAAGTGACGGACGGCGCCGCTCACTTCCGGTTGCCGTTGCTCCAGCCGAAATCGCTCTTGCGCAAGTAGGTCTCCTGGGCCTCGCGCTTGATGAAGGCGCCGGCGGCGGCGTCGGTCTTGGCGGCATTGGCCGCGGCGTCGCCCAAGTCGGCCATGTTCTTCAGGCGCTCGTCTTCCTCGTACATCGCCAGGGCGCGGGCCTCGTTCGAAACGCCGATGAAAGGGATCGTGTAACGATTTAGCGCCCGGTCGCCTTCCGACATGTAGCGGCGCATGGCGATATCGGTGAGACCTTTTTGGGTGTTGATGTCGCGTTCGCGGAAAACGGGCGGCTTGGCTTCCTGCACGACGTACTTCGGCAAACGGACGATGCCGTTCTTGGGTTTGTCGGTTTCGCGCAGGTCGGGTTGCTCGGCCTCGGGTTTCGGTTCCGGCTTGGGCGGCGGCGGCGTGTATTTCGGCGCGGCGGCGGCAAGGGCGGCGGCGACTTCGCCGGAGATGGCGCGGTTGCGGCGCGGGGCGGGGGGCGGCGCGGGTTGGGCGGACGCCGCATTCAAGACAGGCGACGGGCCGGCGGCGGGAGGATTCTCGGGCTGACCGGAGACGGGGCCCGCGGCGGCGAGCAGCACCGGCAAAAGCAAGGGGAGGAATTTTCGGGCCATGGCAGGGTAAGGGAACGGTGGGGCAACGAAGTGTTCCGCGCAAGTGCGCGGCGCGACGGCGGTTCAGGGTGGGGCGGCCCAAAGGCGGTCGCGCTCAGAGACGAGCTGCGCGGCGATACTCAGGGCGATCTCGTGGGGATGATTGGTGCCGAAAGGCAGGCCGACGGGGCAATGGAAACGGGCGGCGAGGTCGGCGGGGACGCCGTCGGCCTCGAGTTCGCGCCGGAGGATAGCCGCTTTGGCATCGCTGCCGATGACCCCGAGAAAAGGAAACGCGTGCGCCGTGAGGGCGCGTTGCAAAATCGGCCGGTCGGTGGTGTGCCCCTGCGTCATGCAGAGGACAAAGGCGTCGGCGGGCAGATCGCCGAGCACGGCGGCAAGATCGTCCGCGACCGCGGCGCGCAGGTTGGGCGCGGCGGGCAGGCGGCCGATCCATTCGGGGCGGGAATCGTGGCAGCGGATCGCCGCGGGCAGGGGCAGCAGCACCGGCAGCAGGGCCTGGGCGATATGGCCGGCGCCGAAGACCGCGATCGTCCAGGCGTAACCGCCGGCAGGATACGGCTCGAAGTAGAGTTTCACGCTGCCGCCGCAGGTCATGCCGACGTCGCCCTTGAGGCTCCAGTTGACGAAACGCGGGCGGCCGCGCTCCGGGCCGGGAGCGGCGAGAAGTTCGAGCGCGGTCGCCACGGCCCGGGCTTCGACGCGGCCGCCGCCGACGGTGCCGGCGAGCAGGCCGCCGGGGCCGACGAGCAGCTTGGCGCCGGTGTCCTGCGGCACGCTGCCGAGGGATTCCACGAGCGTCACGAGCACGCAGGCGGAGCCGGCGCGCCGGAGGGCGAGGAGTTGCTCGTAGACGGCGGTCGGCGAAGCGGCCATGGCGGGCGGGAATGTGGCGGGCGCGGGCGGCGGTGCAACGTCACAACGGCCGGAAGCGGCGTTCCTGCCAGCGTTCGCGGCCGGCGAAGAGCGGCTGGGACGCGGCGGCCGGCACCGGGGCGTCGTGCTCGAGGACGAAGGCGGGGCCGAAGAGCCGCTCGGGTTCGCCGGGATCGAGACCGTGGGGCGGGCCGTCGTCCTTGGCGCCGAAGAAATAGAGCCCGACGAGGCGGCTGCCGGGCCGCATCAGGGCGGCGGTGCGGGCGGCGACCTCGGGCCAGCGCGCGGTCGGCAAGGCGCAGAGGAAGGTGCGTTCGTAGACCAGATCGAAGGCGGCGGCGGGCAGCGGGTGGGTGAAGAAATCGCCGCCGACGATGCGGGGGGCCAAGTCCGGCCCGACCTTGGCACGGGCGCGGGCGACGGCGGGCGGGCTGAAATCGAGGGCGGTGACGTCGTAGCCGGCAGCGGCAAAGGCCGCGACTTCGTAGCCGAAACCGCAGCCGGGAACGAGCACGCGTTCGCCGCGGCCCGGGTGGCGCACGAGGAAGTCGGCCAAGGCGGGCGGAATGCCGCCGAAATCCCAGGGCGTGGTGCCGGCGACGTAGCGCGAATTCCAGAAATCGGGATGATCGGAGGCGGGATTCACGCGGGCAGCATGGCACTGGTCCGCGGCGGCGCCAGCGCGCGTTGGCGAAACGGAAATGGCTGGAGCGACCCGGGTCGGGGCCTACGCTGCGCCGCCATGAATCGGACGGACCGGCTTGTCGCGATGGTGATGCACCTGCAGGGGCGGAGGTTGGTGCGCGCGGAAGACATGGCGGCGCACTTCGAAGTGAGCGTGCGGACGATTTACCGCGATATCTCGGCGCTGGCGGAAGCGGGCGTGCCGATTTCCGGCGAAGCCGGCGTGGGGTACAGTTTGGTGAAGAGCTACCATTTGCCGCCGGTGATGCTGACGGCGGAGGAAGCGGCGGCGCTGGCGGTGGGCGGGGAGATGGTGCGGCAGTTCACGGATGCCTCGGTGAGCGGGCCGATGGGAGCGGCGTTGGACAAGTTGCGCGCGGTGCTGCCGCGGGACCGCCAGGAGCACGTGGAGCGGCTGCTGCGGCAAACGGTGGTGCGGGGCTGGGCGCCCGGCGGCAACACGATCGCGGACCCGGCGGCCGAGCCGTGGCTGGCGGCGGTGCAGCGCGCGGTGGCGCAGCGGCGCGTGATCCGGTTTTCGTACTGCGCGAGGGACAAAACGGCAGCGGAGGTGCGGGACACGGAGCCGCTCGGGGTCGTGTTTTACAGCGGCGCCTGGTACCTCGTGGCGTGGTGCCGGCTGCGGGGGGATTTCCGGCATTTCCGCGTCGACCGGATCCGGCAACTCGAAGTGCGGGCGGAGAGTTTCGCGGCGCGGCCGGATTTTTCGCTGACGCGGCACCTGGCGGAGCAGCAGGCCCGCGAGGCCACGTATTCGGCGCGGGTGTGGCTGGCGGAAACGGTGCTGGGCCGCGCGCGGTCGGAAAGTTACGCGACGCTGGTCGAGGAAACGCGGCGCGACGGCGGGGCGGAGTATGCGCTCTTCACTTACTCATACGAGTGGTTGGCGCGCTGGATATTGTCGTTCGGCAGCGAGGCGGAAGCGCTGGAGCCGGCGGAATTGCGGGAACGCGTGCGGGCCCACGCGGAAGCGGTGGCGTCGCGGTATCAGGAAGCGGTCGGGAGCTGAGGCGGGGACGCCGATGCGGCGGTTGAAAGGTGAAGGTTGAAAGGTGAAAGACCGATCCGCGCGCGGTCGTGTCAGAACATAGGTAACACTTCTGTTTCAGAACATAGGTAACAGGTGGGTGACAGTTGGTGTTGATGGAGGCAGAGGGTTAAGAAGCACGCAGACGTGCGGGTTCCAAGCCGCGG
>NEUS01000081.1 GCA_002288455.1 Opitutia bacterium Tous-C1TDCM
GTCGCGCAGGATCTTCCAGGTGTCGTCCAGCACCGCGTCCGGCCCGACGTAGCGGCCCCAGCGGTAGCTGTGCGAAAGTTCCTTCCCGTTCGTATCCACCAAAACCAGACAGGGAATCCCGCTCCCCGCGTGGCGCGTCAGCGCCCGCGCGTCCTTGAGCGCCGGCCACGCCAGCGCCGGCCACGGCATCTTCTCCGCGCGCATGTAGGCCAGCATGTCCGCGGCCGAATTGTCCCGGCTCACCAGCACGACCTCGAATTCCGGATACAGCGTCCGGATCTTCCCGTACGCGTCGAGCAGCTGCGGCGCGAACGACCGGCACGGCCCGCACCAGCCGGCGGAAAACAGGATCCCGTAGAACTTCACCGGCGCCAACCGCGCCAGCGGTACCGGCCGCAACCCGGGGCCTTCCAGCCGCACGAGTTTGCCCGCCACCGCTTCCTCGATCGGATTCGCGGGCGCCCGCTCCGGCGCCGGCGATTCTGCCGGCGCGAGCGGCGCCGCCGCCGGCCGCGCACCCGCCGCAGGTGCGACCGGTGCAGGCGCAGGTGCGGCCGCCGGCAAATCCGTATGCGCCGCCGCCACCCGCCCCGCCAGGTTGCGGAACCGCACCACGACCTGCGCCCCGTCGACCGCGACCACCTCGAGCCGGTCGCCCGGTTTCAAGCCCACCGCGCCCGCCGCCTGGCCCGCGCGCACCAATTCCAATTTGGTCGGCGCCGTCACCGTGACCGTGCCCGGCAAAGGCTGCGCGCCGCCGATCGCCGCCGCCGCCAACCCGCCGCAGACCGCCGCATAAACGCGGAATTTCCGGAAGCTCGCCATGCCCGCACCCTAGGTTTCCGCCCCCGCCGGGCAATGCCCTTTCCCTCGCCCACCGCGCGCTTGCCTCACCCCCGACCGGCCGGCATCACCACGGTCCCATGTCCTCGCTCCCCACCCAATTCGCCGGCGTCACCGTCGTCACCAAGGCCAATGTGTACTTCGACGGCAACGTCGTCAGCCACACCGTGCTCTTCCCCGATGCCGTGAAGAAGACCCTCGGCCTCATCCGCCCCGGCTCGTATCACTTCGGCACGGACGCCGCGGAACGCATGGAAATCGTCGCCGGCGAATGCACCGTCACCCTCGACGGCTCGACCGCCGTCGCGACTTACGGCGCCGGCACGTTCTTCGACGTCCCCGCCAAGAGCGGCTTCACCATCGCGGTGCAATCCGGCCTCTGCGAATACATCTGCTCCTTCCTCCGCTGAACCGGGATCGTGCCGTTGGGAGCTGAAAGTTGCAGGTTGAGACATCGATCCGTCGCAGTCCGGAACACGGCGCCGCCGCCCGTAGCCCGAGAAACCGAACGGCTTTGCTCTCAACTCTCAACCCAGCTCTCCGAACTGCGCCATTTCGCCTGAACCCGCGCGCCGCCCCGCGCGGCGCCGGTTTGCGATTGAGCCGCCCCCGCGGAACCCCAGCCTCCGCGACCATGGTTCGCCTGTTCGTCGCGCTCCTCCTCGCGGCCTGCACCGCCGGCTGCGTCTCCCGCCCGCCGGCCCCGCCGGTCCGGAATCCGAACGACGGTCTCTTCGCCGAGATCTCGACGCCGCGCGGCACCCTCGTCTGCCGCCTCGAATTCGAAAAGGCGCCGCTCACCGTCGCCAGTTTCGTCGGCCTCGCCGAAGGCAAACTCGGCCCCGCGCCGGGCAAACCGTTCTTCGACGGCCTCGTCTTCCACCGCATCGTCCCCGGCTTCGTCATCCAGGGCGGAGACCCCGAAGGCACCGGACGCGGCGGCCCGGGCTACACGTTTCCCGACGAATTTTTCTCCGGCCAACGCCACGACGGCCCCGGCCTCATCTCGATGGCCAACAGCGGCCCCGACAGCAACGGCTCCCAATTCTTCATCACCCTCGGCGAGGCCCGCCACCTCGACTACGTGCACAGCATTTTCGGCCGCGTCGAGCGCGGCGCCGAGCTTCTGCCTCAAATCGCCCGCGGCGACCCGATGTCCGTGAAGATCGTCCGCCGCGGCCCCGCCGCCCTCGCCTTCGCCACCGACGCCCCCGCCTTCAACGCCCGCCTCGCCGCCGCCTCGCGCTGGTCGCCGCCCGTTTTCGAAGATCGTACCCGCCTCAACGTCGGCCCCCCGCCCTGGCAGGCCAGGTACCTCGAGCAACGCCTCGCCAACCTCGCCCGCTTCACCGGCCGCCGCATCTATCTCCGCCTCGCCGACAGCTTCCCGCCCAAGTCCCCGGACCAAACCACCGCCGACGCCCTCGCCGAACTCCGGCAACGTTGGCACCTGCCGCCCGACGCCATCCTCGCCGCCTTCGCCCTCGACGACAACCGCTGGTACCTCAGCGGCGGCCCCGCCGGCCTGGCGTTGCCGGATCTGTCCGCCGCCGGCACCGACGCCGGCCCGCCTTCCCAATCTTCCCTCTACAAGGCCGCCGGCCTCGTCGTCTCCGGCCTCATCGATCAAACCGACCCGAAATGAAGTTCCGCCTCCCGCCGCTGCTCCTTTTGCTCTGCGCCTGCCTGCCCCTGCGCGGCGCCGTGCCGGCCAATCTGCCCGACGGCCTCTACGCCTTGATCAGCACGCCCCGCGGCACCGTCACCTGCGAACTCCACTACACCAATGCCCCGCTCACCGTCGCCAACTTCGTCGGTCTCGCCGAAGGCAAACTCGGGCCCGTGCCGCGGCGGCCGTACTTCGACGGCCTCTTCTTCCACCGCGTCGTGCCCGGCTTCGTCATCCAGGGCGGCGACCCGCTCGGCACCGGCGAAGGCGGCCCCGGCTACAAGTTTCCCGACGAATTCGTCCCCGGCCTGCGCCACGACGCCGCCGGCATCCTCTCCATGGCCAACGACGGCCCCGACACCAACGGTTCCCAATTCTTCATCACCCTCGCCCCCGTCGATCGCCTCAACTACCTGCACAGCGTCTTCGGCCGCGCCATCGCCGGCCTCGATGCCCTCCCCCAGGTCCGCGTCGGCGACAAGATGACCGTCAAAATCCGCCGCGTCGGCGCCGCCGCCACCGCCTTTGCCGCCGACGAAAAAACCTTCTCCGCCCTCGCGGCCAAGACCCGCAAGTACGCCGATCTCGCCGCCGCGAAACGCGATCCCGGCGCCGACGCCCACTTCGACGACCCCGCGAAAATCCTCCCGCTGTCGCCGCCCCGCGCCCGCAACTTCAATTTCAAACTCGCCAACTTCGAACGCGCCACCGGCCTCCGCCTCGTCGCCCGCCTGCGCGCCAAGTCGCCCACCGACGCCGAGGACGCCCAGCCCGGCGCCTTCATGCGCGGCCTCGCCGGCCCGCTCGGCACGCTGCAACGCGGCGCCGTCGCCGTCTACTTCGCCGACGACGACAGCTGGCGCATCTGGGTCGGCGACGAATCGACCCCGGCTTTCGTCGGCCGCCCCGGCACCGCCGCCGGCTTCACCGAGAGCGGCCTCATGCACGAAGTGAAAGAGGCGTTTCTCAAATCCGCCCGCACCGCCGCCGAAACCGAATTCGCCGGCCAGCA
Organism: Opitutia bacterium Tous-C1TDCM; assembly: GCA_002288455.1. Classification (GTDB taxonomy): domain Bacteria; phylum Verrucomicrobiota; class Verrucomicrobiia; order Opitutales; family Opitutaceae; genus ER46. The sequence goes on from NEUS01000081.1 coordinate 3,525, forward strand.
GAAATCCGCCAAGCCCGACGCCCCGCTTCCGCCGGCGCAGAAATTGAAACTCGAAACCGACGCGCTCCTCGACGGCCTCATCTTCAAACTCGAGACCGCCCTCGGCGCCGCGCACCCGTAAATCTACCCCCGCCCGCCGCTCGCCGGCGGGTTTGCAAAATCCCCGCCCGGCCCGCACCGTCTGCGCCAAACCCATGCGCAGCTTCTTCGTTCTTCTCCTGCTGGCCGTCCTCCTCGTCACCGCCGCGCTGGTCACGCGCTCCGGGATCCTGTGGCGCGAGAATTCCGGCCGGCCCATCAACAGCGCGATGCGCGAGGCGCTGAACCGCCGCGCCCCGCAGTGGAACGCCGACGACGAACGCCTCGTCAACGAACAGTACGGCAACGCCCACAAACACCCCAGCGGCATGCGCTACGTCGTCCGCGCGCCCGGTACCGGCAACCTCACGCCCTCGGTCGGCGCCGAAGTCATCTGCCACTACGACGGGCGTCTCCTCAACGGCACGCCCTTCGACAGCTCCTACCGCAAAGGCGTCCCCTTCACCTTCCGCGTCGGCACCGGCGCCGTGATCCGCGGCTGGGACGAAGCCTTCATCGGCATGCGCAAAGGCGAAAAGCGCACCCTCATCATCCCGCACTGGCTCGCCTACGGCGAAAAAGGCAACCGCGGCAGCATCCCCCCGAAAGCCACCCTCGTCTTCGAAGTCGAGCTCCTGGATTGGCGCTGAGATAAAACCGGAGACCGGAATTCGGAAACCGGATACAGCAGCCGGGACATTGGAAATACGGAAACCGCGACTGCGGAATTCCGCTCCTTCAATTTCCCGTTTCCTCAATCCCGCACCCGGCAGGCCCGATCTCCGGTTTCCGGTATCCCAATTCCGGTATCCGAACCCCGTTTCTTATCTTCCGAATTCCGGTCTCCGGTCTCCGCATTCCGGTTTTATCAAAGTCCTACCAGCGCCCCGTTGCGCTTGATCCAGCGCTCCGCCTCGCGCCATCCCGGGCACACTTCCTCCACCCGCGCCCAGAACCGCTCGCTGTGGTTCATTTCCCGCAGGTGCATGAGCTCGTGGTAAATGATGTAGTCGCGCACGAAATCCGGCGTCTGCACGAGCCGCCAATTCAGGGAAATCGTGCCGTTGGCGGAACAGGATCCCCAACGCGAACGCTGGTTGCGCACCGTCACGTGCTTCACTTCCACGCCCGTCACCGCCGCCAACTCCCAGGTCCGCGCCGGCAATTCGATCTTCGCCCGCCGCGCGAAATGCGCCTCCAGGGTCGGCCGTAGGTCACCCTCGAAGCCCGGCACCCGGAACACATCCGCCGCCAGGCACACCTGCGGTTTCTCGCCGACCGCCGCCACGCGCACCTCCGCCATCTCGCCGCGCCAGAGCAAATGCGTGCCGATCGTCCAGATCTCCGCCGCCCGCGGACGCCGCCGCTGCCGCTCGCGCGCGCGTTCCAGCCACTCGCGATGCTGCTCCACAAATCGCAACGCCTCCCGCTCCGACCCGCGCGCCGGGATCGTCGCCACCGCCGTCCCGTCCCGCCGCAACGTCAGCCGGTAATTCGTCGCCCGGTGGCTGCGTTCGAACACCACCTCCTCCGGCCGCGTCTCCGGCCGTGCCACCGTCGCCCCCGCCGGCGGCACCTGCGTTTGCGCCTGCGGCCGTCTGTTCGCCGGGGCCGGCGGCACCCGGTGCACGCCGGCTTGCGGCGTGAACAGGTCGAACAGGCCTTGTTGCTCCTCGGGACTCACGTTGCGCCGCAGTGAAACACTTCAACCGCCGGGCGCCAGCGTCTTGTAATAGATCACGTTGGCCGCCGGCTTTCCGTCCGGATTCAGCGCCCACCCCGGAATCCCGCCCGCCCGCACATACCCCAGCGCATCGTACAACGCGCAAGCCCCCGCCGCCCCCTCGCTCGTATCCAAAAACAACAACGTCAGCCCCCGCGCCGCCGCCATCGCCTCCGCCGCCGCCATCAGCTCCCGCCCGAGGCCCTGCCCGCGCGCCCCCGGCCGCACCAATAGCTTCTGCACCTCCCCCCGGTGCCGGCCGTTCCGCCGGCTCTCCGCCGCCAGCTGCACGGTGCCGACGATCTCGCCGCTCGCCCGCTCGCGCGCGACCAGCAACACCCGCCATCCGCCCGCCAAGTCCGCCTCGATCTTTGCCCAATACGCCGCGATCTCCGCCGCGTCCACCGGCAGCATGAACCCGATCGACGCCCCGCCCGCCACGCACTCCGCCAACACGCGCGCCAATCCCGCCCGCTCCGCCTCCGTCCACGTCCCACCCAAAGGTTCGATGATCATGCGCCCCCGCAGCAACCTTCATGCCCCGCCCACTCCCCCCCTTCCGTCCTTCCGCCTTTCGCCTTTCGCCTTTCGCCTCTTCCGCCGCCTCCCGCCTTTTTCGGTCCGGCTCGGTCTTTCAACCTTCACCTTTCAGCTTTCAAATCGTCGGGAGCAAATGCTCCTGACGCCCGCGTTACCTTTTCGGCGTCGCCACCGGCCCGGGCGCGGTCCGTGATCGCATCTCGCCGCCGCGACGGAACCTCCGGGCCCTGCTCCGCGTCCCGCCCGGGGGAATTTCCCCGGGATTTGCGCCTCGTACCATGATCCGCCACCTTTCCGCCATGCTGCTTCGCCGCCTGCTGCTCACGTTTTGCGTCGGTCTCGCCCTGCTCCCGGGTTTCGCGCCCGCCGCGCGCGCCGCGCTGGCGACCCCGAACCACGTCAAAGCCTCGCTCGTCGCCGCCGACGCCACGATCCAGCCCGGCCAGCCGTTGACCGTCGCGCTGCGGCTCGTCCACGCCCCGCACTGGCACACGTACTGGCTCAACCCCGGCACCGGCCTCCCCACGAACCTCGAGTGGAAACTCCCCGCCGGCTGGAAAGCGGGCCCGATCCAGTGGCCCGCGCCGATCATTCTGCGCGACAGCAAGAAAACCGTCGTGGGCAACGGCTACGAGGGCGACTTGCTCCTCCCCGTCACGCTCACCGCGCCCGCCGATCTGAAGGCCGGCGAAACGGTCACGCTCACGGCCGATGCCGACTGGCTCATGTGCGAGGATGTCTGCATCCCGGGCAAGGCCACCGTCTCGCTGACGCTGCCCGTCGCCGCCGCGGCGCCGCAACCCGACGCCGCCTGGGGCGAGAAAATCCGCGCCGTCGTCGCCGGTCTGCCACGCGCCGATGCCGCCTGGACGCTCACCGCCGCCCGCGGCGAGAAAGTCGGGACGCTCACTGTTGCGCCCGCCCCCGGCACCACGCCCGCGGTCGTGCCGTCCGGCCTGCACTTCTTCTCCGCCGACGGCTTCATCGCCTTCGACGTGCCGCAAGTCGTGAAGCCCGACGGCAAGGGCGGCTTCGTCCTCGAATTGAAAATCGCCAACGACGGCCCGGCCGACGCCAAACAACTGCTCGGCGTGCTCGTTTCGGAAACAGGTTGGCTCGCCGGCGGCAAACTGCGCGGCCTTGAAGTTGCGGCAACGTTCACCGGCCCGGCGCCGGCGTCATCCGCCGCCGTTTCCTCGCCTGCCGCCAAAGCCGCCGGCGGTTCCGGTCCCGGCGCGCCGGTCGCCCCGGGCTCGCTGCTCGGCACGCTGGCCCTCGCGTTCATCGGCGGTCTGATCCTCAACCTGATGCCCTGCGTTTTCCCGGTGATCGGCATCAAGATTCTCGGCTTCGTGAACCAGTCCGGCCACCAGCGCAGCAAGATCGTCGCCCACGGTCTGGTCTTCGCGCTCGGCGTGCTGCTTTCGTTTTGGGCCCTCGCCACCGTGCTCGCGGTACTGCGCGCCGGCGGCGACCAATTGGGCTGGGGCTTCCAACTCCAGTCGCCCGTCTTCGTCTACGTGCTCGCCGTGCTGATGCTCGTCTTCGGCATGAACATGAGCGGCGTCTTCGAGTTCGGTCTCGGCGCCACCGCCGTCGGTTCCGACCTGCAGACGAAGTCGGGCTACGCCGGTTCGTTCTTCACCGGCGTCCTCGCCACCGTGGTGGCGACGCCGTGCAGCGCGCCCTTCCTCGCTCCCGCGCTCGGCGCGGCCCTCGCGGTTTCGACCTTCGAATCCTACACGATCTTCACCGCCATCGCGGTCGGGCTGTCGATGCCGTACCTCACGCTGTCGGCTTTCCCGCAGGCGGTGAAAGTGCTGCCGCGGCCCGGCGCGTGGATGGAGACGTTCAAGCAATTCATGGCCTTCCCGCTCTACGGCACGGTCGGCTACATGATCTGGGTGCTCGCGGCGCAGACGAGCGACGAAGGTTTCCTCAACGCCCTCTTCTCCTTCGTGCTGCTCGCGCTCGCGGTCTGGATCTACGGCCGCTGGAACGCCCCCGGCGCCAAGCCCGCGCGCGCGCGTTTCGGCCAGATCGGTCTCGTCGCCGTCGGCGCCCTCGGCCTCTGGGTCGGTTGGCCGCGCAGCACCGCGGCGGCCCCCGCCGGCAGCGCCGCCGCCCTGGCCCCGGCCGTCGTCTGGGAACCGTGGAGCCCGGAAGCCGTCGCCAAACTGCGAGCCGAAAGCCGCACGGTGTACGTCGATTTCACCGCCCGCTGGTGCGCCACCTGCCAGACCAACAAAAAAATCGTCTTCGGTTCCGACGAAGTGCTCCGCTATTTCGCGGCCAACAAGATCGCGACGCTCCGCGCCGACTGGACCAACAAAGACCCGCGCATCACCGCCGAGCTCGCGAGCTACCAACGCAGCGCCGTGCCCTTCAATTTGATCTGGGCGCCCGGCAAAGACGCCCCGGTGATTTTGCCTGAATTGCTCACCCCCGGCATCGTCCTCGACGCCCTCAAAGCCACGGCCGCACCGGCGAAGTAAGCGACGACGCTACCTCAAATCCCCATGAAGTCTTTGCTCCGTCTGTTGGTTTGCCTGCTCGCGACCCCGCTGTTGGCCCAGCCTGCCTATCCTCCGTCCTTCAAAGACGCCCGCGCCGAGACCTACCGGAAAATCGACGCCGTCGAATTGAAACTTTGGATCTTCGGCGAGTCGGTTCCCGCCGCGCCGAAACCCGCGATCGTGTTTTTCTTTGGCGGTGGCTGGAACTCGGGCTCGCCGGCCCAATTCGAGAATCAGGCCCGGCACTTCGCCCAACGCGGCATGATCGCGATCACGGCCGACTACCGCGTGAAGTCCCGGCACGGCGTCCAGGCCGTGGAATGCGTGAAAGACGCCAAGGCGGCCATCGCCTGGGTCCGCGCAAACGCCCAACGCCTCGGCATTGATCCCAAGCATATTGCCGCCGCCGGTGGTTCCGCCGGCGGTCACCTCGCCGCCTGCACCGGCACCCTCGACGGCTTCGGCAGCAACGAGCGTCCCAACGCGCTGATCCTCTTCAACCCCGCCGCCACCCTTGCGCCGATCGCGGACTTGGAACTCCGCGGGAACGATGCCACGCTGAGCGTCGAGCGACTCGGCGTGCCGGCGCAGGCGATTTCGCCGGCGCACCACATCGGTCCGCACACGCCTCCGACGCTGATTCTGCACGGCAAGGCGGACACCACGGTGCCCTATGCCAGTGTGGTCGCTTTCGAAAGTGCGATGCAGCGGGCCGGTCGTCCGTGCACGTTGGTCGGCTACGCCGGCGCCACCCACGGTTTCTTCAACCGCAAAGAACATTTCGCGGAAACCCTGGCCGAAGCCGACCGTTTCCTCGTCGCGCTCGGCTGGATCAAAAAGTGACCGCCCCGGCGGGCGCCGAAAGGCGGCCGCCGCGCGGAACCTGAAGACCCGCGCCGCTCCGCGCGCGCCTCAATCGATCCGCCGCCACGCCCGCCCGCGCGCGGAAAGGTGCGTGATCCGGCCGGTGGCGTCGGCCACGAGCGTGAATTCGAGCGCCGGCGCCGTCTTGGTCGCGGCGCGGACAAACCGGTGCGGTCCGCGTTTGGTGATTTCGCCGCCCGTCGCGGCCACCAGCCGGCCGTTGGCCACCCGCAGGACCAGATTGGTCCGGCCGTTGGTGTACGTGCCGGCATAGCGGGCCCTTTCGGCGACATCCATCGGCAGGACCAGGCGCGCCGGCGCCGCGGGCCGCGGGATCCCGAGCGCGAGTTCCGCCGCATGATCGGCGAGGGCCGGGAGGTTCGCGCCGGTCTTGTTGCACAGGATGATCACCGCGAACTTCCGGTCCGGGCAGAGCCGCACCAGGCTGCCGTAACCCGTGCGGCTGCCGGTATGCGACCACCAGCGCAGTCCGTCGGCCACGCGCACATTGAGCCCGTAGCCGTAGTGCCGGTCTTCGTTGGGCAAGGGCGCGTGCGCTTGCGTGAGTTTGGCCACGACCGCCGCCGGGATCGCCTGCCGCCCCTCGAAGCGCCCGGCGTCCATCAGCGCGATGCAGAAGCGGGCAAACTCGGGCGCGCTGCTGAACATCTGGCCCGCCGGCCACGCGCCGGCGTTGTCGGCCAGCGGCCGCACCACCTTGGGCGGGGAACGGTCCTCGGGCCCGTGCCCCACGGCCAGCGGCCACGTCATCGCCATCGTCGGCCGGAACGTCGACCGTTCCATGCCGAGCGGACGAAAAATACGCTCCCGCAACAGATCCGCGTAGGGTTTGCCGCCGGCTTCCTGCGCGACGAAACCCGCGATCCAGTAACCGGCATTCGAATACGAGTAGATGCGGCCCGGGGCATCGAAGAAGTCCTTGGGGCCGAGCGCACGCACGCGCTCGCCCAGGGCGACGTCGTCGTGCGGGCCTTCCATCGCGTTCGGATCCGAAAGTCCCGCGGTGTGCGTCAGCAGCTGGTGCGCCGTGAGGCGTGCGATCTCCGGCGTCAAACCTTTGGCGAGGTTGCCGACGGGCTCGTCGAGCCGGAGTTTTCCTTCTTCCGCGAGATCCACGAGGCCGGCCGCGGTGAACATCTTCGTCGTCGAGCCCAGGCGGAAGAGCATGTCGGCCGCGACCGGCTGGCCCGTATCCACATTCGCCACCCCGAAGCCGCCGGTCCACACGAGCCGGCCTTCGTGCACCACCGCCACGGCGCAGCCGGGCACCTGCGCTTTCTTCAATTCCGCCTTGGCCGTCGCGGCCAGCAGCGACCAATCCGGCGCCGCGCCGCGCAGGCCAAAGGCCGAAAAACCAACGACCACGATGAACAGGACGCGAAGCAACGGGCGGAGTTGATTCATGGGGGCGGGAGGGAAGTTCGATTGGAAAATCGTAAAAACGAAATCGCGGGACCCAGGCTTCACATCCGGACGAAACGGATCCGCCGTTCGCCGGGCTCGGCCGTCACGCGCACCAGCAGCGAAGCGTCGTTGCCGTCTTTCGCGATCCACAATCCCTTGGGCTCGGCCAACCGGAATTCTTTCGGCACGCGCAGGAATACGTTGCCCGCCCGCGCCGTCGTGAAACGCAACTCGAGGGCCGCTTCGTCCCAACCCACGCCCGTCAGTTCCGCCTGGCCTTGGCGGATGTGGATGTCGGTCGAGAGCACCCACGGATGCGCGCGCGCCGGCGCCACGCGCAGCAACTTCACGCTCCGGGGCGGCACGACGACGTCGAGTTTGCCCGCGGCCACGCCCGTGTAGCGCTCGTCCCAGAAATCCCACACCGCCCCCGTCGCCGGCAGCACGCGGTGCAGCGCCTCGGCGCCGAAATTGAAGACGGCAAACAGATCCCAGTTGTCCCAGTCCGTCCGCACGCGCAGGCGGAACGTCTTCACATAGTCGGGCTCCACGGACTCGAACAGGTCGAGGGGCTCGCCGGCCTCGGGCAGCCGCGGGAATTGCTGCCGCAGCAACGCGAGGCGCTCCGGCGCCATGCGGTCGACGTCGTCGCCGATCATGAGGGGGCTGCCGTTGAGGCCGAAGATCGTCGCGCTGATCTGCGCGTCCGGCAGCGGCACGGGTTTGTCGACGGTGAGCACGTTGCCCGAATCGGCGATGAAGAGCCGGCGGTGCGCGAAAAAGTGCGTCGCCCATGCCTGCACGGCGCGCAGGTGCGAGGTCCAGTAGTCGGCTTTGTTGACGATGAAGGTCGCGGGGAAGAAGCCCTTGCCCGGTCCGTCGAGTGGCCGGCCCTCGCCGTAGTCGGTGCCGGCGCGCACGGCGTCGAGCAAACCCACGGTCTGGAAAGTCGGCCCCGTGCTCACCAGCAGGTAGGTATCGTCGCCCGCGGCTTCGCGGATGACTTTCAGGGAATCGCGCATCGCCTCGACGCTCGGGACGAGCGCGCGGTTGTGGTAGCCGTCGGCCACGAAGCGCCCGGGCGTGGTGCCGGAAACCGAGTGCACGAAATCGATCATGAAGTAGCGCACGCCCCATTCGCGCCACGTGGTGAAGATCTCGCGGAACCACGCGTGCGTCAGCGGATGCGTCGGGTCGAGGATGTACTGCGGGCCGAGGTCGCGGTGCGGCATGCTCATCGGTTGGCCGTCCTTCAGCAGAAACGCCGGGCGCAGTTGCTTCACGCGCGCCTCCAGCCGCGAGCTCACCCAGTACGCGCCGGCCCAAAGCCCCAGCTTGAAGCCCTGCGCGTCGAGTTCTCGCACCAGCGCCTGCGGCCCGCTCGGGAAGAGCGCGCGGTTCCACTCCAGCCACGCTCCGGGTTCACGGTCGAGCAGGTTGCCGATGCTGACCCAGATGTAACCGAGGTCGGCGCCCGGCAGTTTCTCGCGGATGGCCCGCGCGTTCCGCCGCACCACGTCCTCGTAACGCTCCTGGTTGAACGGATCGACCCAGGACCAGCCGACCCAGCCCGACGGCGTCGTCGGCCACAGCCGCGGCCGGTAGTGCGCCGCGGCCGCCTCGCCCCAGGCGTGCAGGGCCGCGATCGGATCGGCGTCGCGCGCGATCCGCAGCCGCTCGCTCGCGATCATCGCGCCCGGCGCGAGCACGAAGCCCTCGAAATCGCACACCGCCGACACCGTGCCGCTTTCGATTTCGATCTCGGTGTTGATCCGGTCGAAGGTCACGAAACCGAATTGCACCGCCGCCGGTGCGGCGCCCGCGGGATCCCAGAGCTGCAGCAGGGTCTTCGAAACCAGTTTCTTCCCGGCCGTCGGCTGCACGAGGTTGGGCAATTGCCAACCGCTCATCACGAGCGCGCGGTCGCCGGGCACGCCGGTCGCCTGCGCGAGCACGAAGCGGCCGAGTTTCACCGGAGCCGCCGAGCCGTTGCGCAACGTGGCCGCTACGACGCCCGCTTCGCGCCGCCATTCGATCTCGATCCCTCCGCCCGCAAACGTGGCCTGCGCGGCCAGCCCGGGGGCGAACACATGCCGACGGCCGTCGGCCTCAAGGCTGCAGCCGAGCGGAAAATCGGCGACCGCGCCGGCCGCGGTCCGGACGACAACCAACGAAAGCAAAATCCAAAGAAAGCGCATGGGGCCCCCGACGAATGCGCGGGGCGCGGGTCCGGCGCAAGCCGCGGTCCGCCGCGGGCATCGCCGCGCCGCTCACTTCAACCTGCGGTTGAAGAAATCGAGCTGGGTCTGGAGCGAGTGGCGGGATTTGAGGCGCGTGCTTGTGATACTGTGGCGCTCGCCCGGATACAGCATCAGCTCGAACGGGATCGCCTTCGCCTGCAACGCGGCCATCAGGCGCGTCGTGTTTTCCAGCACCACGTTGTCGTCCGCCATTCCGTGCAACAGCAGCAGCGAGCCCGGCTGCATCGCGTCGAGCCGCGTGAGCACGTCGGCCTTCGCGTAACCGGCCGCGTTGTCCTGCGGCGTGCCGAGGTAGCGCTCCGTATAGTGGGTGTCGTACAACGCCCAGTCGGTCGGCGGCGCCCCGGCCGCCCCGGCGACAAACGGCGTGCCCGGCTCGCTCAGCAGCAGCAGCGTCATCAGCCCGCCGTAACTCCAACCCATCACCCCGAGCCGCGCCGGATCGACATACGGCAGCGAATGCAGGAAACGCGCCCCGACGAGTTGGTCCTCGACCTCCACCGTGCCGAGCCGGCGGTGCAGCGCGGTCTGGAACGCGACCGAGCGGTTGCCCGTGCCGCGGTTGTCGAGTTTGAAGACGACATAACCCGCGTCGGTCAGCACGCGGTCCGTCGGGCTGCCCCAGCTCCGGGTCACGCGCGGCCGCGGCGACGGTCCGCCGTAAACGGATACGATCACCGGATACTTCTTCGCCGGATCGAAGTCCGCCGGCCGCTGCAGCGAATAGTGCAACGGCTGCCCGTCCGCGGCCCGCAAGGTCCCGTACTCGACCGCGCCGAGCCCGTCCCGGTAAGGCCAATACGGGTGCTTTTCGTCGAGCCGGTTCTCCTCGATCCAGCGCACGCGCCGGCCGTCGGCGGCATAGAGCGCCGTCTGCGGCGGCGTCCGCGGATCGGAATACGTTCCGGCAAAGGCCCCGCCGGTCTTCGCCACCGCCGCCGTCCACCAGCCGCCCGCCGGCACGAGCGGTTTCGGTTCCTGCGGTTCGCGGAACGACACTTCGTACAGCCGCCGTTCCATCGGCGTGTCCTTCGAGGCGGAGAAAATCACGACGCCGCGCGCCTCGTCGACGCCCTCGACGTCGCCCACCGGCCAATCCCCTTGCGTCAAGGTCCGGCGCAGCGTTCCGTCGGCGGCGTAAAGATAAAGGTGCTGGTGGCCCGAGCGCGCCGAGGACCAGAGAAAATCCCCGTCCGCCAAGGCGCGGAAATCGTCCGTCAGTTCGATCCAAGCCGAACTGCGTTCCGTCAAGATCACGCGGCCGCGGCCCGTCGTCGGATCGAAGGCGATGAGCTCGAGCAACCGCTGGTCGCGCGATTGCCGCTGCGCGAACAGCATGCGGCCATCGCGGGACCATGCGACGCGCGCGAGGTAGATATCGCGGTCGAGCCCGAGATCCATCGTCACGGTCGCCCCCGTCTGGCGGTCGCGCACGAGCAACTCGACCACGGCATTGGGCCGCCCGGCGCGCGGGTAGCGCTGGTTGACGGTCTTCGCGCCGGCCGCTCCGAATTCGAACCGCGGCACCACGTCGACCTGCGCCTCATCCACCTTGGTGAAGGCGAGGCGCCGTTCGTCGGGCGACCACCAGTAGCCGGTATGGCGGTCCATCTCCTCCTGCGCGACGAACTCCGCCGTCGCAAACGTCACCGTGCCCCCGCCCTCCGTCGTGATCGCCGTCTCGGTGCCCGCGGCCAAATCCCGCAGGTACAAATTCTGGTCGCGCACGTAGGAAACGAAATTGCCCCGGGGCGAGACCTTCGCATCGACCTCGTCGCCGGGCGTCGCGGGCAAAGGCCGGACCTGCCCGGCCGCGACGTCGAAGAGGAACAGATCGCCGTCGGCCGGCACGAGAATGAAGCGGCCCTTGTCGTCCCACGCATACGCGACGATGCCGCGCGCCGAGATCCGCTGGCGTTCGCGGCGTGCCTTCTCGGCCTCGGAAAGTTCCTTCGTCCCGGCGGTGAGCGACCGCGCGTCGATCAGCCGGTACGGTTCCCCGCCGGCGACGTCGATCGCCCAAAGGTCCTGCACCTGCTGGTCGTCGTCCTTGGATTTCAAGTACGTGACGCGCGAGCCGTCGGGCGCGAGCGCCACGCCGCGCGCGGCGGGGCCGGCGAGGCTGCGCGGGCCGAAGGCCCCGGCGGGCGTGAGTTTTTCGGCGCGCGCACACGCGACGGTGAGCACGGCCAGCGCGGAGACGGCAAGGAATCGGGCCATGATGGTAGAAGCCGCCGAACGGGGTCGGCCCGCAACCTGTTAATTTCGCGCCGGGCGACCTCCCCGGCCAAGCCCGCCCCCGGTCGGCACTCCGGTGCGCGGATCAGCCCGTGGCGGACCGACCCCGCGCGCGATTCCTCACGGCGCGCGCACCAAATTGATCACATCGCTCGGCGACAGCGTCGCCGCGCGGCGCTCGATCTCGCCGCGGTGCTCGCCGAAGGCGGCGCGGCCGTCGCCGAGCAGTTTCGCGTAAGTATCCTTCAGCACCGCCGTTTCCATCCGCCGGCCGCCACCGTAGTAGCGGATCGCCAGATGACCGAGCGCATAGGTGGCGGCGAAGGTCACCGCGGCCCCGGTCGCGGCGCCGGTTGCCATGCGGCCCAAGCCGCCGACCATGCCGCCGCCGAGCGCACCGCGGACGAGTCCGCCGAGCAGTTTGCGGGCGTAGCCCTCGACGGCCTGGGCCGCGAGCCCCGCGCCGGCCGTCGCGAGAAAGTCGCGGATGTGGCCGCGGTCGAGGGTGTAGCCGTGCGCCTTGCCGACGCCGTAGACCATCTTCATCTGCAGCGGCACGATCGCCATCGTCGCCAGATTCTGCGGGAGCAATTCGAGGGCGCCGTTGAGGATCGCGTAGTGGAGGACGGACTTCTCGAGGGCCGCGAGGTTCACCGCCGCAACGGCCGGGGCCTTCGTTTCCGCCGGGAGCACCGGCGGGACCGGACCCGCGGCAATCTGATCCGCGGCCTGCTCGACGGCCATCGCGCCGGCCGGCAATGCCAGCGCCGTGCGCAGGTCCGCGAGGAACGTCTGCTCGGCCGGATTCGGCGGGCCGTCCGTGTCGCAGACGCCGAGCGCCATCTCGTAGGCGAGCATCTTCGCCTCCGGCGTTTTCAACGCCGCCACGGCGGCTGCCACGGACAACTTTCCGCCCAGGACTTCCTGATACACGGTCCACGGGTTGAAGGCCGAGCCGTCGGCGCCCGGAAACCCCTCCGTGATCCGGCGCAGGGCGGCGCGCTCGGCGTCGGATTTGAGGCCGTCGGCGAGCGCGGCGTGGAGCAGGAGGGCGAAGGTGGCGCGTTGTTCGTCAGGGTGCATGGAGGCGGCGAAGATAGCGCCGTTCGCCCTCGCCCGCCATTACGCAACCGCGTCCGGTTTCGAAATCCTTCGCCGTGCGGTCGTCACTTCGCCTTCAGCTTCGCCGCGAGCTGCGCGGTGTGGCGGCCCTGGAACCGCGCGATCGCGAGTTCGTTGGCGCTGGGCAGACGGGCGCCGGTGGGACCGGTGATCGTCGTCGCGCCGTAGGGCGTGCCGCCGCTCAGCTCCGCGACATTGCTCAGTTCCGGCGCCGCGTATGGCACGCCGGCCACGACCATGCCGTGGTGGAAGAGGAACGTCTGCATGCCGATCAACGTCGTCTCCTGCCCGCCGTGCTGCGTCGCCGTCGAGGTGAACACGCCGCCGACCTTGCCGACGAGCGCGCCCTTGGCCCAGAGGCCTCCCGTCTGGTCGAAGAACGCCTGCAGCTGGGCCGAGGCGCTGCCGAAGCGCGTGCCGGTGCCGAAGAGGAGGGCGTCCGCCTCGCCGAGTGTGCGCGGATCGGCGAGCGGGATATGCGCGAAGGCGTTTTTCGCCTCGGTCGCGCCCATCTTCGCGATGACGTCGGCGGGCAGCGTTTCGGCCACCTGGAGGACTTCGACCTCGGTGCCCGGGACTTCGCGGGCGCCGGCGGCGATGGCTTCGGCGAGGTGCCAGACATGGCCATAGAGACTGTAGAAGATGACTTTGACGCGGGTGTTCATGGAGCGGAGGGGACGGGGATGGGACGGGAGGAACGAAAGGAAAATGGCCAAACAACCGCAACGAGTGCCGCGGTGCGATGCGGAGGGGTCGGTCTCTCAACTCTCAGCGCTCAACGCTCAACTCCCTACGCCCGGCCGGATGAAGTTCGGGCAACGCGGCCTCGATCTCCGCGCGGTGCGGCTCGAACTGTGCGGGCAACTTGAGCGCCGTGCCGAGTTCGGCGGCAGATTCGTCGACGGCGAAGCCGGGGATATCCGTCGCGATCTCAAAGAGGATGCCGTTGCGTTCACGGTAGTAGATCGAGCGGAAGTAACTCCGGTCGCGCACGCCCGAGACATGGTAGCCGGCGAGCGCGAGGCGGGAATGCAGCGCGAGTTCACCCGCATCGTCCGCCACGCGAAACGCGACATGGTGGACCGTGCCGGAACCGCCGGCACCGGGCCGCGCGGCGGCGTCGCCCACGACATCGACATAGCGGCCGGAACCGCCGGGACCGGCCTCGAAGCGGGCCCGGTTGCCCTCGCGGCGCACCAGCCGGAAATCCATGTCGCGGACGAGCAGTTCCTCGGTGGCCGCGGCGACGCGCACCGTGAGTTGCGCGGTGTGCAGGCCCCGGACCGCGAACTCCGACGGAATGCCCGCCTGCGTCCAACCCGAGCGGCGATCGGCTGCATCGGCTACCAGTTCGACCGGGATCCCGTCCGGATCCGCGAACGCAATCATCTCCTCGCCGAAGCGCAGGCGCCGTTCCGCGGCGATCCCGCGGGCGGCCAGTCGGTCGGCCCAATAGTCGAGCGCGGCCGGCGCGACCGAGAACGAGATTGCCGTCATTTGACCAGCGCCGACGCGGCCGCGGGCCGCCTGGCCGGGCCAGTAGAAGAAGGTCAGGATCGTGCCGGGCGAACCGGCACCGTCGCCGTAGTACAAGTGGTACGCGGACGGGTCGTCGAAGTTGACCGTCTTCTTCACGAGGCGCAGGCCGATCAGCCCGGTGTAGAAGTCGACGTTCGCCTGCGGGTCGCTGGCAATGGCGGTGACGTGGTGGAGGCCGGATATGGGAGCGTTGGCGTTCATGGCGGGGAGGATCGGACGTTTGGGACACGGAGTACCGGTCGGGCCGGATCGGGACCGGCCAAAGCAGGAAGGAAACAGGCCGGCGGTCGGAGGAAACCGCCGCCGGCACGGGGACGAATCAGGCGCGCGGCGCGGCGCCGGCGATGCTCAGCGACAACTGGATCGTCTCGGCGACCTTGTCGGTCGCTTGGCCGGGCTTGATGCCGAAATCGCTGCGGTTGATCTCGAAGTTGGCGCGGAGGACGAGCAGGTCGCCCTTGACCTTGGGATCGTTGACGCGGGCGCCGAGCTTGTCGGCGAGGTAGGTCAGCGAAACCGGGACCTTCACGTCCTTGGTGACGCCTTTGACCGTGAGCTTGCCGGTGACCTCGGCCGTGGTGGCCGTGCCTTGGGTGCGCACATTGCCGAGCGAGACCGCCTCGAAGGTGATCGTCGGGTGCTTGGCGACATCGAGCCACTGGTCGCTGCGGAGATGGTCGCCCATCATCGGGTTGCCGACCGTCAGCGACTTCGCGTCGAGCACGATGGTGCCGGTGGTCGCGCCGGGCTTGGCCGGGTCGAACGAAACCTTGCCGGAGATGCCGGTGGCGGTGCCGGTGATGGCTTCGAGCGGCGCATCGAGCTTGAACTGGACGTTGTTGACGCCTTTCGGGTCCTTGAAATCGAAGGACAGCGGCGCGGCGACGGCGGCGGCCGTGGCGGCGGAGAACGCGAAGGCCAGGCGGAGGGAGGAACGGAGGGTGGTGGTATTCATGGGAAAGGCGGAAACGGTTTTGGGTTTTGAGCTTTGGGTTTTGAGTTTTGGGGGACCGGAAAACAAGGAGCGGGATCAGCTCTGGGCGGCCGGCGTCAGGCCGGCGACGGGACGACGGCGGGAAACGAAGGAAAGGCCGGCGAGCACCGCGGCCAGGCCGGCAGCGGCCAGCGGGATCTCGACGCCGGCGACGAAGGCGTCGCGGCGGACCGGGTAGTCGATGCCGGTGATCTCGTCCTTCTGCATCGTGACGGCGCTGGTCTGCGTCCAGCCGCGGTGGGCGCCGGTCGCGACCCAGGTGCCGAGGCCGGCCAGCAGCACGGCGACGGCGGCGCCGCGGAGGGCGAGGGGGAGACGGGAGCGGTTTTGCATGGCCCGGACAGTAGCATCGGTCCGCCTTTCCGGCCACTGCGCGGAGCGGCTTGCTGTCATGCGTTTTCCGCATAACCCTGCCGGCGATGAACGTCGATCTGCTCCGTTCCTTCTTCGCCATGGCCGGGCACGGCAGCCTCAACCAGGCGGCCGTCCGCCTGCATGTCTCGCAGTCGACGCTCACGCGGCAGCTGCGGACCCTCGAGCAGGCCGTCGGCGGCAGCCTCTTCGAGCGCAGCCCCGGCGGCGTCGCGCTCACGGCCACCGGCCACGCGCTCGCGGACGGGATGCGGCCCGTGCTCGCCGACTTCGACGCCGCGCTGGAAACCGTGCGCAAGACCGCCCGCGGCCAGAGCGCGCGCCTGCGGATCGGTTACCTCATGTCGGCGGCCGCCGACTACCTGCACCCGGCGCTCGCCGCACTGCGCCGGACCAACCCGGAAGTGAAA
Source organism: Opitutia bacterium Tous-C1TDCM (assembly GCA_002288455.1). Lineage (GTDB taxonomy): Bacteria > Verrucomicrobiota > Verrucomicrobiia > Opitutales > Opitutaceae > ER46. The sequence continues at coordinate 19,607 of NEUS01000081.1, forward strand.
GTACAACTGCTCGACCTCTCGCCCGGCGAACAGATCGGGGCCCTGCGGCGCGGCGAGATCGATCTCGCCATGATCGACAGCGCCGGCGCCTACCTCGGGCGCGAATTCTACCTGCGCAAACTCGCGACCTTTGCCGGCTACGTCGCGCTCGCGGAAAACCATCCCCTCGCCGCGCGGCCCGCGCTGAAACTCGCGGATCTCAAGGGCGCGCTCTTCGTCGGCGCCAACGAACACGACATGCCCGGCCACAACGCCTGGCTCACGAAACTCTGCCGCCGCGCCGGCTTCCGGCCGCACCTCGTGCTCGACGCCGACAGCCTCACGCACGCCCTCGCCACCATCGTGACCGAAGGCGCGGTCGCGTTGCTGCCGGAGTACACGCGCAAGATCGCTGTCCCCGGCGTCGTCTTCCGCCTCTTGCGCGAAACCGGCGCGACCTGGGACCTCTGGCTGGCCTGGCAACGCGGCAAAGTATCCGCCCCGGTGCGCGCGATCCTCGGGACTCTCCCGCAGCGCGCCGCGGCGTAAACCGCATTCCCGGACCGGCATTTGACCCGGCGCCGACCGCGTTCCACGGTGCGCGCATGCTCTCCGACGCGTTCGCCGGTCTGCAGAAACTCATGCTGCCGGACCGCTGGCAGGCGCAGGCCTTGGCCGCGCTGCGGGCGGGCCGCGACGCGGTCGTGGACGCCCCGACCGGCGCCGGCAAAACCTACGTTTTCGAACGCTGGGCCGAGCAATCCAACTTCGCGAAACGCGCCCTGTTCACCGTGCCGACCCGCGCGCTGGCCAACGACAAGTTCGCGGAATGGCGCGCGCGCGATTGGGACGTCGGCATCATCACCGGCGACCTCTGCGTCAACCCCCGCGCCCCGATCGTCGTCGCCACCCTCGAAGCCGTGCAAAGCCTCGTCGTGGCCGCGGCGACGGCGGCCGACGACGACGGCCCGGCCGGTCCGCGCGATCCGCGCCACGCCGGCGGCGAACCCTTCCAATTGCTCGTCGTCGACGAGTACCACTGGCTCGCCGACAACCATCGCGGCAACCACTACGAGGGCGTGCTGCTCTGCGCGCCGCGGACGGTGCAGTTGCTGCTCCTCTCCGGCGCCGTCGCGAACCCGCACGATGTCGCCGCCTGGCTGCACCGCCTCGGCCGGCACGCCGAGGTGATCCAGCACCGCGAGCGGCCGGTGCAACTCGAGGAGATCGACGTCGACGACCTGATCCACGGCCTGCCCCGCTGCATCGAGGGCTTCTGGTCGAAACGCGTCGCCGGGGCGCTCCGCGAGAATCTCGGGCCCGTGCTCGTGTTCGCCCCGCACCGGGCCGACGCGGAACGGCTGGCACGGCAGTTCGCGCGCGAATTGCCGCTGGCGGATCCGCTCACGCTCACGCCGGAACAGGAACAGCTCTGCGGCCCGCGGCTCGCCAAACTCCTCGCCCGCCGCGTCGCCTTCCACCACAGCGGGCTGAGCTACGCGCAACGCGCCGGCGTCATCGAGCCGCTCGCCAAGGCCGGCCAGCTCCGCGCCGTCGTCGCCACGCTCGGGCTCAGCGCCGGCATCAATTTCTCCCTCCGCTCCGTGCTGATCACCGCCGGCAGTTTCCGGCACGACCATCTCGACCGCGAGATCGCCCCGCACGACCTGCTCCAGATGATCGGCCGCGCCGGCCGCCGCGGGCTCGACGATTGCGGCTACGTGCTCGTCAGCGCCGGCACCCCGGGCATGCGCCGGGCCGAACCGCTGCGGCTCAAACGCGCCGCCCCG
>NEUS01000082.1 GCA_002288455.1 Opitutia bacterium Tous-C1TDCM
TTCCCAATTTCCCGCTTTCCCAATTTTCCGAACATGCTCCTCCGCCCCCTCACCGCCTTCCAGAAACTCGGCGGCCTCTACTTCCTCCCGCGCACCCTCGACAAGATCCGCATCCAGGCCCGCGGCGAACTGCACGCCGACCACCACGCCTTCCTCGGCAAGGGCTTCGACGGCCGCCTCTGCCACTTCCTCGGGATCAAGTATGACGATTTGAAAACGCGCACCTTGGCCGGCGGCACCGACGACGAGATCCTCGCCTGGATCCAGGCCCACGGCCGCGCCATCGACGACACCGACCGCCTCATCTGGAACGGCTTCGCCGCCAAACGCGGCTGGCGCGACGACGCCACCCCCACGCTCGAATTGCAAAAGGCCGAGAGCGGCCTCGCGCACCGCACCGACCTGCTCACGTTTTTCGATTACTACGAGGTCGACGAAGGCCGCGCCCCGCGCTGACCCATGCCGCTTTCGCCGACCGCCACGCGCGATCTCCTCGCCCAACTCGGCCACCAGCCGAAACGTTTCCTCGGCCAGAATTTCCTGGTCGACGGCAACATCGTCCGGAAATCGCTCGAACTCGCGGAGGTCCGCGCCGGCGACGCCGTCGTCGAGGTCGGCCCCGGCCTCGGCACGCTCACGACCGCCCTGCTCGAAGCCGGCGCCGAGGTCTGGGCCGTCGAGAAAGACCGCACCCTGCACACGCATCTCACGGAAAACCTGCTGCCCAAGTTTCCCGACCGCTTCCACCTGCTCGAGGGCGACGCCGTCGAACACCCCCTCGCCGCCCTCCCGCCCGACCGCGCCGCCGCCTTCAAGGTCGTCGCCAATCTGCCCTACGCCATCGCCACGCCTTGGCTCGACGAAGTGCTCGCCGGCCCCTTGCCCTCGCGCCTCGTGCTGATGCTGCAACAGGAAGCCGCCCAACGCTACGCCGCCGCCCCCGGCTTGAAATCCTTCGGCGCCATCTCCGTGTTTCTGCAGGCCGCCTACGCCGTCGCCCCCGGCCACAAGGTCGCCGCCGCCTGTTTTTTCCCGCGCCCCGACGTCGAATCCCACTTGCTCAACCTCGTGCGCCGGCCCGCGCCCTTCGTGTTTTCGGAAAACGTGAAAGCCCTCGTCCGCTCCTGTTTCCAGCAACGCCGGAAACAACTCGGCGCCCTCCTGCGCGCCCGCTTGCCGGACGATTTCCCGGCCGAGACGTGGCGCTCGCTCCTGCAAGCCGAGGGTCTCACCGAACAGGCCCGCCCCGAGGCCGTCCCCGTTTCCTGGTGGGTCCGCTTCGCGCCGCACGTGCCTCCGCCACCCTTGGCTTGAAAGCCGGTCGGAGGCGGATACTCGTTCTTCCTCCGACTATGGCCCGCTTCCCGCTCGCGCTCTGCCTCGCCCTTTTCGCCGTGGCGCTTCGCGCCCAGACGCCCCCGGCCCCCGTGCTCGCCGGCTCGATCGAGGGCCGCAACTACGTCTCCCCGACCGGCGTATTCAAAATTGCCGTACCCGTCCTCCCCGAACTCGGCGGCGAGATCACCGACACGCCCAACGTCGTCACCTTCCAGGACGCCTTCAACGTCCACGTCACCATCGCCGCCTTCCCGCAGGACGCCACCCAGCGCTGGGAACTCTCCACCCGCGGCCTGAAAGACTACCTCATCTATTTCTTCAGCAACTTCGTCCTCGCCGACTTCAAGCAGACCTTCGCCGGCGTGCAGATCGAAAGCGCGAAATTCCTGCCCGGCACTCTCGACGGCACGTTGCTCACCTACATCTTGATTCCCGGCGGCACGATGTTCGGCAACCGCGTCCCCGCCATCGCCGACGACCGCATCCCCGTCGCCAAACGCGGCAACTTCGTCTTCGTCCGCAGCGGCCACATCTTCGTTGTCAGCATCGAGCTCGCCGAACGCGTCATCGAGGGCAAGGCCTACGCCAAGACCGTCGCCGAGGAAGACGAGCTCCTGCGCAACCGCCTCGCCGACATCGCCAACAAGATCCAGTTCGCGAAGTCGCCGGCGGCCGACGCGGCGAAGAAATGACCCCCGCTTTCCCGCCGGGCTTCGTCCTGCGCGACGCCGTCCAAGCCGATCTGCCGGCGATCGTCGCCATCTACAATTCGATCGTCGCCGGCCGCATGGTCACCGCCGACCTCGCACCCGTCACGGTCGCGGATCGCCAAGCCTGGTTCGACGCCCACCGCAACCCCGCCCGCCCGCTCTGGGTCCTCGCGGCCCCCGACGGCACCGTCGCCGCCTGGCTCAGTTTCGACACCTTCTACGCCCGCGCCGCGTACGACGGCACCGCCATGATCGCGATCTATGTCGCGGAATCGCGCCGCGGCTCGGGCCTCGGCCGCGCCCTCCTGCGCACCGCCGTCGCCCGCGCCCCCGCCCTCGGCCTGCACACGCTGCTCGGCTACATCTTCGGCCACAACGAACCGAGCCTGCGCCTCTTTGCCTCGGAAAACTTCATCCGCTGGGCCCACCTGCCGCGCGTCGCCGTCCTCGACGGCATCGAACGCGACCTGATCATCCTCGGCCGCCGCCTCGCGCCCTGAACCGGCCGCGTTCGCCCGCCGGCCCGCGGCGCCACCGGCCGAAAGCGGCGCGGCTCCTTGCCTCCGGCGGAATTTGTCGATTTCCTCCCTCCGCCTGACTGTCCACCCCGAGCAGCCTTGGCCCCTCCGCGGGACGCCTTGGTTGTTGCCCCAGCACCCAACCCCTATGCCCATGCCTTCCTTGCCCGCTTCGGCCGCGTCCGCTTTGCGTCCGCCCGTCCTTCTCCTCGCCTGCTCCCTGCTGGCCCTGCCGCTCCTCCCCCGCGCCTCCGCCCAGACCGCGCCCGCGGCTCCGGCCCCGGACGCCGCCACCCTCGCCCGCTACGACCTGAATCGCAACGGCCGCCTCGATCCCGCCGAACTCGCCGCCCAGCGCGCCGACGCCGCCCGCAACGCCCAGGCCCCGGTCGCCGCCCCGGGGACCGGCGAAAACCGGATCGTCGAGCTCTCGCCCTTCCAGGTCAGCGCCGGCACCGACAAGGGCTACTACGCCTCCAACACGCTCTCCGGCACCCGCATCGACACCAAACTCGAGGATCTCGGCGCCTCCATCTCCGTCGTCACCAAGCAGCAGATGGAGGACTTCGCCCTCCTCGATATCAACGACGTCTTCCTCTACGAGGCCAACACCGAGGGCATCGGCAATTTCACCGACGTCGTCATCGACCGCAACGGCGTCGTCGTCGACAACGTCGCCGGCAATCCCAACAACGCCAACCGCGTCCGCGGTATCGGCGCCGCCAATACCGCCCGCGGCAACTTCCAGACCAGCGGCCGCGTCCCCTTCGATCCCGTCAACATCGATGCCGTCGAGATCAGCCGCGGCCCCAATTCCAACATCTTCGGCCTCGGTACCGGCTCCGGCACCGTCAACACCATCCCTTCCACCGCCAACCTCCGCCGCGAGACCACGACCTTCGAACTGCGCACCGACAACCTCGGCAGCGTCCGCGCCCTCGTCGATATCAGCCGCCCGCTCATCAAGGACAAACTCGCCCTCCGCGCCAGCATCGTCCGCCAAAACGACGAGTACGTCCGCCAGCCTTCGTTCAGCCGCACCGAACGCTACAACGGCATGATCCAGTTCAAGCCGTTCCGGAACACCACCCTCCGCGGCTCCTTCGAACGCTACGAGAACTACGCCCGCCGCCCCAACGCCATCCTCCCGCGCGACGGCGTCACCTACTGGCAGCAGAACGGCCGCCCGACCTGGGATCCCTCGACCTGGACCGTCACGCGCGGCGGCGTCCGCACCGTCGTCCCCTACAACAACAATCAGGGCACCGAAACCACGCTCCTCGGCCCCGGCCTCGAGTCCGGCGGCACCGGCCTCTACGCCCGCCCCAGCCTCTTCATCGACCAGGGCACCGTCGGCGCCTACACCGTCAACCGTCGCTCCGGCATCCCCGCCGTCTCCGCCGCCAACCCGAATCCGGTCCCCACCCCCGACTTCCAGGCCGGCAACGAACGCTACGTCATCAGCGGCATCGCCCCGCGCGTCGGCCCCCTCGCCCCCACCGCCGTCAGCATCGTCGACCGTTCGATCTACGACTGGACCGAGCACAACATCGCCGCCGCCAACTGGAGCGAGGACACCGTCGACACCATGTCCGCGGAGCTGGAACAGTTCTTCGTCAACACCCCGCGCCACGTGCTCGCCGCCCAGGTCGGCTGGTTCCGCGAGGACGCCAAGCGCTACAACCGCTCCTTCATCGGCACCGGCGGCGAAAGCCCCATGGTCGTCCTCATCGACGTCAATGAAAAGCTCATCGACGGCCGGCCCAACCCTTTCTTCCTCCGCCCCTACGTCAATTCCCTGGAACCGACCATCCGCCGCCAGCCGCTCCGGCGCGACATCTACCGCGGCCAGCTCGCCTACAAACTCAATCTCGCGGGCGAACGCTCCTGGCTCCGCTGGGCCGGCAACCACGCTTTCAGCCTGTATTCGGAATACAAGGACACCGACAGCGCCGACTACCGGTTCCGCGACGTCATCGTCTCCAACCACAGCTGGCTCGCGGCCAGCACCAACCGCGCCGCCGGCGCCACCGCCGCCCGGGCCAACTACCGCTACTACCTCGGCGACGCCCAGGGCCAGAACATCGACTACGGCTCCCCGGCCTGGGACCGCCTCGCCGGCTCCCAGAACCTGACCTGGTTCAACCAGACGGCCAACCGGTGGGTCAGCGAGCCCGTCACCATCGGCGAGGCCTACGCCCCCGGCGTCCAGCACTTCGCCAACATCATCAAAACCTACGGCGCCGTCACCCAGAACCATCTGCTCGGCGGCCGCCTCGTCTCCACCTTCGGCCTGCGCAAGGACGCGAACTTCAACCGCAACTTCGCCCCCACCGCGCTCCTGCCCGACGGCATCTCCCCCGACTACGCCTCCGACGATACCTCCCCCAACAATTGGTTCCGCCGCGAAGGCACGACCAAGACCTACGGCTACGTCGTGAAACCGTTCCGCGGCTGGGGCTGGCTCGACCGCCATGCCGCCAATGGCTCCGGGGCCGGCCGCTTCGGCGCCGAGTTCGTCCGCTCCCTCAACTTCCACTTCAACAAGGCCGACAGCTTCCGCCCCGAGACCATCGCGCAGAACCTCAACCTCGATCTGCTCCCGAACCCGTCCTCCCTCGGCAAGGACTACGGCGTTTCGTTCACGCTCTTCGACAAATTCGTCCTCCGTTTCAACACCTACGAGACGAAGCAGATCAACTCCCGCACCGGCGACGCCGGCGTCATCGCCACCCGCGCCGGCCGCATCGACTTCGCCTTCGGCGGCAACAACGACCAGTTCAACCTCCAGCGCCAAGCCCGAGAATGGATCCTCGCCGAGCGCCCGGGCATCACCCCCGCCGAACTCGATCTCGCCGTCGCCGCCACGATGAAGGTCTCCCCGACGCAGCTGGCGCAGATGAACGCCTTCCCGATCGCCGAGACCTCCGACGTCGTCTCCAAGGGCAAGGAAATCGAAATCAGCTACAACCCGACCAACTTCTGGACCGCCCGCGTCAACATCGCCCAGCAGCGCGTCGTCGAGCAGGGCGTCACCCCCGGTATCCAGCGCTACATCGACGCCCGCCGCCCCGTCTGGGAATCCGTCATCGACACCCGCACCGGCCTCCCCTGGTTCACCACCCGTTACGGCAGCGCCGGCCGGCCGGTCGACTTCCTCACTGGCGTCGTCCTGGCCCCCTACCGCCTCCTCACCGCCAACGAAGGCAAGAGCCGTCCGCAGATCCGCGAGTGGCGCTTCAGTGCCCTGAGCAACTTCCGTCTCGCCGGCATCAGCGACAACAAATGGCTCCGCCGCATGGCCGTGAACGGCGCCCTCCGCTGGGAAGACCAAGCCTCGATCGGCTACTATTCCCTGCCCAACGACAACACGCAGTACGACCCGAACCGCCGCATCTACGACAAGGCCCGCACCTACGTCGACCTCGGTTGGAACTACTCGTCCAAGATCTGGCGCGACAAGGTCAACCTCCGCGTCCAGCTCAACGTCCGCAACGTCTTCGAGGACGGCCGCCTCCAGCCCGTCGGCGCCCTCCCCAACGGCGTCCCGCACAGCTTCCGTATCATCGATCCCCGCACCTTCATCCTCACGACGACCTTCAGCCTCTGAGCTGAGCGCAGGTGAAAGTTGAAGGTTGAACGTTGAAGGGACGGAAATCCCGTTCCGCAAATCCCGCCGGCCCCGCCCGGCGGGATTTTTTGTGCCCGGAAGTCCTGTCCCTCCTGTCTCACTCCAAACCATCCGAACCAAGGACAGGATCCACAGGAAGCCGGACACAGGGTTAACAGGAAGCAATTCTCGCTGACCCAATACGCCTCTCTGCGAGCCCCCTTCCTCCTGTCTCATCCACACTCCCCCCGTCCTGTCCTTCCTGTCCTCACCAAAAAACCCAAGCCTACCCGCCGCTACCGTTTCCGCTGCTTCCGCGCCGCGTCCTCCGGCGGCGCCGGCGGCAACTCTGTCGGCAGCGCGTCGCCGACCATCCCCAGCATCGCGATCGCCTCGAGCCCGCTCTGCGCCGCGTTGTTCGTGTTCCCCAGCCCTTCGTCGATCGGGTTGAGCACCTCCGGCGCTTCGACGCGCCGCACCGCCCCTCCGCCGCGGTCGCCGCGCGCGTAACGCAGCAACGCGTTCACGCCCGCATCACGAAACGCCGCCTGCCCCGTTCGTTTGAAAACGTAACTCGCCAATCGCCCGTCGCGCACATACGCCGCGTCAGCGCCCTCGGTGCCCGTTTCCCGGTCCCGCACCAGCACCGCCTTCGGCGCGCTGTACAGCCGGCAGTACTGCAGCCACAGCCGCGACCAGTCCGGATCATCGAGCATCTGCCCGAGTTCGAAGGCCACTTCCGCCCCGCCCATGATCGTCGCCAGGTTGTACACCCCGGCATCGTCGTTCAACGCCGCCAGCCGGCCCGTCGCCGGATCGTAGCCCATGACGAGATTCTTGCCGGTGCGAAAACCCAGCGGCATCGCCGCCGCGCTGCGCACGCCCGCCAGAATCTTGTCCCGCCACTTCGGATCGCCCGTGCGCTCCCACTCCGTCAGCCAATTGCCCGCGAAGGCCAGCCAGTCCGGGCCGAACCGCACCCGCGTCGGCGCCAGTTTCCGTTCCGCCTCCGTGATCGGCTGCGCCAGTCGCATCGGATCGAACTCCACCGTCTTGAAATCGACGTCGGCCACCTCGCGCATCAGGTCGCCCGTCCGCTCGTCGCCCGTCAGGTAGTAATAGAATCGCCGATACGCCGCCTGGCTGATCCGCGCCTCCTTCGCCCCGCAGCCCCAGTGCCGCACGTTGTGCCGCGAGCCCAGCCCCGCGAAACGCCCGAGGTGGTACACGTCCACTTCGCCGGTATGCCGCGTCATCGCCTCCGCCATGCGGAACACGTCCGCCCGCCCGCTCCGCAGGAAACTCAGCCACAGCCACAGGTCCGGCCCGAGTTCCGAATTCGCCCACGCCATCCCGCCGAGGTCGTAGCGCCACACGTGGCGCTCGTCGTCGAACGAATGCATCACGTCGCCGAAATCCCAAAACCCGTACCACTGGTGCTGCTCCGGCTGCTTCAGGTAGAAATTCAACGTCGCATCCAGCCGGTCCTCGATCGCCCGTTTCACCGGCGTCGTCCGGTCCGGCAGGCCCCAGTACCCGAAGGCCCCCGCCGCGTGGTAATGCGCCGGCGCGCACACGATCACCGGCGGCCGGGCCGCCGTCTTCGTCAGCGCCGCCGTCGTCGCCCGGTCCGGCACCGCCGCCGTCGGGAACAGCGTCAGCTCGCTCGTCCGCGCCACCCCGTGCGCCGTGCTGAAGCCCGGTTGCACGTCCTCGTAGGCCGCCTCCAATCCGTGCGCCCGGATGTCGTAATGCCGCAGGTCCATCGCCGGCGCGTCGGGCGACCACAGCCACACCGTCAACTCCGCCGCCGCCCCGCGCGCCCCGCGGATCTCCAGCCCCGCCGGATACGATTGCCAAAAGTTCTTCACCCCGACGCCGAGTCCGCCGCTCGCGTCCCCGACAAACGCCAACCCGCCCGCCCGCCGCCCCGCGCCCGCCGGGATCCACGCGCTCTGCGGATTCGTGCGCTTCTCGATCGTGAACCCGTTGGCATTCGGCTGGCCCAGCTTGAAGTCGCCCCATTCCGCCCAATCGCCCAGCAGGCTCCGCCCGCGCGCCGCGTACGCCGCCCGGTCCGGCACGCGCTGCCCGTCCGCCTGGCGCGGATACACGTCCGCCCCCGTCGCCGGATCCGCCGCGAACCGGCCGCCGCGCCCGACCATCGGCTGCACCGGCTCGGCCCACACGCCGTCGTTCCCCCCGCCGAACCGCACGTGCCGGTTGTGCACTTCCTCGCGGAACGGCACCGCGAACGCCAAACCCAGCCCGCGGATGAAGTCCTGCTCCTGATCCCCGTCGAAAACAAAGGTGTGCACCGCGCGCACCGCCTCGCTGCCCGCCGTCACATACAGTCGCACGACAAACGGCAGCCACGCCCGCCCGCTCCGCGCTCCGCGATGCTTTCCCTCCAATTTCAGCACCGCGCGCACCGGCCCGGCCTGCTCCACCGTCACCCGCTCGAGCTGCGTCGTGAACCGCTCCCGCGGCCGCACCTCGTCCGCCGCATCGCCCGGCCCGCTCTGCAGCACGCACACCACCTGCCCGTCCCGCGCGACCTCGCGGCCGTCGACCGTGATCGACCCGATCAAACGCGTTCCCTGCCGCGGCACCGTCAACGCCAGTTTCCCGGCCCGCACTGTGACGCTGTCCGCCGTCGTCGCGACCTCCACGCGTTCCGCCGGCGCGACCGTCGGCTCCGCCGCGACCGCCTGCAACCGAAAGCCCTTCGCCCGCGCATCCGCCACCGTCGCAAACCCGCTCCACTTCACCGAGCCGTCCGGCCAATACGCCAGCGCCCAGGTCTGCAACGGCAGCGCCGCGCCCTGATCCGACGTCAGCGCGAAGCGTTGCTCCTTCGTCACCGCGCCTTTGGCCCACGGCACGCCCCAGCTCACGCCGCTCGTCACCGGCGCCGGCACGCCGCCCAGCCAGCCGAGCTCCACGGCCGGCACTGCCGCCTGCATTCCGGCCGCCAGCCCCAGCCCGATCGCCACGACGCCGCCTCGCCACAGTGCCCAGAGGGTTGTCATACGGGGCCCGACGTTGCCCGCCTCCCTTGGTTGTGTCGCGTCCAACTTTATCCGGTGCCGCCGGCCGCGGACAGTCCGTCCGCCGCCCGATCTTCCGCCGGCGCCATTCGCTTCGCGCTTCCCTTCCGGAAGCCGGCTTACTTAATCGCACGACCTTCGCCCTGATGCCTGCCAAGACTTCGCCCTCCGCCCTGTCCACCGCCGCCGCCCCGTCCGTGCCGTCCGTCCGGCCGATCCGGAAGCTCATGGCGGCCAACCGCAGCGAGATCGCCGTCCGCATTTTCCGCGCCGGCACCGAACTCCACCTGCGCACCGTCGCCGTCTTCGCCCACGAGGACCGGCTCTGCATCCACCGATACAAGGCCGACGAAGCCTACCAGGTCGGCGCCGGCAAAGGCCCCGTCGCCGCCTACCTCGACATCGACAGCATCGTCGGCGTCGCCAAGGCCAAGGGCATCGACGCCATCCACCCGGGCTACGGCTTTCTCTCGGAAAACGCCGAGTTCGCCCGCGCCTGCGAGCGCGCCGGCATCATCTTCGTCGGCCCGCGCCCCGAGCTCCTCGACATGATGGGCGACAAGACCGCCGCCCGCGCCGTCGCCCAGCGCATCGGCGTGCCCGTGCTCCCCGGCACCAAGGACCCGATCGTCGACCGCGACCAAGCCATCCAGATCGCGAAGACCATCGGCTTCCCCCTCATCATCAAGGCCGCCTTCGGCGGCGGCGGCCGCGGCATGCGCGTCGTCCAAAAGTCCGCCGATCTCGCCAATCTTCTCGACGAGGCCCAGGCCGAGGCCGGCCGCGCCTTCGGCAATCCCGCCGTCTTCCTCGAGAAGTACATCCCCCGCGCCAAGCACATCGAGGTCCAGATCCTCGGCGACCAGCACGGCAACGTCATCCATCTCCACGAGCGCGACTGCTCCGTCCAGCGCCGCCACCAGAAGGTCGTCGAGGTCGCCCCGTCCTTCGGCCTGCCCGAGAAGATCGTGCGCGAACTCTGCGACGCCGCCGCCCGCCTCGCCCGCGAGATCCGCTACGACAACGCCGGCACCGTCGAATTCCTCTACGACCTCGACCGCCACGAGTGGTTCTTCATCGAGATGAACCCGCGGATCCAGGTCGAACACACGGTGACCGAGGTCATCACCGGTCTCGATCTCGTCCGCGCCCAGATCCTCATCGCCCAGGGCCACGCCCTGCACTCGCCGGAAGTCGGCATGCCGTACCAGACGGAAATCCCGCGCAACGGCTACGCCATCCAGTGCCGCATCACGACGGAGGACCCGGAAAACAAATTCATGCCCGACTACGGCCGCATCGTCGCCTACCGCTCGCCCGGCGGCTTCGGCGTGCGCCTCGACGGCGGCATGGGCTACTCCGGCGCCGTCATCACGCCGTTCTACGACTCGATGCTCGTGAAGAGCATCACCAGCGGCCAGACCTACGACATCGCCATGAACCGCGCCCGCCGCGTGCTCAGCGAGTTCCGTATCCGCGGCGTGAAGACGAACATCCCGTTCCTCGAAAACGTCATCACCCACCCGCAGTTCGTCTCCGGCCAGGCCGTCACCACCCTGATCGACACCACCCCGGAGCTCTTCGCCTTCAAGACCCGCCGCGACCGCGCCACCAAGCTCCTGACCTTCCTCGGCCAGGTCGCCGTCAACGGCAACCCCCACGCCAAGGGCTACCGCCCCGAAAAACCTTTCCCGGCCGCCCCGGCGCCCGCCTGGAATCCCACCGCCCCCGTGCCCCCGGGCACCCGCCAGAAGCTGCTCGAGCTCGGCCCCCGCAAATTCGCCCAGTGGACCGTCGCACAGAAGCGTCTCCTGGTCACGGATACGACCTGGCGCGACGCCCACCAGTCCCTCATGGCCACCCGCGTGCGCAGCTACGACATGCTGGCCTGCGCCGACGCCGTCGCCCGCCGCGCCCCCGACCTCTTCTCCCTCGAGATGTGGGGCGGCGCCACCTTCGACACCGCGATGCGTTTCCTCAGCGAGGATCCGTGGGAACGTCTCCGCCAGCTCCGCGCCCGCGTGCCGAACATCTGCTTCCAGATGCTCTTCCGCGGCGCCAACGCCGTCGGCTACACCAACTACCCGGAAAACGTCGTCGCCGGCTTCGTGAAGCACGCCGCCGCCAACGGCATGGATATCTTCCGCGTCTTCGACTCGCTGAACTACCTGCCCAACCTCCGCGTCGCGATGGAGGCGGTCAACGCCACCCACGGCCTCTGCGAGGCCGCCCTCTGCTACACCGGCGACATCCTCGACGACCGCCGCGACAAGTTCTCCCTAGGGTACTACGTCAAGATGGCGAAAGAGCTCGAGAAAATGGGCGCGCACATTCTGGCGATCAAGGACATGGCCGGCCTCTGCCGTCCCTACGCCGCCGCGAAGCTGGTCAAGGCCCTCAAGGAAGAAATCGGCCTGCCGATCCACTTCCACACCCACGACACCAGCGGCATCGCGGCCGCGAGCGTCCTCCGCGCCGCCGACGCCGGCGTCGATGTCGTCGACCTCGCCCTCGCCTCGATGAGCGGCAGCACCTCGCAGCCGAATCTCAACTCCGTCGTCGCCGCCCTCCAGCACACGCCGCGCGCCACCGGCCTGAACCTCGACGCGCTCAACGAGTTTTCCGACTACTGGGAAACCGTCCGCGACTACTACCGCCCCTTCGACACCGCCCCCAAGAGCGGCTCCGCCGAAGTCTACCTGCACGAGATGCCGGGCGGCCAGTACACCAACCTCAAGGAACAGGCCGCCTCGATGGGCGTCGCCCAACGCTGGCCCGAGATCGCCCGCACCTACGCCGAGGTCAACGCGCTTTTCGGCGACATCGTCAAGGTCACGCCCAGCTCCAAGGTCGTCGGCGACATGGCCCTCTTCCTCTTCAGCAAGGGCATCAAGGCCGCCGATGTCGTGAACCTCGAGCCCGGCTCGATGCCGTTCCCCGAGAGCGTGATCGACATGATGTCTGGCGGCCTCGGCTGGCCCGAAGGCGGCTGGCCCGAGCAGGTGTCCCTCGTCGTCCTCGGCGAGAAGCGCCACAAGGAAGCCCGCGCCAAGTACCTCGCCGCCATCAAGGGCAAGGGCAAGGGCGCCTCGGCTCCCGCGCTCGACCTCGACAAAACGCGCGCCGAGCTCGCCGACAAACTCAAGCGGCCCGTCACCGACGACGACCTGTATTCGCATCTCATGTACCCGCAGGTCTTCGCCGATTTCGCGAAGCACCTCGCGGCCTACAGCGACGTCAGCGCGCTGCCCACGCCCGCGTTCTTCTACGGCCTCAAGCCCGGCGAGGAAATCTCGGTCAGCATCGAGGAAGGCAAAGTCCTCATCATCCGCCTCATTTCCATCGGCCAGCCCGACAAGGAAGGCCGCCGCGCCATCAGCTACGAACTCAACGGCATCGGCCGCGAGACCCTCATCCTCGACAAGAGCATCGCCCCGAAGTCGAAGGCCCGCCCGAAGGCCGATCTCGCGGACCCGACGCAAGTCGCCGCCCCGATCCCCGGCCTCATCGCGCAGCTTCAGGTCTCCGTGGGCACGAAGGTCGCCAAGGGCGACAAGCTGCTGATGATGGAAGCGATGAAGATGCAGAACACGGTCTATGCGCCGTGCGACGGCGTCGTCTCCGAACTCAACGTCGCCCTCGGCGACACCGTCGAGGCCAAGGACCTGCTCGTCCGCATCCGCGCCGCGTGACGTAGCCCGGGCCTTCAGCCCGGGTCCCATTCCTTCGCAAAACCGGCCCCACGGATATCACGGAACCCACGGCTTGCCTCCGAGCCATCCGTGCCCTCCGCGCAATCCGTGGTCGAAACTCCAACGCCTTCGCCCCCCGACACGGGCTGAAGCTCCGTGCTACTTCTGCCCCAGCAGAAACGCCGGCACCCGATTCAACGGCTCCGCCGCCGCTCCTTGCGTCCGCGTAGCTCAGCGTAGCCCGGGCCTTCAGCCCGGGTCCCATTCCTTCGCAAAACCGGAATCACGGATGCCACGGAGCCCACGGCTTGCCTCCAAGCCATCCGTGCCCTCCGCGTAATCCGTGGTCGAAACTCCAACGCCTTCGCCCACGCCCGACACGGGCTGAAGGCCCGTGCTACTTCTGCCCCAGCAGAAACGCCGGAATCCGATTCAAGGGCTCCGCCGCCGCCGGTCCCTTCACCGCGTCCTGCACGTGCGCGAGCGTTGCGTGCCCGGCGCGCCAGAAATACTCCAACGCGTTCTGCGCTGCCAAGGCCACGTAGCGCTCCGGATTCTTCGTTTCCTGCACCAGCACCGCGAAGCCGGCCTCCTTTTCACCAAGGTAACCCAGCGCTTCCGCCGCCACGACCCGCACGTCGGGCCATTCGTCGGCGAGCGCCTTCTTCAACGTCTCCTTCGCCGGCGCCGCCTTGCCTTGCAGCACGAGGCAACCGGTCGCGCCCCAATAGCGGATCAACGGATGCGCATCCGCCAACGCCGCCGTCAGCGCCGGCAGGTGCCGCGGATCCCGCGCCGTCGCCTGCTCCGCCAAATCCAGCAACCGCGCCAACGGATACGCCTCGCTCTGCGCATAGTCGTAAATCGTCCCCTCGCCCGCCAGCCGCGCATACATGCCCTCCGGGATGAAGCCCGTGTCCCGCGTGCGCAGCATCTCCGCCCGCAGCACGCGCCGCAGCCGCGCGATGTCCGCGGCCGCCGCCGTTTCGGCGCTCAGGTTCTTCACTTCGAAGGGATCGGCCGCCGGACGGTAAAACTCCTCCGCCGCCTTCGGCTGCCAGTAGGCCGACTGCACCGCGTTGGTCCGGCCTGCCTGATATTCGGCGTACCAGGATCGCATGCTCGGCTGCACCTGGAACGGATACGTGTAGTGCTGCCCCCAGGGCCGGTGCGGCGCGAAGTTGCGCACATAGCGGGCCTGCGCGTCGCGCACGGCGCGCGAGAAATCCATCCGCTCGTCCATGCGGCCCCGCAGCAAATACACTTCGCTCCGCGGCGCCGGCCGGTTCGCGCCAAGGAAGGGCCGGCCTTCGTAGTTCGACGGTACCGGAATGCCCGCCAGGGCAAAGATCGTCGGCGGCAGGTCCACGAAACTCACGAGTTCGTCGCACCACTCCCCCGCCTTCACGGGCGCGAGGTGCGCCCATTTCGCCGGGATACGCACGATCAACGGCACGCGCGTGCCGGAGTCGTGCAGGTTGCGTTTGCCGCGCGGCAACGCGCCGCCGTGGTCGCCATAGTAGAAGACGATGGTGTCCTCGGCGAGGCCCGCCGTTTTCAGTTCGGCGAGCACCTGGCCGATTTGGCCGTCGAGCGCCGTCATCTGGTCGTAGTAGTTGGCCCAGTCGCGGCGAATCTCCGGCGTGTCCGGATGGTACGGCGGCAACGGCATCTTCTCCGGCGCGATCCGGAACGTCGTCTTCCCGGCCTTCGGCGCGACCTGGCTCTCGTGGCTCGTCGTGAAATTGAAGACGGCAAAAAACGGCTTCCCCGCCGGCCGGTTCCGGTAATGCGCGCGGGCGCTGCTCTCGTCCCAGATCGTGCGCGGGGCGTCCGGCACGTTGTAGTCCGTCTTCACGTTGTTGGTCGCGTAGTAGCCGGCCGCGCGCAGGTGCTGCGGATAAAGTTGGAAACGCGCTGGGATCCGCACGTTGCTCCGGTGGTGCTGCACGCCGAGCGACGACGCGTACATGCCCGTGATCAGCGTCGTGCGCGCGGTCGAGCACACCGGGGCGTTGGCAAACGCGTTCCGGTAGCGGATGCCCTGCGCCGCAAGCGCGTCGAGCTGCGGCGTCTGCGCCAACGCATCGCCGTAACACCCGAGATACGGGCTGTTGTCCTCGGACGTGATCCAGAGAAAATTGGGCCGGTCGGCGGCGCAGAGCGCGGCGGCGGAGACCAGGAAAAGGACGAAGCTGGGGAGGCGGATCATGAGAGGATGTCTTTGACGACGTGGCCGTGCACGTCGGTCAGCCGGAAGTTCCGGCCTTGGAATTTGTAGGTGAGCTTTTCGTGCTGGATGCCGAGCAGGTGCATCACGGTCGCCTGGAAATCATGGACATGGACGCGGTTCTGCACCGCGTTGAAACCGAATTCGTCCGTCGCCCCGTAGGTGAAGCCGGGCTTCACGCCCGCGCCGGCCATGCACAGCGTGAAGGCGTACGGGTGGTGGTCGCGGCCCCATTGTTTTACGTCGTCGATCTTGCCCTGGAGGAACGGCGTGCGGCCGAACTCGCCGCCCCAGATCACGAGCGTGTCCTCGAGCAAACCGCGTTGCTTCAAATCCTTGATCAGCGCGGCGGACGGCGCGTCGACGTCGTCGCATTGGATCTTCAACTGCGTATTGAGATTCCGGTGCTGGTCCCAGCCCGCGTGCATGACCTGCACGAAACGCACGCCGCGTTCGGCCAGCCGGCGCGCCATCAGGCAATTGTAAGCGTAGGTGCCCTGGCGCTTCACATCGGGCCCGTACATCTCGAGCACGGACGCCGGCTCCTTCGAAAGGTCGGTCAACTCCGGCACGCTCGCCTGCATGCGGTAGGCCATCTCGTACTGCGCGATGCGCGTCGCGATCTCGGGATCGCCGAAGTCCTCGCGTTTGATTTCGTTCAGGTGGGCAAGATCGTCGAGCAACCCGCGGCGCACCTCGCGGCTCAGGCCTTCGGGATTGGAAAGATAGAGCACCGGATCGCCGCTGCCGCGGAACGCCACGCCCTGGTACTTCGTCGGCAAGAAGCCGCTGCCCCAGTAGAAATCGTAGAAGATCTGGCCGCAGCTCGCCTCCTTGTCCCGCGACGTCATCACGACGAACGCCGGCAACTCCTCCGTCTCGTTGCCCAGGCCATAGCTCAGCCACGCGCCCATCGAGGGCCGGCCGGCCATTTCCGAACCGGTGAGGAAATACGTGATCGCCGGCGCATGGTTCACCGCCTCCGTGTGCATCGATTTCACGAAGCAAAGATCGTCGGCGATCTCCGCCATGTGCGGCAGGAAACTGGAAACCCAGGCCCCGCTCTTCCCGCGCTGCGCGAACTGCGTGATCTCGCCGAGCACGGGCCGCGCCGTCTGGTTGCCCGTCATGGTCGAGAACCGCTTCCCGCCCGTGAGCTCGTCGGGAATCTGCTTCCCGTGCCATTCGCGCAGCTTGGGTTTGTAGTCGAAAAGATCGACGTGCGACGGCGCGCCGTTCTGGAACAGGTAGATCACGCGCTTGGCCTTCGGCGCGAAGTGCGGGAGCGACGGCAGTCCCGGCACGGCCCGGCGGCCCGCCGGCGCGCCGGCCCCGAAGGCGTTGCCGCCGAGCAAAGACGCCAGCGCCGCGGTCCCGAGACCGAGCGCGGATTTGCCGAAAAATTGCCGCCGCGTGTAGTGGGCGCTGGCTGCGTTGAACGGGGTCATGGAGGAAAGGCGAAAGTTGAAAGGCGAAAGGCGAAAACCCGGCGGAGCGGAAAATTGGGAAATTGGAAAATCGGAAAACGCGCCGCGGGCTATTCCTTCGAGAGGGTCTCGTCCAGGTTGAGGATCAGGGAGCAGAGCGCGGTCCAGGCCGCATGCTCGACGGAATCGAGCTCCGCGGGCCGCGGGGCTTCGCCGGCGGCCGCCAGCGCCTTCGCGGCCGCCGGATCGGCGGCGAACTGGGCGCGCAGTTTGCCGAGGCGGGAGTGCAAAATCGCCGCTTCGTTGGCGCGCGGGCCCCGCGTGGTGGCAAATTGGAACGCCGCCCCGAGCTTCGCGCGGTCGTCGCCGCCGGCCGCGAGCACCCGCTGCGCGAGCACCCGCGCGGCCTCGACGTAGGCCGGATCGTTCAGCGTCACGAGCGCGTGCAGCGGCGTGTTGGTGCGGGCGATCTTCACGGTGCAGACCTGCCGCGCGCCGGCGTCGAAGAACGTCGTCGGCCCGACAATCCGCCGCCAAAAGACGTACAGGCTGCGCCGATACAGCGCCTCGCCGTGGTCCTGCTGGTAGGTCTTCTTGCCGAACGTCGCCTCCTCCCAGATGCCGGCCGGCTGGTACGGTTTCACCGCCGGGCCGCCCGGGGGTTCGACGAGCAGACCGGCCGCCGCCAGCGCCTGGTCCCGGATCATCCACGACGGCAACCGGTGCCGCGGGCCGCGGGCCAGCAGCCGGTTTTCCGGATCGCGTTCCTGCAACGCCGGGTTGGTCCGCGAGGCCTGGCGGTAGGTCGCGCTCGTCACGATCAGGCGGTGCAACGCCTTCGTGTCCCAGCCCCGCGCCGTGTACTCGGTCGCGAGCCAATCCAGCAATTCGGGATGCGAGGGCGGCTCGCCCTGCACGCCGAAGTCCTCCGCCGTCTTCACGAAGCCGGTGCCGAAGAAAGCCTGCCACGCGCGGTTCACCGCCGTGCGCGCCGCGAGGGGATTCTCCGGCGAGACCAGCCAGCGCGCCAGGCCGAGGCGATTGACGCGGGCGGCCGGGGGCGCACCGGCGGCGGCGGTCTGGAAAACAGCCGGGATCGCGCCGACGACCTTCACGTCGGTCTTCGCCTCGTAGTTGCCCTTGTTGAGGATGAACGTTTCCCGCAACTCGGGCAGTTCGTCCATGATCATGACCTTCGTGATGCGGCTGTTCGCGTTGTTGCGCGCGCGCACGGCGTCGAGCGACGCCTGGAGCAACGCCGCATATTCGGGATCCGGCGCGGTATCGCGGAAGTAAGGCACCGCTTCGAGCAACGCATCCACGCCGCGGCGCTTGGGCTCCACTTTCGCGAGGACGGCGGGCAGATTGCCCGGCAGCTTGAGCGCATCGGGCGATTCGCTCATCGGCTTGCCTTCGGGCCGGGGAAACTTCTTCCGCTCGTAGGCCTCGACCGCCTTGGCGACCGTGTCGACGCGTGCGGTCGCCGTCTTCACGGCCGCGAGTTCCTCCGGCGTCGAGACATCGAGGATCGGCAGGACTTGTCCTCCGCCGCCGAGCCGGCCCGTTTCGGACATCTGGTTGAAGATGTCGTACATCGCGAAGTAGTCCTTCTGCGTGATCGGGTCGTATTTGTGGTCGTGGCAGCGGGCGCAGGAAAACGTCGCCCCCAGCCAGACCGTCGCCGTGGTCTCGACGCGGTCGAACACGTTCTCGACGCGCGTTTCCTCCGGGATGCGGCCGCCCTCGCCGTTGAACATGTTGTTCCGGTGGAAACCGCTCGCGATCTTCTGGTCGCGCGTGGCGCCGGGCAGCAGGTCGCCGGCGAGCTGCTCGATCGTGAATTGGTCGAACGGCATGTTCGCGTTCAGCGCGTTCACGACCCAGTCGCGCCACGGCCACATGGTTCGTTCCGGGTCGCCCTGGAAACCGTTGGTGTCGGCGTAGCGTGCCAGATCCAGCCAATCCCAGGCCCAGCGCTCGCCGTAGCGCGGCGACGCCAGCAGGCGGTCGACGGCGCGTTCGTAGGCGTCGGGCGCGCGGTCGGCCACAAAGGCCGCCGTCTCCGCCGGCGTCGGCGGCAACCCCGTGAGATCGAGCGCCACCCGGCGCAGCAACGCGGCGGCGTCGGCCTCGGGCGCGGGCGCCAGTTTCTCCTGCGCGAGCCGCGCGAAGATGAAGGCATCGATCGGATTGCGCACGCGCCGCGCGACGGCGCGGTCGGCCACCGCCGGCACCGCCGGCCGGACCGGCGGCAAAAACGCCCAATGCCGGCCCCACGGCGCGCCCCCGGCGATCCACCGCTTCAACAATTCTTTTTCCGCCGGCTTGAGCTGCCGCGTCGCCTCCGGCGGCGGCATCACCTCGTCGGCGTGCGGACTGATGATGCGCTGGATCAGTTCGCTGGCCTCGGGTTTGCCGGGCACGACGACCGTGACGTCGTCCTTGGTCCGGAAAAGTCCCTCGCGTTCATCGAGGCGGAGCTTCGCCTCGCGCGTCGCGGCATCGGGGCCGTGGCAATGGTAGCACGCATCCGACAGGATCGGCCGGATGTCGCGGTTGAAGTCGATCGCCTCGGCGGCGGACGCCGGCGCGAGCCCGGCAAAACCGACCGCAAGGTACACGCCGGCACGGCGCGCCCGGGGTATCAGGGACAACATGCGCCGAAGTTGAGTCGCGGACCGGTCGCAGGCAACGGTTGCCCGCTGAAAATCGCTGAAAATTCCGCCGCCCGGCGGCCGGCGCTCCGCTGCGGAAAATGCCATCCGGCCGGAGCGCGAAATCCGCTGAAACGCGTCAACGCTTCACGACCTCGCGCACCGTCGGCTGCTCGGCGCCCAAGGCACCCGCCGCCGGGGCCGGCAGCGTGACCGCGCCGGTCGCGGCCCACTCGGTGCCGCGGGCGAGCGTGACCTGGAAGCCGAGCCCGTTCACCGCGTCGACCGCGTGCCCGAGCGTGGTGTGGAAGACGCGGCCTTGGCCGTAGGGAATCGTCATCAGCATCGGCTCGTGCTCCTTGGATTTGTCGGAATACGCGGAGGCCAGCACGCTGACCTTCTCCGCCGGGCCGCGCAGGCTGTCGTAAAGTTCGTCCTTCGTGTGTTTCCACTTCGCCGGCAGGCCGCGGAGGATCGGGTGCGCGGGTTCGCGGGCCTCGACGACGAATTCATGCTGCGGGCCGTGGCTGCCGCCGTTGCCCGGCTTGGGGTCGAAGGTCCACTTGCCGTCCCGGAAACGCAGATACGGGCCGGACTTCTCGTTGCGGCCGCCCCAGCCGCCGACGCCGATCATGGCGTTGTACTCGGGCCATTCCGGGAAGGCGTTGTTCGCCGCGTGGTAGGAGACGAAACCGCCGCCGTTCTTCACGTACGCGACGAAGGCCGCGCGGACTTCGTCGGGCCAACGCTCGCCGTTGTAGTTGGAGAGCACGACCTGGTAAGCGGAAAAATTCGGCCGCCACTTCGCCCACTGCGCGGGCGCCTCGGCTTTGTGTTTCGCCTCGAGCGCCGGATACGCGGCCATCGCCTTTTCGTAGCTGCCCTTTTGCTCGGGGCTTGCGGCCTTCGGCATCCGCGGGCCGGCGGGCTTGGCCGCGGGCGTCGTGGAGACGTCGACGGCGAAGCGGCCCGTTTCCTCGAGGATCTGTTTCAGCAACGGCGTCGTCGTGGCCCAGGCGTGGTTGTTTTGGCCGTCGACGATCAGGACTTTGATTTTGGCCGCGGCGCCGGACACCGCGGAGACGGCGACGGCAAGGAAGCAGCAGCTGCATGCAAGCAAACGGGCAAGGGGTGAAGCCATGCCCGCAGTCAAGGCGGAGCCGGGACGCGAGGGAAGTCCGAATCGCGCCGCCGGCGGCACGTCACTTCCCCGTCACGCGGGCGAGCATCCATGCGCTCGTCGTCTGGCCCTGCACCGGCACGGACTGGTGGCCCTGCTGCGGCGCGATCACGAGTTCCTTGGGCGCGGTGATGATATTGTACACGGCGAACGTGGAGGTCGGCGGGCAGGTCTCGTCGTTGTAGCCCCACCAGTAATGGCCCGGGACCTTGATGCGGCGGGCAAAGTTCACGGCATCGTAGAGCCGCATCGTCGCGAGGCGCGGATCTTCGGCGCGCAGGCTCACCGGTTTGCCGTCGCGGCCCGGCCGGAACAGCCCCGGCCAACCGCCGGCGCGGCCGTGCAGGTAGCCGGTGACATCGCTGTACGCCGGATAGTCCGCCGCGAGCGCCACGACGCGCGCGTCGAGCCCGGCG
The DNA here is from genome assembly GCA_002288455.1 of Opitutia bacterium Tous-C1TDCM. Taxonomy (GTDB): domain Bacteria; phylum Verrucomicrobiota; class Verrucomicrobiia; order Opitutales; family Opitutaceae; genus ER46. The sequence continues at coordinate 20,826 of NEUS01000082.1, forward strand.
GTGACAAGCGAGAGCTGGCCGCCCTGGCTGCCGCCCATGACGGCGAGCTGTTTGCCGTCCCACTTCGGATGCGACACGAGGTAGTCGTTGGCGCGGAGGCAACCGAGGTAAACGCGGCGGTAATAGTAGCGCTGCGGATCGTCGAGATTGGCCCGG
>NEUS01000083.1 GCA_002288455.1 Opitutia bacterium Tous-C1TDCM
CCCGTTTTGACCGCTTCGCCCTCTTCTTTGCTCTCTGGCTTCCGAAAAAAAACGCCGCCGCTCCCACGCGGGGACCAGCGGCGCGTTTTTCAGAGGCTCCTTGAGGGTTGAGAGATCGATCCGTCGAGGTCCGGAAAACGTAACTGCGGCACGGTACGGGCGAAACCGATCGGTTCTGCTCACAACTCTCAACCTAGGTCTCTCAACCGCCTGAATTCGGCTGAGAGCCCGAACTGCGGCGCCTTTTCCCTCGGATTGCACAGGTGGAGCGATCGCCCGGTGCTCCCGGGCGAGCCACCCAATAAAAAGGCCGACGCGTGATGCGTCGGCCTATTGTTTTCGGGGCGCGATGGCGGCGGATCGGTCAACCTTCGCTGATGCAGTAGAGGAATTCGTGGCCGCGGAGGAAGAGCTCTTTGTCGAGGACGACGGGGGAGGCGTCGATGCGGTCGTTGAGTTTGTTCCGGGCGACGATTTCGAACTTCGCGGAGTCCTTCAGCACCATCACGAGGCCCTCGCGGCCGGTGATGTAGACATGGCCGTTGGCGACAACGGGGGACGCGTAGATGCCGCGGAGGCCTTCGAGTTGCTGGTCCTGGTAGTGGACCTCGCCGGTGAGCGCGTTGACGCAGGAGAGGTAGGCGTCGTTGCTCTTGCTGAAAAAGAGGCGGTCGCCCGAAAGGAGGGGCGAGGGCACATAGGGCGTGCTCTTGCGCGCGCTCCAGACGATGTTGGGCGTATCGGTGACGTCGCCCCGGGCGGTGAGCTTGATCGCCTGCACGGAGTTGCCCTGAAAGCCGCTGGTGACGTAAACGAGTCCGTGTCCGGTGACCGGGCTGGGAATGACGTTGGGCGTGAGGCCGCCGGCTTCCCAGACGATGTCGCCGGTGACGGGGTCGTAGCTGCGGGTGCGGTTGGTGGCGGCGACGATGGCCTGAAGTTTGCCGCCGACTTCGACGACGAGCGGGGTGGACCAGCTGGAGCGTTCGTCGCGGCTTTTGCGCCAGCGCTCGGCGCCGGTTTTGCGGTCGAGGGCGACGATGAAGGAGCCGGCCTCGTGATCCCAGGGGACGATGAGGTTTTCGCCGGCGAGGGCGGGCGAAGCGCCTTCGCCGAAGTTGCCGCGGGTGGTCATGTCGCCGAGATCTTTTTCCCAGAGGAGTTTTCCATCGAGGTCGTAGCAGTAGAGGCCGCGGGAGCCGAAGGAAACGTAGAGGCGCTCGCCGTCGGTGACGGGGGAGCCGGAGGCGAAGCTGTTGGTCGCGTGTTTGCCCTCGTGGGGGACTTCGCGGCGGGCGGTCTTTTGCCAGAGGATCGCGCCGTTCGAGCGTTTGACGGCGATGACGACAAACTCGTGGAACTTGGTGGGCTTGGGGCCGCGGCCGAAGCCGCCGCGTTTCTTGCCTTTCTGATCGGCACCGGAGGGAGCGGGTTCAGGGGCGGCGGCCGGAGCGGGAATCTCCTCGGTGGTCTCGATGGCGGAGAGCAGGAAAATGCGATCCTGCCAGACGATCGGGGTGGAGAAGCCGTAGCCGGGGATTTTGGCCTTCCATTTGATGTTTTGTTGATCGCCCCACGTGAGGGGCGGTTTGGCGTCACGGGCGACGCCGTCGCCGGTGGTGCCGCGCCACGAGGGCCAGGAGGACAAACCGGCGGAGAACGCGGCGGAGGCGAAGACGAGGGAGCCAGCGGCTCCGAGGACAGACAGGCGGCGGGAGAATTTCATAGCGGCGCGGGCAAGGTGGCGAGGCTGGGGGGACCAGACGAGAGGGTGGCCGGAAGGTTGCGCAAACGTGCGGCGATGCAAGGGCGGTCGACGGGTGGGCGGCGATTGCGGTTGCCTCTGGCGGAAGGGGCGATGGATTTTTTTGCAACGTATCGCCGGGAGCTGCGACAGACGGTAAGTAGCGTCCCGGATCATTCCGTCCCCCCCCCTTTATGACCACGTTTGTTCGTCCCCTGTCGGTTCTGCTGGTGTTGTTGGCCTTTTCCGGATGCTCCCGGTCCGATTCGCCGGCGGCGGGCGCGGCTGCGGGCGGAGCGGCCCCGGCCGCCAAACCGGCGGGAGGCACGAAGTTTGTCAGCGTGGGCACGGCGCCTCCCGGCGGGGCGTTTTTCGTCGTCGGCGGGGCGCTCTCCGAGGTGCTCGCCGAGAAGAAAGGCGAGCGCAAATGGAACGTCACGTCCGAGGCGACGATGGGTTCGCAGGAGAACATCCGCCGCCTCGCACGCGGGGAACTGGATTTCGCGGTCTCCAACGCGGCGATCACCTACTTCGCGGTGCGCGGCGAAGGGGAATGGGCGGCGAAACAGGAGGTGCGCGCGGTGGTGACCCTCGCGCCCAATATCGCGTTCTTTTTGACGCCGACGAAGTCGGGGGTGAAAAGAATCGCCGACTTCCGCGGCAAGCGCGTGGTGGTCGGTCCGGCAGGCTCGGGGATGGAGGCATTTATCCAGCCGTTGCTGGCGGCGCACGGGGTGACCTACAAGGACTTCACGCCGCTGCAGGGCACGCAGACGGCCGCGGTCGATATGCTTTCCGACGGTTCGGCCGTCGCCGCGTTTCTCGGCGGGGCGGTGCCGACGGCTTCGATCACGCAGGCGTGTTCGTCGCAGGAAATTTTCTTCATTCCGTTCGACGACGCGGCGAAGAAGGACCTGATCGCGAAGTATCCGTTTTTCAATCCAGCGACGATTCCGGCCAAGACCTACCCGGGCCAAAACGAGGCGTTCGAGGCGCTGAACACCGGCTCGATGCACTTCATCACGGGGGCCAAGGCGGACGACGAGCTGGTCTATGAGGTCACGAAAACGATCTACGAGAACCGCGAGGCGGTGGTCGCGAAACACGCGGCGGGCCGGGCGATCAATCCGCAGAATGCCGCGCGCAACACGGGCACGCCGTTCCATCCGGGCGCAATCCGTTACTATAAAGAGATCGGCATCTGGAAAGAGTGACGGCTGCGTCCCTAACCGGAGGCGGTTTCCAGTCGTCGAGGCAGCCTGCCGCGACCTAACCCGACCGCATTTCATGTCCCCGGCTGCCCCGACTCTCGCTTCCAAAATCGCCTCCGGGCTCGGCGTGGCGCTCTGCGTCTTCACGCTCGCCGAGGTCAATTACCCGCAACTGACGCCGCAGTCGCAGCTGGTGATCTTTACCACGTTCGGGCTGCTGCTCTGCTTGCTGCTCAAGCCGCTGGCGGTGCCGGAAAAATGGCGGCCCGCGGCGCGGGCGGTTGATTGGGTGTTGTTCGCGGCGGCATTGTTCTGCGGGTTGTTCATCGTTTTCCAGACCGAGCGTGGTCTGGCCGGCTTTCGGCTCGGTGGCCTCTCGCTTGGCAACCGCGCCGGTCAGGAAACGGCCCTCGATCTGGCGGTGGGCGTGACGGGATTGCTGCTCGTGCTCGAGACGACGCGGCGGTTGCTGGGCAACGCGCTGCCGCTCTTGTCGATCGTATTCCTGGCCTATGCGGTCTGGGGCTCCTCCATGCCCAGCTGGTTGTTTCCGCATCGTGGCTACAGCATCGAGCGGATCGTCTCGCAGACCTATCTCCAGAGCCAAGGGGTGTTCGGCATCGCGCTGAGCGTGATGTTCACCTATGTGTTCCTCTTCGTGATCTTCGGCGCGCTGTTGCAGGCAACCGGGGCGACGCAGTTCATCATCGATTTTGCCCGGCGGATGTTCCGGAACAGCCCGGGTGCGCCCGCCAAGGTGGCGGTGGTGAGCAGCGGCCTGATGGGATCCCTCTCGGGCAGCGCGGTGGCGAATACCGTCACGACCGGCACGTTCACGATTCCGATGATGCGGGCGAGCGGGTTTCCGCCGCATATAGCTGGGGCGGTCGAGGCGGCGGCCAGCACCGGCGGTGCGCTCGTGCCTCCGGTGATGGGGGCTGGCGCCTACATGATGCTGGAAATGATCACGCCGTCGGTGACGTATCTCGAAATCATCCGGGCCGCGCTCATTCCCGGCATTCTCTATTACGTTTCGATCTTTCTGATCGTGCATTTCTACGCCAAGCGCGTCGGCGCCACCCCGGAAGTGGCGGTCTCGGCGGTGCCGCCGCCGGAGGTGGGGCGGGTTTTCGAAGGGGTACTTTTTTTGTTTGGTCTCGGTCTGCTCGTGGTGTGCCTGCTCTTGGGCTACACGCCCTTCCGTGCGGTCACGGTAACGTTGGTGGCGACGTGGCTGCTGGCGCTCGGCCATGCGCGCACCCGGCTCGGACCGAAAAAATTGCTGGATCTGCTGATCGTGGCGGCGAAGGACGTGATGCCGCTGATCTGTGCCTCGGCGTGCGTGGGCATCGTGCTCGGCGTGGTGACGATGACCGGTATCGGTACGCGGTTTCCGGCGATGATTTTGCCGCTGGCCGACGGCAACCTCTTGGCCGCGCTCTCGCTGATCATGGTGACGTCGATCGTGCTGGGGATGGGTCTGCCGTCTTCGGTCTGCTATCTGCTGATGGCGACGCTGATGGGCCCGGTGCTGGGGCAACTCGGCGTGGTGCCGCTGGGCGCGCATTTGTTTATCTTTTATTTCGGGATGATGTCGATGGTGACGCCGCCGGTGGCGCTGGCGGCCTATGCAGCGGCCTCGATCGCGGGAGCCGATGTGATGAAGTGCAGTTTTGCGGCGTTTCGATTCGCACTCGTGGGATTCACGCTCCCGTTCATCTTTGTCTATCGGCCGGAATTGCTGTTGCTGACGCCGGGGCCCGAGGGGCGCGACTATGTGGCCTTGATCGAGGCACTCGGGGCCGCGCTGGCCGGGATCGTGGCGTTCGCGGCCGCGATTTCCGCCTACCTGCGCGCGCCGCTGAAGGTCGCCCAGCAGGTCGTGCTCTGGATCTCGGCGGCGCTGTTGCTGGCACCGGGCATCACCGTGCCGGTCGCGGGCTTCGCCTTTCCGATCCAGGATTTCACCGGGCTTGCCCTGCTGGTGGGCGTGGCGGTGATGAACCGACCCGCGGAGCGGAAGGCGTGAGGCGCGGTTGGACGGGCCGGCGAGCGTGCGGCTAAGCCGCGGTGGCGCCGAGGCCGGGGCGGAGGTCGCGGACGGACCAGCGGAAGATCAACCAACCGCTCGCGAGATTCAGGGCGAAGATGCCGGCGAGCATCGCGGCGACCAAGGCGAGCGTGGGGGCGGCGGGGAGGGCGGTGAGGCTGGGGGCGATGGCGATGAGCGAGGCGGCGGCGCCGAGGGCGAGGCCCCAGACGATGAGGCGGCCGAATTCGGCGAAGACCATTTTGGCGAGCACGGCCGGCGGCAGGCCGATGGCGGAGAGCACGGCGAATTCGCCGCGGCGCTCCCGGAGGTTGCGCGCGACGACGAGGGCGAGGCCGAGGCTGCCGAGCACCACGCCGAGGGAGCCGAGGACCAGGAAGATCGCGATGTAGGTGTTTTCGATTTGGTGAAAGGCGGCGAGCACATCGCGGGTGAGCTCCACCCGGCCGCCGGCATCGGCGACGGCGGCGGCGAGTTTGTCGCGGAGCACGGTGGCCGCGGCGGCGGTGTCTTTGGCGTCGGCGAGGAAGAGCGAGTAGCCGGGATGCGACGGGAATTTCTTCAGGAAGAGCGATTCGTCGACGATCACGTGGCCTTGGAAAATGGAGTCGGGGAGCGCGCCGATGAGCTGCACGTCGAAGGTGCGGCCGTTTTCATCGGTGTAGGCGAGGATGTCGCCGACCTTGCGCTTGAGGGCCCACAGCAGCGTCGTCTCGTCGACGAAGGCCGGGATCGCGCCGGCGGCCGTGGGTTTTTGGAGCTGGCGCCAATCGACTTCGGGTTTCACGTGGAAGGCCCCGCGCGCGGCGAACTTCGCGGCGTCGACCGCGAGCAGGCGCGGCTGCAGCGTGGTGTTGAGGTTGAAGCAATTGACGTTGTCGCCGGCGCCGAGGCGGAGCGGGACGAGCGCGGCGAGGTCGGCGGAGTGGCGGGCGACGAGCTCGAACCCCTGGCCCGAGCCGTCGCGCGGATAGTTCTGCGGCACGGTCGTTTCGATCCAGTAGGCGAAGCCGCCGGTGCCGCTGCGGGGCGAGAGCCAATCGGCGCCGACGTGTTTTCGAAACGAGGCGACCGACAGCACCATGAAGACGGCGGTGGCGATGAGCCCGACGACGGTGAGATTGCGGGACCGGCGGGCTTTGAGGTTGAGCGAACCGAGGGCGGCGGCATCGAGGGCGGCATCGGGCCGGGGCGGGCGGGCGAGCCAGGCGCGGCAGAGGGCGAGGCCGGCGACGAGCGAGGCGAAGCCGGCGAGGTAAAACGCGCCTTGCGCCGGGAGGCCGCGACCCGAGGCGGCGAGGGCGCCGGCCCCGGCGAGAGCGGAGAGGCCGGCGAGCAGCAGGGAGTTTCGCCGCACCGTGGCGGCGGGCGTGGTGACCTCGACGTTGGCGGCGAGACGGATCGAGAGGGCGCGCCGGGTTTGCCGGCGGATGGCGAGCCAAAGCGCGGCGAGGGAGCACAGCAGAAAAGCGCCGAGACCGATCGCGACCGTGGCGGGTTGGGCGGCGAACGTGAACGTCGCGCCGGCGTCCTGGCCGGCCCAGATGGTTTCCAGGAAACGAAGGATGCCGCGCGTGTAGAGCGCGGCGAGCGGGAGGCCGAGGGCGGCGCCGAGGACGAGAATCACGGAGCCCTCGGCGAGGCGCCAGCGGAGGAGGGTTTGCGGCGGGAGTCCGACGGCGCCGAGGAGGGCGTCTTCGCGGTTGCGCTGGAGCAGGCCGAGCTGGAAGAGCATCGCGACGAGGCCGAGCGCGGCGAGAATCAGGAAAAAACTCATGCCGAGAAACAGGCCGCCGAAGTCGACGGCGGATTGGGCGGAGTCGGTGGCGGCGGCGCGGACGTCGCGGAGGAGAAGTTGATTCATCTCGGGGCGGAGTGCGCCGAGCAGCGTGCGCTCGAGGCCGGCGGCGTCCGTCGCCGGATGGTGGATACGCAAGGCGGTGAGACTGCCCCAGCGGGTGGACCACATCTCGCGGCCCGCTTCGACCGAGAAAAATGCCTTCGGCGCGCCGCGAAAATCGTCCCAATATTTTTCGTCGTGCGGACGGATGAGTTTCAGGTTGAGCGGGAGGCCGGGGTCCCAGTCGGCTTGGTTCTTGGCATCGCTGATGCCGGGGAAATCGGGCATCCACGCGGGGTCGGCGGCGAGGCCCGCGAGCGGAACGATCGCGCGCACCCGGAAGGTGGCGGGCTTTTCGATCAGCGCCTCGGCTTCGTTGACTTGAAAGTAGGTGACGCGGACTTCGTCGCCGACGGCGGCGCGGAGGTCATCGGCGAGCCAGCGGTTGAGGACGACCTCGCGGGGGCCGAGATCGGCGGGAAGAAACGGCGCGGCGGCGGCGGTCGTGGCGGCGGCGACGGAGTAGGGTGTGGTGCGGTCGCCCACGCGCAGTTCGTTGACGAGATACGAGACGACCGGTTGGGCGGCGGGCACGGCGCGCGTGACGGCGGCAAGGATTTCGGGATCGAGGAAGATGCGCTCGGAGCCGAGTTCGAAGGCGGCGGGCTGCTCGCGCCATTTCAGGGTGAGGCCGTAGTCGGGCAGCCGAAGGCTGCTCTGGAGTTGAGAGTTGAGTGCTGAGAGTTCAGAGCCCGGAGCGGAAGGCGGAGCTGCGGAGGTTGTATCGAGGAGGAGGAGGTTGGCGCGGCCGGGGCGGGCGAAGGCTTCCTGGAGCAGCGCGATGGGGAGGAAAACGGAGGGCGGCGCGATCTGGGTGGCGGCGAGGTTGAAGCGGCCGAAGGCGGCGTCGCCGACGATCGTGCCGATTTTCACGCGGATCGTTTCGAGTCTGCTTTCGGCGCCGGCGATGGGGGCGTTGCCCGAGAGCACGCCGGGTTTTTGCACGCGCACGACGAGGGTCTCGCCGACGGAGAGGCGGAGGCGCCGGGCCAGAGTCTCGTTGATGGCGGCGGAGGAGGCCGCGCCGGCGGCAAACGGGTCGGGGGGCGGTTGCGGCGCGAATTGCCAGAACGAGGACGTGACGCCGACGAGTTGGACCTGATGGGCGGAGCCGCGGGTGGCCGGATTCGTCGCGGAGCCGCGAGCGAGGAGGACCGGGGCGGCGCGCAGGCCGGCGGCGGCAGCGAAGTCGGCGGCGAGACTTTCGCGGAAAAAACGGTCGCCCGAGGCGAGGATGTGGGTGGCGCGGCCGATGCGTTTTTCGCCGATGGCCCGAAGGGAAGCGGCGACGGAATCGCCGGCGAAGAGAGCGCCGAGGAGCACGGTCGCACCGAGCGCGGCACCGGCGAGCACGGCGAGGTAGGCGAAGCGGTAGTGGCGCACACTCCGCAGAATGTAGCTGAAGACGGTCATCGGCGGATCGGCCTCGCTCAGGCGAGGAGCCGGCCGGCTTCGAGGCGATAGGTCCGCTGCATACGGCGGGCGAGGCCGGGATTGTGGGTCACGACGACGAGGGCGGCGTCGGCGCCGGCGTGGGTGCGCAACAGGAGTTCCGCGATCCGTTCTCCGGTGGCGGGGTCGAGGGAACCGGTGGGCTCGTCGGCGAGGATGAGTTTCGGCCGATTGATAAGCGCGCGCGCGATGGCGACGCGGAGTTGCTCGCCGCCGGAGAGTTGCCAAGGAAGGTGCGCGAGACGGTCGCGCAGGCCGACTTGCTCCAGAAGCGATTCGGCGCGGGCGCGGGTGTCGGCGGCGGATTCTTCCCAACCGCCGGCGAGGCGGGGGACGAGGACGTTTTCCAAAACCGTGCACTGCGGGAGCAGGTAGTGGAGTTGGAAAATGAAACCGATGGAGCGGTTGCGGAAGCGCGCGGCGGCGGCGGGGTCGAGGCCGGCGAGAGGCACGCCGCCGATGGCGATGGAGCCGGACGAGGGCTGATCGAGGGCGCCGAGGAGATTCAGCAGCGTGGTCTTGCCGCTGCCGGAGGGACCGACGATGGCGACGGATTCGCCGGCGGCGACGCGGAGGGAGAGGTCGCGGAGGACGGTGACGGGACCGCCGGGGCTCGCGTAGGTTTTGGTGAGGGAGGCGACGTCGATCACGCGGGCACAGGGTTGGGGACTAACGCTGGGCGAGGGCGGGAGCGGCGGGAGCCTTGGCGGTTTTCGGCGCGGGGGCGGGCTTGTAGTAGCTCACGAGGCAGCCGCCGCCGGCGGCGAGGACGATGCCGAGAAAGAACTGCCACGGCACGCCGGCGAGGCCGCCCTTGGGCGGGTGCATGAGCGTGGCGGCGACGGCGTTCACGATGGGGGCGCCGGCGAAGACGATGGCCATCACGACGGTGGGGACGCCCTTGGCGCCGAAGGCGAGGAGAATGCCGAAGGCGCCGATGGCGCCGAGCACACCGGCGAAGAGGGAGATCCACGCGCCTTTGGCGGGGAAGGAGAAATTGGCGCCGTTGAGTTTCAGGACGACGAGCGGAGCGAGGACGGCGACGATGAAGTAGGCGAGGCCGACGAAGAGGAACGCTTTGTAGCGGCCGTTGACGGGGTCGCCCATCGCCATCTGGCCGCTATGGAGAAAGACGCCGTAGAGGCCCCAGGTCGCGACAGTGAGGAAAACGTAGTAGAGCCATTGCATGGGAATAAGGTGGTTGAAGGATGGGGGAGCGGCGGTGGTTAACCAGTGATTGATTCGGACGAAACGGACGGGAGAAAAGAGGCTAGGCGGGTGCGGAGGTCGGCGGGGATGGGCGCTTTTTGCAGGAAGGGCGGCGATGGCGTCAGAGCGACATGAATGATGGCAAACGCGCCGTCGACGAGCAGAGAACGAGCGGAACGTGCGGAAAGGGAGGCGGGCTCGGCGGGATCGAGCGAAAAAATCCAGAAGCCGTAGCGGAGGCTGGTGGTGCGGAGTTCGAGCAGGCGGAGGCCGATCTCCAGAGTTTCTTCGAAACGCGCGGGACGGTGGTAGCGGCAGGAGGTCTCGAGGCGAGGCCAGCCGTGGTGCCCGGAGCCGGACGCGGCGGCGGCGTGCGGGGCGTGGCCGAGGGAGCGGAAGAAGGCGTGTTCGGCGGTTTCGACGTAGCGGAAGAAATTCGCGAAATGGACGATGCCGGCGAGATCGGTGTCGGCGAATTCGACTTGGCGGCGGTGGGTGAAATGGAACGTGGTGGGCGGGGCGTCGGGCATGCGGGGCTTGGCGGCGGCGGGCGGGAAATGCGGACCGAAGGGGCGGAGGAGAAACGCTGATTGGCGCTGATTTTTCGGAGGAGCTGCGGGGATGGGACGCGGGCGGGCTTCGCCTGATCGGCGAAGCGCGGGGGCGGTCAGGTTGTCCGGGCCGGAACGAGCGGGGCGATGGTCCGGAGGAACTGCGTGGCCATCGTGGCGGAGCTGAAGTGGGCGAGGGTGCCGGCGCGGGCGGAATGGGAGAGCGCGGCGAGGCGGGCGGGATCGGCGAGGAGGGTGTGCCAGGTGCGGGCGAGGGCGGCGGGGTTGCGGGGCTCGACAGTGACGCCGCCGCCGGTTGCGGCGATGAGTTCGGGGAAGGCGGCGGAGTCGGGTTGGACGACGGGGACGCCGCAGGCCATCGCTTCGATGATGTAGAGGCCGAAGGCTTCGGGGTATTGGACGGGAACGGAGAGGAGGGAGAGGCTGCGGAGGAAGGAAATTTTTTCGTCGCGCGAGAGGTTGGGCAGCCAATCGACGCGGTCGGTGAGGCCGGCGGCGGCGATTTTTTCGCGGGCGGCGGCAAGGCCGGGAGCGTCGCCCGCGGTGGCGGTGCCCGCGAGGCGGAGGCGCGTGGTGGAATCGGCGTGGTCGCGGGCGAGGGCGATGAAGGCCTCGACGAGGTGCGAGAGGCCTTTCGCTTCATTGAGGCGGGCGAGGTAGCCGATGGCGGGGATGGCGGGCGGCGCGGCGGCGGGGGCGTAGCCGTCGAGCCGAATGCCGTTGGGGACGACGTGGATGGCGGCGGCGGGGAGCTGGAGACGTTGGCCGATGAAGTCGGCGTAGAAGCGGGTGGGCGCGAGGAGAAGGTCCGAGTCGCGGATGCGGTGGTGGAGCGCGCGCCAGCAATCGGTGCGGTAGGGCTCGGGGAGGCCGTCGAGGAACGTGTCCTCGCCTTGGAAAAACGTGACGACGGGGGTGCGGAGGCGGCGTTTGAGTTCGACGGCGAAGCCGGCGAGCAGGGCGTTGGAAAGGCAGACGACGTCGGGGCGTTCGATGACGGCGAGCCACTCCATGAGTTTGTCGAGTTCCTTGCGGAAGAGACCGGAGTCGACGCGGAGCATCTCGAGGGCCATCGCACCGTGCTCGCGCGCGGAGGTCATGTGGCTGTGGCGGGCGGCCCATTTGAGCAGGCCGGTGGAGTTGAAGAGGCGATCGAACCAGCGGGGCGTGTGGCGGAAGAGGGGGATTTTCTGCTGGAGGAAGACGTTGATGCCGCCGAAAAAAACGGGCACGCGGTCCGCGCCGGCCAAGGTGGCCTCGTCGAGCATGAGCGGGAGATACATCGGCGCGAGGGTCACGTCGTGTCCGGCGCGTTGGATTTCCTGCGCGAGGGCATTGTCGCGCATGCAGGCTCCGCAGTAGTAGCTGCCGGTGCCGCCGGTGAGGAAAACGATTTTCACGCGGAGTGGTGGAGTAGGGCGGGGCGGGGCGCGCGGCAATGCGGTTTCGCGGAGCGCAGCGCGATCGCGGCCGGAGGGATCGCCGGCAGGCAGGCACCGGCGACGGAGGCGCTGGCACTCATGGGGACGGAGGACCGGCGCGGAGAGCGAAGACCGTGCCTTTGTCGCCGCCGATGACAATCTGGCGCGCGCCGAAGGCGGGGGACGAGACGAGGGCTTCGCCGAGGTCGAGTTGCCAGAGTTCGGAGCCGTCGGCGAGATTGGCGGCGTAAAGGCGGCCGTCGGCGGAGCCGAAGACGACGGCATCGGTGAAGACGATGGGCGATCCCTCGACACGGCCGCCGGTCTTGAAGGTCCAGGCGGCCTGGCCGGTGGCGCGGTCGATGGCGTGGAGATGTTTGTCGCGGGAGCCGATGAGGACGAGGCGGTCGGTGACGGCGGGGGCGCTCATGAAGGGGAGCGCACGGTCTTCGTAGGTCCAGGCAACTTTGCCGCCGACGACATCGAAGGCGACGGTCTCGTTGGCGTAGTTGCCGCTGTAGGCGAAGGTGCCGAAGGTGGCGATGGAGGCGGGGATTTGGGCGCTGGTGGGGATTTTGCGCACGAGTTTGCCATCGGCGAGGCGGACGACGTGAAGGTGGGCATCGCAGCCGCCGAAGACGACGAAGCGGCCATCGACGACGGCAGGGGAGCCGTTGATGAAATCTTCGGTTTTGTAGCTCCAGAGGAGTTTGCCATCGGCGGGGGAAAGGACGCGGAGGGTGCCATCGTAGCCGTTGAGGAGGAGCCAATCGGCGCCGGGGGTGGCGGAATCGGCGGGGGCTTTGATGGGGATGGCGCCGGCGGTGATTTTTTCTTCGCTGGAAAACTGCCAGGCTTCGGTGCCGGTGGCGGCGTCGAGGGCGTAGAGCCGGCCGTCGTTGGAGGAGAGGAAGACTTTGCCGGCGGCGACGGCGGGGGCGGCGGTGATCGAGTCCTTGGTGGCGAAGGTCCAGAGGAGTTTGCCGGTATCGGCGGCGAGGGCGTAGAGCGTGCCCTTGTTGGTGCCGATGAAGACGCGGCCGTCGGCGATGGCGGCTTCACCCGCGATGCCGGCGTCGGCGGCGAAGGTCCAGGCGGTGACGGGGGCGCGCGGGACGGGGATGGGTACGGATCCGGAGAGGGCGGGACCGCCGCGGGTCATGGGCCAGGAGATGACCGGGGCCGGGGCGGGGGCGGGTGGGGCGGGTGGAGCGGGTGGGCGGTCGGTGCAGCCGGTGAGGAAGAGGGAAAATGAGAGGGATAGGACGGATAGGACCGATGGGACGGATGGGACGGATAACGCGCGACCGAGCGGGGGCGACGCGATTTCAGACGGCGAGGGCACGGCGGTAGAGTGCGGCGAAGTCCACGGGCTGCAACGGGACGGGATTAAATTTTCCGGTCCACTGGCGCGCGGCGTCGTCGGCGAGGGCGGCGAAGTCGAAGGGGCGGGCGTCGACCGGTGGGAGGGCGGCGGCAGCGAGGGTGTTTTCCAGCCACGCGATGAGGTCGGCGGGGGTGGTGCCGGGCACGGGGAGGAGGGTCGCGAAGTGGGCGTAGAGCGCGGCCGCGGCGGGGGTGGTGGCGTTGAGGCGCAGCACCGAGGGGAGCATGAGCGAGACGGCGTGGCCGTGGACAATCCCGTGACGGGCGGTGAGGGGATTGGCGGAGGCGTGGGCGGCGCCGAGCATGCTGTTTTCGATGGCGAGGCCGGCGAGGGCGGCGCCGAGGAGCATGGCGGCGCGATCGTCGGCGGAGGGATTCCCCGTGACCACGCGGCCGAGGGCGGAGGCGAGGTGGCGGAAGGCGGACTCGGCGAAGAGGGCGGAGACGGGATTGCGTTTCGTGCAGACGGCGGACTCGAGGGCGTGCGCGAGGGCGTCGAGGCCGGAGAGCGTGGCGGTGGCGCGGGGGAGCGTGGCGGTGAGCTCGGGGTCGAGGAGGGCGATCCGCGGGAGGGCCTTGGGGTCGCCGCAGGCCATTTTCTCGTGCGAGCCGTCGCGGCTGATGAGGGTGAACGACTGCGTTTCGCTGCCGGTGCCGGCGGTGGTGGGGATCGCGATGAGCGGGAGGAACGGGCGCGGGGCTTTGGCGTAGCCGTGGTAGTCGTGCATCACGCCACCGTTCGAGAGGAGAAAGTTGGCGGCTTTTGCGGTATCGAGGCTGCTGCCGCCGCCGAGGGCGACGAGGCAATCGATCGCGGGAACGCAGGCGCGGGCGGCGGCGGCGCAGGCGGCGGCGTCGGATTCGGTGGGATTTTCGCGGGCGTCGGCGAAGACAGTGACGGGGAAGCCGGCGGCGGCGAGGAGGGCGCGGGCGCGTTCGACGTAGCCGGCGCGCGCGACGCCGGGGTCGCTGACGAGGAAGACGGAGGTGCCGCCGAGCTCGCGGACGTGGGCGGCGAGTTCGCCGAGCGCGCCGGGGCCGAAAACGAGTTTCGGCGCCGGGCGGGTGGCGAAGGGGGCGGGCGGCGAGATGGGACTGATACGACGGATGGGACGGATAGGACTGAACTTTAGACGGCGAGGAGGTCGCCTTGGAGGGCGCGGCGGCGGTACAGGAATTCGAAGAGGTTGCCCTCGTGGGGCTGTTCCCATTGGACGCGCATCGTCGAGTAGGGCCCGAGGTTCAGGCGCTCGATGTTGGTGCTCGTCATGAGGTCGGCGCTCCAGTCGGCGTCCTTGGTGAACGCGGAAACGACGAGGGATTCGCCGATGACGTCGAGCATCTTGGCTTGCGGGACCTGGAGGACGCTCGCGAAAGGGAAACCGTACTCGGTGTTGGCGAGCGGGTGATCGAGGTCGTCGCACACGATGAGCGTGGGGCGGAGGAACGTCTGGCCGTGGACTTCGACGAGGCGCGGGCCGTTGCGGTATTTCGCGGTGAGGTCGACGGCGCCGGGCGTCCGGAGGAATTCCTCGAGGCGTTCGTCGATGCCTTTCGCCATTTTGGGATTGGCGAAACCGCTGAGGATGGCGTCGGGGTGATCGCGCGGGAGCGGCTCGATGGCGGCGAGTTTGCGGGCGAGGGCGTCGGCGAGGGCGTCGCGGTTCTTGCCGATGAGGACGGAGGAACAGTTGATGCAGCTGCGGCCGCCGTTGGCCGAGATGGCGTGGACGATGGGGTCGAGGTGGTTCGCCCAGTCGTCGGCGTAGTCGTCGCCGAGGAGGATTTTCGAGCGGCCGGAACCGTGGACCTGGATGTGGCGGTAGGGCGCGTATTTCTTGAGCGTGGTGTCGTTGCCGAAGGCGACGGCGCGGCCGGTGCCGTAAAGGATGGTGTCGCCGCCGTCGTGGGAGGTGGGGAAGAAACCGAAAGCTGCACGCGGGAAGCCGGCGGCGATCATGGCCTGGATGAGACGGAAGGGCGTGAGCGGATCCTCGCGACCGGGCTTGAGGACGACCGGGATCTTCATCGCGAGGGCCGGGAGCCAGAGCGAGTTGACGCCGGGGCTGTTGCTCGGGAGGAGGACGCCGAGGCTGTTGGTCTGCGGGAAGAAATTGACGGCGAGTCCGTCCTGGTCGACGACGCCCGTGTCGAAAATATCGAGCGACAGGCCGCGGGTGAGGCCGTCGAGGACCTTGCGGATGTTGGACATGGCGGCGTGGACTTTCGCCATGTTGCCGCGGCCGAGGCTGTAGGGGAGACCGGTGAGTTGGGAGAGCGCGGCGACGTAGTCGTCGGGGCTCTGGAGCTCGGGTCCGTCGCCCCAGGGGAGATGGCCGTGGAGGTAGAGTTCGGCGGCTTTTTCCATGTAGCCGACGAGGGTCTCGGCAGGGATTTCCTGAAGGGCAGCGACGGAGGCGGAGAGTTTCGGCAGGTCGCGACGGATGAGGCCGGAGTTGGCGACGCTGACCTCGATGGTTTTGTCGCCGACGGTGAACTTGATGACGTCGAGGCTGCGGTAAGCGGTGCCGAAGCGGAGGACGGGAATATGGATCGTGCTCATGGCGGTGGAGGGTGGCTCAGGGAACACGCGGACTACGGGGGAAGAAAACCGGACGGCGGGTTTCCTCGCGGGTATCAGCGCGGCGCGGGCCGATCGGTTGGTTCAGTAAACGCCTTCGATGATCGTCTTCGTCAGGGACTGGAAGGGGCGGACATCGCCGACGCCATCCCAGGGGAATTCAGCGCACGGGGGGCGGCGGATGGCTTCGTCGCGCTCGAGGAAGCGGGGGACGAAAAACTCCTTGGTCATCGTGGTGAGCTCGACCCGGCCGTACTCGTTGTAGGGGACGAGCTCGGAGGGGTTGTCGGGGTTGACGATGCGGAGGGTGGCGCGGGGTTGGGGCGCGTAATAGGTGAGCGAGTAGTTGTCGGCCTTCGTCAGCTTCCGCGAGATGGCGAGGCCCATGAGGGTGTTGCCGTAGGTGGGGGCGAAGTTGATTTTGTTTTCGAGGACCTCCTCGACGACGAAGCGGACGTATTGCGGGGTCATCGTGGTGCCGCCGACGAAGACGCCCTTGAGGCCGGCTTGGACGAGGGACATGCGCTCGGCGAGATTCTCGAGGAGGCGCGGGGTGGTGAACATGTTCACGATCTTGCGGTGGCGCAGGATCGTGGCGGCCTGGTCGATGACGTGCTCCTGATATTTGCGGGCCATGGCCATCTCGCCGGCGCCGATGAGGCGTTTCACGAAGCGCGGATCGAGGTCGACGAAGTAGCAGGAGTCGCCGCGGTAGTTGGCGAGGTGCTCGACGGCGAGCCGGAGGCGGCGGGGGCCGGTGGGCCCGACCATGAGCCAGTTGCCCTTGGGGAAAAACTTGGGGCCGTAGTGGTCGCTGTATTCCTCGTAGTCGGTCTTGTAGTCATCCCAGCCGACGCGCTGCTTGGGCATGCCGGTGGTGCCGCCGGTCTCGAAAACGTTGTAGGGGCGCTTGGCGTAGGCCTTGGGCACGAAGCGCTCGGGCTGTTCGGTGCGCAGCACGTCGTCGTCGAAGTGCGGAAACTTTTGCGCGATGTCGGCGAAGCAGGTGATCTCCTTGCGCGGGTCCCAGCCGGCCTGTTTGGCCCATTTCAGCCAGTAGTCGCAACCGGTCTCGGGGGAGAAATGCCACTTGATGAGCTTGCGCGTGTGCGCATCGAGGGCGGCTTGGGCTTGGGGGACGGTGAGGGTGCTGCTCATGCGGAGGAGGGTCGGGAGGGGAAGAATTTGGCGAGGGTGGAAGCGGGAGGAGGCGAAGTGAAAAGGGAGACCACGAAAACCGTGATCGCGCAGGAGGCGAACACAGTGGCAACGGGCAGCATGCCGCCGACAAGAAACTTACGGTCGGCGCCGTAATTGGATGCAGCGAAAAGCGAAAACCACACGATGGCCGTCACGATCACGGCCGCGTAGGCGGCGGGTTTGGTGACGCGTTTCCAGTAGAGGGCGGCGAGGAGGAGCGGGACGAGGCCGGCGTAGCCGGTGAAGCACCAGGTGCCGAGGGCGAAGATCTGGCGGGGCTCGAGAAACGTGAGCGCGTAGGTGAGGAGGACCATGGCGACGATGAAGCCGCGGGCGATGTTGACGAGCGTGCGGTCGGAGAAACGGTTGGCGCCGAAGTGGTGCACGACGATGTCGCGCGTGAACATCGTGCCGATGGCGATGAACTGGGCGTCGAGGGAGATGGCGGCGAGCACGCCGGCGGCAACGAGGCCGGAAACGATGGGCGAGGTGAGTTTGGCGACCATGAGGCCGAGCACGGCGTTGGCATTGCCGCCGAGGGGGACGACGGGGATGTCGGTGCCGGGGATGAGGGCGCCGGTGGCCCAGAACCCGATCAGAACGCAGGGGAGCCACGCGAGGATCATGGCGAGCGGGTGCATGACGAGGAGCAGCTTGAACGACGAGGCCGAGCGGGCGGTGAGGAAATTCTGGAAAACGTGCGGGAAGACGCCGACCGAGAGCGGGATCATCCAGTAGGTGAAGAATTCGGCTTCGCCGATGTTGCCGGCGCGGACGGCCTTGGCCGGGTTGGCGGCGGCGGAGGCGGCGACGGGGCCGCCGAGGGTGTCGGCGATGAGCCAGAAGGCGAGGAGACCCATGCCGACGAAGACGACGGTCTGGAAGACGTTGACGAGGGCGGCGCTGCGGGCGCCGCCGATGAAGACGTAGAACAGGACGACGGCCGAGATGATCGCCATCGTGAGCCAAGGCGGGATCGCGCCGCGCGTGCCGGCGAAGAGTTCGGGAAACGCCCCGCCGGTGACGCCGCCCACGACGGAGCCGACGCCGAGGAGGCCGACGATCACATAGGGGACGAGGAGACCGGCGAGGATCGGGAAGAGCACGTAGCCGAGGCCGGAGCTGTCAAAGCGATCGCGGAAATACTCGATCTGCGTGACGTAGCCGTACCGTTTGCCGAGGGACCAGAGCGGGAGGCCGATGAGGAAAAAGCAGGCGGGATGGATGAGCGCGGACCACGAGGCGAGTTTGCCGAAGGTGCCGACGCCGTACTCGAAGGTCTCGGCGGTGCTGCCGACCATGGCGAAAGCCGTCATCGCCGTGCCGAAGACGGTCATGAAGAGGACGAAGGGGCCGAGGGAGCGGCTGGCGACGAAGTAGTCGGCGGTGCCGCCGCGAAAATAGCGGGAGCTGACAAGGCCGAGGCCGACGAGCACGAGCAGGTAAACGCCGATGATGATCGCGGGAATCATCGGTGGAGCGGGAACGGGACACAGAGGCCACTGAGGGTGGCACCGAGGTCACGGAGACAAGAGACGATCGTCGCCTGCAAGCAGGCTCCGGCCTCGGAGTAGCAGAGGCTCATCATTGCGGCGGGCGTGGCGGCGGGGCGTCCTCGGCCGCGAGGTTGCGGGGCCAGCAAAATCGGCCGACGAGCCACCAGCCGAAGGCAACGAGGAGGGTCCAGCCGACGTGATAGGCGACGCTGACGGGGAGTACGCCGAGGACGAGCGTCGCGTCGCCCCGCCACCACGAGTCCTGATGGAGGGCGAAGAGCAGAACGAAGTACGCCGCGATGAGCGTGCGTTTGGACATCGCGCGCTTATTTGCCGATGGCGAACAGGTGGGTGAGCGTGGCGACAAAGATCGTGTTGTTGGCGACGATCGGCGTGCAGTAGATCGGCGTGTAGAACTCGGCCTTGGCCACGAGCTCGAGCTTGCGGCCCGCTTTCAGGATCACGAGTTCGCCGTCTTCGTTGCCAACGTAGACTTTGCCGTCGGCGACGACGGTCGACGACCAGATGCGGCTCTTCGTGGCGTAAACCCAGAGGTGCTCGCCGGTCTTGGCGTCGAGGCAATGGACGTCGCCGTCATATTCGGCCTGGTAGATCAGACCGTCGTGAATGCTGGGCGTGGAGATGGCGCGGCCGATGCCCTTGTAGGTCCAGAGGGCTTTGCCGCTCAGGTCGCCTTTGGCGGTGAGGTCGATGCAGCTCAACATGCCGACGCCGTCGCCGTGCTCGGGGTCCTGGCCGATGGCGAAGTACGCGCGGTTGTCGAGGGCGACCACGGTGGCGATGACTTCGCTGGGGCCTTCGAACGTGGCGTATTTGAGGGGCTGGCCGTTCTTGGTCCGATATTCGGGCGGGTTGGCGTCGTAGCGGAAGAGTTCTTTGAGTTCGGGGACGCCGTCTTTGCCGGGAACGGGGTCGGGTTCGTAGCCATAGGTCCAGCCATCGCCGCCGGCCCAGACGATCATGGGTTTGCCGGCGACGACGGTGTGGGCGGCGGAGCTCCAGCTGGCATGGAGGACGCGTTTCGAGACGCCGGAAACCTCCTCGCCGATGACCTTGCCGGTTTTCTTGTCGAGGACGGCGAGGGCGGGGGCGAAGGGCGCGGGGATGTTGAGGTGGGACCAATCGACGCCGTTGGAGGTCGCGATATAGAGTTTGTCGCCGACGACGAGCGGGGAGCAGCTCGAGATGTTGTGCGGGAAAATGCCGAGCTCGGTGCGGATGTCGCTGACCCAAATGATGTCGGCGGACTTGGCGCCGACATCGGCGGGTTTGCCGTCGGCGGCGGAGAACTTGGCTTCGTCGGTGAAGGGGCCGGCGTTGCCGTCGGCGAGGCCCTTGACGTCGAAGCAGACGACGTCGCCGCGGTTGGTGACGATGTAGCCGCGGTCGCCCTCGATGAAGACGGAGGAGCAGATGCCGACGTATTCCCAGTCGGAGACTTTGCCGGAGCCGAGTTTCGGGACGGCGAGCTGCCAGAGGAACTCGCCGGTTTTCTCGTCGAAGCACATGAGGACGCCGCGGTCGCCGATCTGTTTCGGGTCGCGGGGGGATTCGTTGTTGGTGCCGACGAAGACGCGGCCGCCGGCGACGACGGGAGTGCCGTAGGCCTGGGAGCCGAGCTTGGCGACCCAGCGGACGTTCTTCGTGGATTTGGGGTCGATGGTTTCGGACTTCGGGAGGAACTTGCCGCTTCCGATGTCGTCGGGGAGGCCCTTGGCGGCGGGGGCGACCATGTTGCGGCTGGGGGAGCCGCCCCACATCGGCCAGTCGGCGGCGGAGAGGGTGCCGGTGAGGGCGGTCGCGGTGAGCAGGGCGAGCGATCGGAGGGCCGGGGAGAATGCTGAACCAACGCGAACCGGCGGTGAACCCGGGCTAAAGCTCCGGGCTACGTGGCGGACGAAAGACGGGAGCAGATTCGGCTTATTCATTGGCGGTGAGGGAGAGGTTATCGATGAACACGCGCTTCATGCTCTGGGGGGAGAAGGCGTAGACGGCAGGGGCGCCGTGGGTGTGGATTTTGGCTTGGTGAACTTCGAGGGTCCATTGGGCGGGTTCGGGTTCGCCGCGGGGCCAGAGTTTGGCGCGGACGAAACCGCCGGGGCCGGTCTTGTCGGCATCGACGCGGGTCTTGAGGCGATACCAGGTGTTGGCGGCGGCCTCGAAGGGGACGGAGGCGTTGAAGCGCTCGTGGGTCGAGGAGACTTCGAGGATGCGGTTGTTGGCCGCCATGTTGAAGAGGTAGCGCTGATTGACGAGGCCGACATTCGACATGATGCGGCGATTGCCGTCGGTCATCACGTCGGCTTCGAAGGTGTAGTTCTTCAGGTCGGGGCTGCCGATGAAGTTCATCGTGCGCATGAAGAGCAGGGAATCGAGGCGGTTGCCGACGAACTTGTTGCCGTCTTTTTCGAAGGCATACCATTTCACGCGGGCGCCGAGCCAGGGGAGCGGAGGGAAGCCGACCTCGGTGCCGTCGTTGTCTTTTTGGCCGAGGGGGAGGGAATCGAAGGAGTCCTTGTGGCCGTAACCGGCGACGACGCGGCCGCGGGTGGTGGCGGCCAGGTTGCCGACCTTGGCCTGGATGGCGCCGGCGGAGAGTTTGGCGGCGGGACCGGCTTTCACGGTGTTGCCGGAGAGCGCGGCATCGACTTCGGATTTCACGAGCGCGGTGGGCGGGATGAATTTCGCGAAGGTGGCTTCGGCGGTGAC
>NEUS01000084.1 GCA_002288455.1 Opitutia bacterium Tous-C1TDCM
AGACCGTTGAGGACAAAGGTGCGGAACGCGGCGTCGCTCCAATTGCGGTGATAGTGGCCGCCGGTGAACCCGAAGGTGCGGGCGCCGGCGCCTTCGTAAACCCAGCCGAGCACCTGCGGGGTGCCTTGGGCGAGGGCGGCGCGAACCGCGGGATTGCCGGAGCGGGGACCGTCGTTGCCCAGCGTCGAGACGGCGGGCAGGGCTTGCAGCAGCGGCACAATGCCCGGCTTGAACCGCAGGTGGTAATACCACTCGTCGTCGATGGCGATGGGGCCGACGCCGCGGGTGATGGCGTGGGCGGCGAGGTTGGCGTTTTCCAATTTCCAGACCGGGTTCACGGACCAGTCGACCTCGAAACGGCCGCCGATCGAATCGAGCAGAAAGTCGGACAAGGGGCCCTTGCTCGGCTCGAGGGCGAAGTGCAGGACGGCGAGACCCTTGCCGGCGCGGACATGGCGGCGCAGCGCTTCTTCGCGGCCGAGCGCGACGTGGCGGTCGAGGCCGTCGGAGTAGAGGACGACGGCGGTGGCGGCGTTGAACGCGGCGTCGTCCGGCCAGCCGAGGCTGACGGTCGCGGTGAGCGGCAGGCCGCTGGCGTTGAGGGCGGCGGCGAGGAGGGCGGCGCCGTCGGGGAAACGGTGTTCGCCGGGGCCGTGGCTGGGATCGCCGGCGATGAAGAGCACGGCCGGCGCGGCCGGCGCGGATGACCACAGGGCCGAGAGCAGGAGCAGCGGCGCGAGGAAACGCCGGCGGAGGGGTGTCATGGTGCGGGAGTAACCGGAGCCCCCGGAGCGGGTCAAACGCGAAGGCCGGAATCGCGGCTTTTGCTTTGCGCCGGGCTTGGGACGACCCATGGTTCCCGCACCCCTCCGCCGACGTTCGTTCCGCCGGCGATTCTCCACCCCTATGTCATCGGTCCTTCGGGAATACAGTTTGCCGTTCCGGTTGCGCCTGGCCGGCCGAGCCGGCCGGCGCGTTTTCGCGCTCGTGCTCGGCACCGCGGGCGCCGGCGCGGCCGCAGCCGCGGAGCCGGCGGCCGTGGCAGGATGGGTGCGGCAGTATTGCCTCGAGTGCCACGACGACGGCATCCGGAAGGGCGGATTGAGTTTCGAGTCGTTGGTGAATTTCGATCCGGCCGGGAATCCTGACCTTTGGGAAAAGGTCGCGCGCAAACTGGAGCACCGGCAGATGCCGCCGCTCGGCGAGCCGCGGCCCGACGAATCTTTTTACCAGAGCACGGTGGCGCAACTGCACGGCGCGCTCGACCGCGCGGCGCAGGCCCAGCCGAATCCCGGCCGGACGGAGACGCTCCGGCGGCTCAACCGGACCGAGTACCAAAACGCGATCCGCGATCTGCTCGATCTCCAGATCGACGCGGCGGCCCTGCTGCCGGCGGACGATGCGAGCCACGGTTTCGACAACGTCACGGTCGGCAACCTCTCGCCCACGCTGCTCGACCGGTACGTGTCGGCGGCGGAGAAGATCAGCCGGCTCGCGCTCGGCACGCCGCGGCGCACGCCGGGCGGCGACACGGTGCGGCTCCGGCCCGACCTGACGCAGGAATCGCATCTGGCGGGTTTGCCGCCGGGCACGCGCGGCGGCACCGCCATCGCGTATTCGTTTCCCCGTGACGGCGAGTACGAGGTCCAGGTCCGCCTGGCGCGGGACCGCAACGAAATCGTCGAGGGCCTGCGCCGGCCCCACGAGCTGGAGATTCTGCTGAACCGCGCGCCGGTGGCGGCGTTCACGGTGAAGCCGCCGGAAAAGGGGCAGGGGCACGACGGCGTCGACGCGCACCTCAAGACCCGGATCACGGTGGCGGCGGGGCCGCAGCAGCTGGCGGTGACGTTTCCGCAAACCTCCGCGAGCCTGCTCGAGACGGAGCGGCAGCCGTTTCAGGCGCATTACAACATGCACCGCCATCCGCGCATCACGCCGGCGGTTTACCAGATTACGATCGTCGGTCCGCTGGCGGGCGGGGAGACGGGCGACACGCCGAGCCGCCGGCGGATTTTCGCGCCGGTGCCGGACGTCGCGGCGGTGGCGGGAGTCGCGGCCGAGGACGCCGCGGCGGAGCGGATTCTCGCGACGCTGCTGCGGCGGGCGTACCGCCGGCCCGTGACGGCGGCGGATCTGGAGCGGCCGCTGGCGTTTTTCCGCACCGGCCGCGCCGAGGGCGGTTTCGAGGCCGGCCTCGAACACGCGTTGACGGCGGTACTCGTGAGTCCGCGGTTTTTGTTTCGTCTCGAGGAAGATCCGGCGGGGGCGGCACCGGGAGCCGTTTACCGGCTGGATGCGTTGACCTTGGCGTCGCGGCTCTCGTTTTTCCTTTGGAGCAGCATCCCCGACGATGCGTTGCTGGAGGCGGCCGAGACGGGCGCGCTGCTCAAACCCGAGGTGCGGGCGGCGCAGGTGCGGCGCATGCTGGCCGATCCCAAGGCGCGGAGCCTGGTCACGAATTTCACCGCGCAGTGGCTGCATCTCCGGAATCTCGATACGCTCACGCCGGATTTGCGATTGTTTCCCGACTTCGACGACAACCTGCGGCAGGCGATGCGGCAGGAGACGGAGCTGTTTGTCGAAAGCGTGATCCGGGAGGACCGGACGGTCGGCGAATTGCTCACGGCCGACTACACCTTCCTGAACGAGCGGCTCGCGAAGCATTACGGCATCCCGCACGTGTACGGCAGCCGCCTCCGCCGCGTGGAACTCGGGCCGGACCGGCAGCGCGGCGGCTTGCTGCGCCACGGCAGCATCCTCGCGGTCACCTCGTACGCGACACGCACGTCGCCCGTGATCCGCGGGCATTGGATTTTGGCGAATCTCGTCGGCTCGCCGCCGCCGCCGCCGCCGCCGAACATCCCGTCGCTCGACAACGCCAAGGTCTCGGAAACGTTGCCGATCCGCGAACGCCTCGCCGCGCACCGCGAGAATCCGTCCTGCGCCAGCTGCCACAACGTCATGGATCCGGTGGGCTTCGCGTTGGAGAATTTCGACGCCGTCGGCCGTTGGCGCGCGACCGAGGACGGCCGGCCCGTGGATGTTTCCGGCGGTTTGCCCGACGGCACGCGGGTCGACGGCATCGCCGCCCTCGAGCGCGGCCTGGCGGGTCGGCCCGAACTGCTCGCGGCGACGCTGGCGGAAAAGTTGCTGACCTTTGCGCTGGGCCGCGGCGTGACGGCGGCGGACGGCCCGGCGGTGCGCGGGATCGTGCGGCGCGCGGCGGCGGACCAATTCCGTTTCTCCAGTCTCATTCTCGCTCTTGTCGAAAGTCCCACGTTCCAAACCAGGAAAGCCCCATGATCATCACCCGGAAATCCCTCCCGCGCCGGACTTTTTTGCGCGGCGTCGGCGCCTCGCTGGCGTTGCCCCTGCTCGATGCCATGATCCCGGCGGCCACGGCCGCGACCAAGACGCCGGCCCGGCCGGTGAAGCGGCTCGGCTTCGTGTTCATGCCGATGGGCTGCGACCTGCCGCGTTGGACGCCGCCGGGCACCGACGGAAAACTCGGGACGCTGTCGCCGATTCTCAGCAGCCTCGAGCCGGTGAAGCAGCACGTCACGGCACTCACCAACCTCGACCTGCAGAACGCCTATCCCGGCACGCACGCGACCTCGAACGCCGCCTTCCTCAGCGCCGCGCGGGCGAAGATCACGGAGAGCTCCGACTACTATCTCGGCACGACGGTCGACCAGATCGCGGCGCAGCAACTCGGCAAGGAAACGCAACTGCCGTCCCTCGAACTGGCGATGGACATGATGCAGACGGTGGGGCAGTGCGACAACGGCTACGCCTGTGTTTACCAGAACAACCTGTCGTGGGCCTCGCCGACCACGCCGTTGCCGGCGGAGGCGCATCCGCGCATGGTGTTCGAGATGCTCTTCGGCGAAGGCGGCAGCGCGGCCGAGCGCCGGGCGACGCTGCGGCGGCGGGCGAGCCTGCTCGACTGGGTCCGCGACGACATCGCCGATCTCAAACGCAAGCTCGGGCCGGCGGACCAGGCGCGCGTGGCGCAGTACCTCGACACCGTGCGCGAAGTGGAGCGCCGGATCCAGAAGGCGGAAGCGGACACCGTGGGCCATCCCTTGCCCGACCTCGACCGGCCGCGCGGGGTGCCGGCGGCCTACGGGGACCATGCGCGGCTGATGTTCGACCTGCAGGTGCTCGCGATGCAGGGCGACATCACCCGCGTCTCGACCTTCCAGCTGGCGCGCGAGACCAGCAACCGCACGTATCCGGAAATTGGAGTCTCGGATCCGCACCATCCGCTTTCGCACCACGGCAACGATCCGGACAAGATCGCGCGCATGGCGAAGATCAACCAGTACCACGTCTCGCTGTTCGCCTACTTCCTCGAACGCCTGAAGGCCACGCCGGAAGGCGACGGCACGCTGCTGGACAACTCGCTGCTGCTGTACGGCAGCGGCATGGGCAACCCGAACGTCCACGACCACACCAACCTGCCGATTCTCGTGGCCGGCGGCGCGGCGGGCGGCATGAAGGGCGGCCGCCATTTGCGGTACGACAAGCCGGTGCCGCTCGCCAATCTGCACCTCACGTTGCTCGACAAAGTGGGCGTGCGGCTCGACCGCTTTGCCGACAGTTCCGGCAAGGTCGACGAACTCTTCCAGCCCCTTACGGTGTGAATTTCCGGATCTTCAATGGCCGGGAAAGGAATCTCCGCTCGCTCGCGGCCGTGCTGCTGGGGCTCGCGGCCGGTACGTCCGGCCGGGCGGCCGCGGCGACGGCCACCGTGGCCGACGCGACGGAGCGGCGCGACGCCGGGGCGCTGGCCGCGGCCCTCGCGGCCAAGGCGGACCTGAACGGTAAGCAACCTGACGGAATGACGGCGCTGCATTGGGCGACTTTCCACGATGATTTGCCGTTGGCGGAACGCCTGCTCGCCGCCGGCGCCAAGGCCGAGACGGTGAACCGCTACGGCGTCACACCGCTCATGCTCGCCGCGTTGAACGGCAACGCGGCGTTGGCGGAACGCTTGCTGGCCGCTGGCGCGGACGTGCGCGCGCGGCGTGCGGGCGGCGAGACCGTGCTCATGACTGCGGCGCGCACGGGCCGGCCGGAGATGTTGAAAGTTTTGCTCGCGCGCGGGGCCGACGTGGAAGCGCGCGACGGCAGCGGGCAGACGGCCCTGATGTGGGCGGCGGCGGAAGGGCATGCGGGCGCGGTGGAGGTGCTGTTGGCGGCGGGGGCCGATTTTCGTCGGGCGCTCGATTCCGGATTCACGCCTTTGTTTTTCGCGGTGCGGGAAGGACGGCCGGACGTCGTGCGGGTTTTGCTCAAAGCCGGGGCGGACGTGAACGGCACGATGGAGCCGAAACGGACGGGACCGCGTTTGCCGAAGAAGGGCACGGCGCCCTTGCATCTGGCGGTGGAGAACGGGCATTTCGAATTGGCGGCCGAATTGCTGGCGGCGGGGGCCAATCCCAACGACCAGCGTTCCGGCTATACGGCGCTGCACATGCTGTCGTGGGTGCGGAAACCGGAACGCGGCGACGACGGCACGCCGGCGCCCGTCGGCTCGGGCATTCTCACGAGCCTTGAGTTGGTGCGCCGGCTGGTGGCGGCCGGGGCCGACGTGAATGCTCGGCTCGAGCGGGGCCCGGCGGGCAACGGCCGGCTCGGCCGCAAAGGGGCGACCCCGTTTTTGTTGGCGGCGGACACGGCGGATTTGCCGCTGATGCAATTGCTCCTGGAGTTGAAGGCGGATCCGTTCCTGGCGAATGCGGAGGGTGCGACGCCGCTGATGGCCGCGGTCGGTCTCGGCACGCGCGCGCCGACCGAAGAGGCGGGCACCGAAGACGAGGCGTTGGCGGCGGCGGAATTGGTTTTCCGGCTCGGCGGCAAACTCGACACCGTCGATGCCAACGGCGAAACCGCGATGCACGGCGCGGCCTACGCGAGTTTTCCGAAATTGGTGCGTTGGCTCGCGGCCAAAGGAGCGGACATCGAAACGTGGAACCGCAAAAACAAACGCGGTTGGACGCCGCTGCTGATCGCGCAGGGATTCCGTTTCGGCAATTTCAAGCCCTCGGCGGAAACGATCGAGGCGCTGTCCGAAGTGATGCGCGCGAAGGGCATCGAACCGCCCCCGCCGCCGCCGCGGGACAATACCGCCAAGTACGAGGCGCCGTGAGGGGAAAGCTTTAAGCTGTAAGCGGTAAGCTTTAAGCTATCGGCAGCCAGCGATCAGCGTTCAGCGGAAAACCGTAGGGGCAATCGAAGCCGCAGACGAAGGTCGTCGGGCTGCGGGCGACAGCAGCTGGGCTTAAAGCTTATTGCTTACCGCTTACCGCTTACAGCTTCCTATTCCACCTTCGCCGGCGGCAGCGGTTTCGTGAGGAGCGGGGAACTCAGTCCGGGCAGGCGCTCGGAGAATTCGCCGTCGGGTTGGGCCTGGCGGAGGGCGCGCTGGACCATGCCCATGCGGGCGTCGAGGTTGTCGATCATCGAGACGAAGACGGCCTCGGGCGTCGCGGCGTAGACGGCGGCGCCCCATTCCGGTTCGCCCTGGTGGGAGAGGACGATGTGTTCCAGGCGCTCGAGGCGGTCGGAATCGAGCTTGGCGCGCATGCCGGCCTTGCGGGTGAGCTGGTAACCGAGGACGACGTGGCCCTGGAGGATGCCGCGGCGGCTGCGTTTCGTCGCGAGCGTGCCCTCGTACTCGATCGCCTTGCCCGTATCGTGCAACAGGATACCGGCGAGCGCGAGGTCGGCGTCGACTTCGGGATAGAGCGGGAGCAGGGCGCGGCATGCGCGGGCCATGTGCACCGTGTGCTCGAGCAGGCCGTGGCGGTAGGCATGGTGCATGGCGACGGCGGCGGGCGACCAGCGGAAGGTGTCGCCGATTTCCTCGAAGACGGCGCGCACGGTGAGCCGGAGTTCGTCGTGGGCGAGGCTGTCGATGAAGCCCTGGAACTCCGTCCAGAGCGCCTCGGCGTTTTCCGGCGCGGTCTCGATCAGGTTTTCGAGCACGCCGGGAGCGCCGAGCTCGCTTTCGGACAAGGCGACGACTTTGCCGAGGCGCGGGGAGAACCGGCCCTGATAGAAATCAACCTTGCCCTCGAGGCGGACGACGGCGCCTTCGCCGGCGGTCTTCAGGACCTCGAACGCGGGGCTGTCGCCGAAGACGGTGCAGGAAAAGGAACCGGAGCGGTCGCCGAGCTCCGCGCTGAAGAACGGGTTCCCGTTGCTGGCGGTCTTGCCGGCGAGTTTCTTGACGACGACGACGGCGAGGAAGGGCCGGCCGTTGTCGGCGGTGTCGTAGGCCTTGAGGTCGCGGACGGTGAGCGGGGCAAGTTCTTCGGGCATGGCGGCGTTCAGGAAGCGGAATGGGTTTTCACGAGCTGGGTGTAGCCGCGGAAAAACGGATGGGTGACGTCGCGCAGGAGCGCGTAGCAGACGGTCTCGACGGGCAGCACGTGCGCGCCGTAGCGGGCGAGGGCGGCGAGGCAGTCGCGGGCGTCGTCGGGCCGGCGGGCGCCGACGGCATCGCTGAGCACCGTGACCTGCAGGCCCTCGGCGAGGGCGGCCACGGCGGTTTGGTAAACGCAGACCGGCGTTTCCAGGCCGCAGAGCAACAGGTGCCCGATTTGCCGTTCCTCGAGGAGCGCGGCGCGGATCGCCGGATCGGCGAGGGCGGAAAACGTCTGCTTCGGCCAGACCGCGGCGCCGGGGGCGAGGGCGAGCAGTTCCGGCACCGTGCCGCCGAGCTTCTGCGGGACCTGTTCGGAAAAGGCGACCGGCAGGCCGAGTCCGACGGCGGCGGCGACGGCGAGGGAGCAGCGCGCCTGCAGGCGGGCGGGCTCGGTCATGGCGCGGAGGAACACGGGCTGGACGTCGATGACGAGCAGCAAGGTGTCGGCCGGAGCGGAGGTGGCGGGAAGATCGGACACGGCGGGCGGAGAATTCAGGACCAGTAGCGTTGGCGGGCGCGAACCTGGAAAAACCGCTTTTCGGTCACTTCATAGGCGGTGAGATGGCCGCCCATGACGCACGCGGTGTCGAGGCCGAGGGACCACTTGCGTTTGTAGACTTCGGGGCGCGGCGTGTGGCCGTAGATCACGAACGGCGGCCCGCTCCAGAGATCGGCCCAGGCCGGGGCGTCGGGAGCGTCGGCGCGCTTGGCCGGGAGGCCGTCTTGGTCGACCACTTGGATGCGCGTGACGATGTCGGCGGGTTGCTTGGCCCAGGGCTCGTTCGGGAGGAAACCGCCGTGGACGAAGACGGTGTTGAGTTCCGGGACTTCGAAGCGCAGCGGCATGGCCTCGAGGTAGTCCCAATCGGAAGGACGCAGCTGTTCGAAGGTTTCGAAGTCGCCGGGTTTGAGGTGCTTCTTGTCGTCCGTGAGGCGGTACTTCAGCAAACGGAGTTCGTGGTTGCCAAGCAGGGAGACGGTGGCGTGCTTCCGCGCAAGATCGATGACGCGGCAGCTGTCGGGACCGCGGTTGACGAGATCGCCGAGGAGCACGACGCGGTCCTCCGGCTGCAGTTCCAGGCGCTGGAGCAGTTCGGCGAATTCGGCATGGCAGCCGTGGATATCGCCGACGGCGAAGAGTCTCCCGTTCATGCAGCGGAAAAGTGCTAGCGTCCGCCGGAGCCGGGAGTAAACAAGAAAGCCTATGGATTTGCACCTGCAGCCGCTGGCGACGTCGTGCTTTGTCTCCGGCGAACCCTTCACCGAGGGGGCGCGGGTGGCGAGTTACCTCGTGCGGGTCGGGGCCGCGATGGAGATCGTGCGCTACGACGTGCTGGAACCGCACACGGCCAACTTTGTGCCGGAGGGCGTCACGGCCTGCCGCTGGGTGCACGGGTACAAGCCGCGCAAGCACGGCGAGAATCCGGACCGGGCGCTGAAGCTGACTTCGGAAAACCTCTTCGTGACGCTGGCGGATCCGACCACGGAACCGACGCCGGAGAACACCCGGTTGCTGCAATTCCTTGCCCTGATGCTGGAGCGCAAACGCATCCTGCGGCCGAAGGGCCTGAGCGCGGACGGCGCGCGCAACCGCTACGAGCACGCCAAGTCGAAGCAGATCTTCGAGGTACCGGCGGGCGAATTGACGCCGCAGTTCTTCGTGGCCGTGCAGGCGCAGCTGTCGATTTTGGTCGGGGCACCGAAAGCCAAGACGGAGACGGCGGCGGCAGCGGCGACCACGGTTGCCGCTACGGCAACCTCGACGGCAATGCCGCAAAACGAGGGTGCCGAGGCGGCGACGGCGTCCGCGGATTCGTCCGAACCGGCTACGAGCGCGGCCGAGCCGGCGCCAGCCGCCTGAAGCCGGTTTAGCGCCGGACGGGCACGCCGCGGTCGGCGAGGTAGGTTTTGACCTGCGGGATCGTGAAGGTCCCGAAGTGGAAGAGGCTGGCGGCGAGCACGGCGCTGGCGCGGCCGGCGTCGAGGGCGTCGGCAAAATGGGAAAGTTCGCCGGCGCCGCCGCTCGCGATGACGGGGACGGAGACGGCGTCGCTGACCGCGCGCGTGAGCGGGCAATCGTAGCCGGCCTTGGTGCCGTCGGCATCCATGCTGGTGAGCAAAATCTCGCCGGCCCCGAGGGCGACGGCGCGTTCGGCCCAGGCGACGGCGTCGAGGTCCGTGCGGTTGCGGCCGCCGTGGGTGTAGACGCGCCAGGAGCGGCCGTCGGGTTCGCGTTTCGCGTCGATGGCGAGGACGATGCACTGGGCGCCGAAGCGGTCGGAGGCGGCGCGGATCAATTCCGGATCCTTGATGGCGGCGGTGTTGAGGGAGACTTTGTCGGCGCCGCTGTGGAGCATTTTCTCGATGTCGGCGACGGTGCGGAGGCCGCCGCCGACGGTGAGGGGCATGAAGCACTGTTCGGCGGTGGCGGCGACGACGTCGTGCATGATCGAGCGGTTGTCGCTCGAGGCGGTGATATCGAGGAAGACGAGTTCGTCGGCGCCCTGGGCGTCGTAGGCCTTGGCGCACTGGACGGGATCGCCGGCGTCGCGCAATTCCTGAAACTTCACGCCTTTGACGACGCGGCCGGCGTTGACGTCGAGGCAGGGTATAATTCTACGCGAGAGCATCGCTCAGCGGCGGCAGCCGGAAAGTTTGGAGTTCGGGGTTCGGAGTGCGGAGTTCATGCGTTCGGGCGCTTGAATTTGGAGGCGGCGTTGGCCGTGCGACGAAGGTAGCCGATGAACCCGCCCAGCAGGCGAGTCGTTTCGTCGGCGAGGCCATAGGCTTGTTCGAAGTCGGCTTGCGAAATGTAGTTTTCGTCGAGGGCGGCGTAGAGTTCGTCTTTCACTTCGCCGACGGAGCCCTTGGCTTGGGCGAGAAACCGGGCGAACTCGCGATTGCCTTCGCGCTCGAAGCCCTCGGCGATGTTGGCGGAAGCCGAAAGCGCAGCGCGGCGAATCTGGTTTACGAGCGCGAAGTCGGCCGAGAAAGGCCTCAACCGGGTCAACCGATACACCGCCCCGCGAAGTTTCCGCGCCGCCTGCCAGCAAACGAGGTCCTCGAAGCGTTCGATCGTCGCCATGGTCCGGAGCCGCAAGACTCCGAACCCCGAACTCCGAACTTCAAACCGGCATTTGGACGCGTTTACGCGTCCAAGTGCGTGACGTCCGGCTCGAAGTTTACCGCGAGGCGGTAGACGTGGCCGGGGCGCATGATCAGCGGGTGGTCGCGGACGAGGTACTGCAGGTAATGCACCTTGCCGTAATTCGTGCGGTAGGTCGGGTCCGCGCTGACCACTTCCGTTTCCTGCCAGTTGGCCTGGAAGTCGTCCTTCGCCACGCTGCAACGGTGGCCGTGCTGGCCGAGGGCCAGGGCGCCGGTGACGTGGTACCGCGAATGCGGGGCCGCGATCGCGAGGGCGTAGCGGAATTTGTCCAACGTGACCTGCTGTTTCACCGTGTAGGCGAACTCGCAGCCGATCTTGTTGCCGGAAAACGTCCACTGGACCTTCACGCTGCCGATGCCCTTGGCGAACTCTTCCTTCAGGTTGATGAGTTCGGGCTGTTCGTAGCGGAAGTAGAAGCTGTTGCGCAGGCCGAGGCCGGTGACGCAGTTCTTGCCGTAGAACGAAGGGAGCGTGACCTGTTCGCCGAACGTGAGCTCGGGGAGCATGATCGGCACGTAGACGTTGTTCGGCCAATCGAAGACGCCGGGGCAATGCGGGAAGGCGAGGGAATCGCTGGTAAGCACGGAGCCGGAGCTGATGAGCGGCACCTGCAGGTGGATGCCGGATTCGGCATCGCGATACAGGAAGAGGCCCTGTTCCTTGCGGTTCGATTTGTCGAAAATGACAAAACGGCCGGAAGTTTTCTGCGCTTCGACCTTCGGGGCGCCCGGGGGCATCTGGATGGTCTTGGCGAGACGGGACCACTGGCACAGGTAGCGCGCGGCGTCGAAATTCGCCATGCGGGTCGTGTGGTGGGCGTAGGCGGTGCGCTCTTCGTCGCGGAGATCGAGGAAACCGTGTTCCTGGTCGAGATAGGTCTCGTAGAAGAACATGAACAGCCGGCGGAGAATGTCGTAATATTTGACCTTCTGCTCGTCGACGATCCAGCCGTCGCGCAGGCCCTGCAGAATGAGGCTGATGCAGTGCATCTGGCCGTAGGCGCCGGCGGCGCGGCCGAAGGCCCAGCCCAAGCCGTCCTGGCGGACGAGGTCGGGCATCATCTTGATGTACTTCTCGGCGTAGGTGCGGAGGGTCGGGAGCTTGCGGTCGCGGACGCCGCTGTTGGCGTGCAGCTGGAGGGCCGAACGCACGAACACGAACGACATCACGCCGTAGAGATTGAAATTGCCGCCGAAGCCGGACGTGGAGTCGTCGAAGAAACCGGCCGAGCTCGTCTGGTTGATGCGGTCGACCATGCGCTCGATGAGGCGCGAGGTCTCGTCCTTCTTGGAGAGGCCGAGGCTGAAGCGCGCGACGGCCTTGGCGATATTGAAGGCCTGCCAGTGGTTGTCGTAGTCGCTGCGGTGGAGCAGGGACTTGTCGATGCGCTGCTGCGTTTCTTCGACGAGGCGTTCCCAGACGGGATTGCGTTCCTTGGAGGGACCGAAGGCGAGGAGACCGAGGGCGGCGTAGGCGAGGCCGTTTTCCGCGGCGGGCTCGGTGAACATCTGCGCCGTGATGCAGCGGGCGGCCAAGTCGACGAGATCGTACCCCTTGAGGGTGGTCTCGCCGGTGGCGCGGTAGAATTCTCCGAGGGCAAAGGCAACGTGTCCGGGCTCATCCGGGCGCGATTGTTCGCCATTGATGGGAAGAATCGTGCCGTCGGGCTGGATGGAGTCGAGGTTGTGGCCCAACATTGATCGGGCCATGTCGAGACACTGCTCGGAAAAACTGTGCATGCGGTGGTTGGCTGAAGTCGAAGAGACGTGCGGCGGGCGCGGAGGAAACAGATGAATCTCAGGAGATTCGCAGGCGGAGCAAGGGATTTTTCGGATCGGGACGCGGCGCGGACGGAGGCGGAACGGCTTCCGGCCCCGGGGCGGCCGGCGTCAGCGGGCGATCAGCTTGAGGAATTCGGCGTTGGTCTTCGTCTTCGACAGGCGCGCGATCATCGTGTCGGTCGCTTCCTCGATCTTCTGCTGCACGAGGGCGCGGCGGAAGAAATGGATGCCTTCGAGGGTCTTGGCGTCGATCAGGAGCTCTTCCTTGCGGGTGCCGCTGGCGGCGATGTTGATCGCGGGCCAGAGGCGCATCTCGGCGCACTTGCGGTCGAGGACGAGCTCCATGTTGCCGGTGCCCTTGAATTCCTGGAAAATGACGTCGTCCATGCGGCTGCCGGTTTCGACGAGCACGCTGGCGATGATGGTGAGCGAGCCCGCTTCCTCGGTCTTGCGCGCGGTGGCGAAGAGCTGGCGCGGTTTCTCGAGGGCGCGGACATCGAGGCCGCCGGAACCGGTACGGCCGGAATTCTTGGCGGTGTTGTGGGCGCGGGAGAGGCGGGTGATCGAATCGACGAAGAGGACGACGTCGCGCCCGATCTCGACGAGGCGCTTGGCGCGCTCGATGCAGAGGTCGGCGATGCGGATGTGATTCTCGATCTGCTCGTCGTTGGACGAGGCCCAGATCTCGGCGGAGGAGACGCTGCGTTTGAAGTCGGTGACTTCCTCCGGGCGCTCGTCGATCAGGAGAATCATGACGTGGCACTCGGGGTTGTTTTCCAACACGCCGAGGGCCATGTCGCGCAGCAGCGTGGTCTTGCCGGTGCGCGGCGGGGCGACGATGAGGCCGCGGGTGCCCTTGCCGATGGGGCAGAAAAGGTCGACGGAGCGCGACGTGAGCCGGCCGTCCTTCATCTCCATTTTCAGATGTTGGTTCGGCGAGATCGTCGTGAGCGCGGTGAATTCGAACCGCGCGCGGCGGTCCTCGAGCGGCACGCTGTCGACCGTCTCGATGAAACGCATCTTGGGATTCGGGAAACGGCCGTCGGGCGGGAAGGCCGTGCCGCCGATCATCGAGCCGCTGCGCAGCTTGAAACGGCGGATGAGCTCCTTCGGCACAAAGGGATCGCTCGGGCGACGCTTGCCGCCGCGGCTGATGTCGATCAGCTGGCCGTTGCCGCCGCGCTGGATGTCGATGTCGAGGACACCTTCGACGCGGATCGTGTTTTCAACGGGGGCGGGCGCCGGGGCGTTGCCTTCCGCAGGTGCCGGAGGGGGCGTGGCTCCGGTCGGAGCGACGACGGCAGCGGGAACGTCCGCCGGAGCGGACACGGATTTCTTTTCCATACAGATTAAAAGGGGAGAGCGGACACGTCCCGCTTGACGCTTGAAACTCAGACCGGGATAAGAACCGCGATTAGCGTCCCTTAACCCTAAATCCGACACGCACGTGCCAGATCAGACGATTACCTCAGTGTCCCGGGAGTCCCGGAAATTCAGGCCTTCGGCCGAGTTCAAAGCCCAAGCCAATCTTGGGAGTGAAGCCGCCTACAAAAGGCTGTACGCCGAGTCTGTCAACTCCCCAGAAAAATTCTGGGACCGGCAAGCCAAGGAGCAGATTGTCTGGCGCAAGCCCTACAAGAAAGTCCTCGATTGGAAGCCGCCGCACGCGAAATGGTTCGTCGGCGGCAAACTCAACGTCGCGGAAAACTGCCTCGACCGCCACCTCGGCACGTACCGCGAAAACAAGGCCGCGCTGATCTTCGAGGGCGAGCCGGGCGATGTCCGCACGATCACCTACAAGCAGCTGCATTTCCACGTCTGCCGCTGGGCGAATTATTTCCACAACATCGGGGTGGGCGAGGGCGACCGCGTCGCCATCTACATGCCGATGATCCCCGAGGCCGTGATCGCGATGCTGGCCTGCGCCCGCGTCGGCGCGGTCCACACCGTGGTCTTCGGCGGTTTCAGTCCCGAGGCGCTCAAAGACCGCATCAACGACTGCAAAGCCAAGCTCGTCATCACCGCCGACGGCGGCTGGCGCCGCGGCAAGATCATCGAACTCAAGGCCAACGTCGACAAAGCCGTCGAAAACACGCCGACGGTCCACCAGGTCCTCGTCGTCAAGCGTTGCGGCAATCCCGTCACGATGAAGGACGGCCGCGATGTGTGGTGGCGCGATGCCTGGGAAGGCGCCCCGAATACGCACAAAGCGAAGGCCTTCGATTCCGAGCATCCGCTCTTCATTCTCTATACCTCCGGCTCGACCGGCAAACCGAAGGGCGTGCTGCACACCAGCGCCGGCTACCTGCTCGGCGCCAAGCTCAGCTCGCACTATGTCTTCGATCTGAAGGAAAACGACCGCTACTTCTGCTCCGCCGACATCGGCTGGATCACAGGCCACAGCTACGTCGTGTACGGCCTGCTCGCGAACGGCGCCACGGTGTTCATCTACGAAGGTGCGCCGAACCAACCCGAGCCCGACCGTTTCTGGCAGATGATCGACCGCCACGGCATCACGATCCTCTACACCGCGCCGACCGCGATCCGTGCCTTCATGCGCTGGGGCGACAACTACGTGCTGCGCCACCGCCTCGATTCGCTCCGCTTGCTTGGCTCCGTCGGCGAACCGATCAATCCGGAAGCGTGGATGTGGTACCACACGATGATCGGGAAAAAGAAGTGCCCGATCGTCGACACGTGGTGGCAGACCGAGACGGGCTCGATCATGATCTCGCCGTTGCCCGGCGTCACCCCGACCAAGCCCGGTTCCGGCACGCGGCCGTTCTTCGGCGTGGTCGCCAAGGTCGTCGACGACAAGTGCGTCGAGGTCCCGCGCAACAGCGGCGGCAAACTCGTCATCACGCAGCCCTGGCCCTCGATGCTCCGTACCCTGTGGGGCGACGACGACCGCTACGTGCGCCAGTACTTCTCGGAATTCCCCGGCCGCCCCGATGTCTACTTCACGGGCGACGGCGCCCGTCAGGACAAAGACGGCTTCTTCTGGATCGTCGGCCGCATCGACGACGTGCTCAACGTCTCCGGCCACCGCATCGGCACGGCCGAGGTCGAGAGCGCGCTTGTTTCGCACCCGTCCGTCGCCGAAGCCGCCGCCGTCGGTCGCCCCGACGAACTCAAGGGCCAGGCCCTCGTGGTCTTCGTGACGGTCAAGTCCGGCGTCGAAGCCACCGAGCAACTCAAGGAGCAACTCCGCGCCCACGTCGGCAAGGAGATCGGTTCCCTCGCCAAGCCGGACACGATCCGTTTCGCGGCCGGTCTGCCGAAGACCCGCAGCGGCAAGATCATGCGCCGTATCCTCAAGGAAATCGCCGCCGGCGGCGAGGTGAAGGGCGACACGACCACGCTGGAAGACTTCAGCGTCGTCGCCGCCCTCCAGTCCGAAGAGTAAGCGCCGCGGCAGTCGCCGGCTCGGCCGGAATTCTTACAGGGCGGGGCCTCGGTCCCGCCCTGTTTCTTTTTCCCGTTGCCGGTTCCGCAACTCTGGCCCTTCACTCGCGTCCTTACTCCCCGCATGCCGTCCGCGCGCCCCAGCCGCCGCACCTCCGCGTTCACGTTGATCGAATTGCTCACGGTTGTCGCCGTGCTGGCCATCCTTTCGACGATCGCGGTGGGTGCCATTCGCGGCGCCAAGGAGCGGTCGAACATCGCCCGCGCCAAGGCCGATCTCGCCGGCCTCGTCGCCGCCCTGGAAGAGTTCAAGCGCCTCTACGGCGACTACCCCCAGCTCGGCGAATTCGGCCAGGCGCCTGTTACGCCGACCGGCATCAGCGCCACGTTGCCCAACGGCGCCGGCCCCGGCGTCAACACCGCGCAGGCCAAGCTCTTCAATTGCCTCACCGGAGTCTTCGGCGCCCGCGCCTTCGGCAACGGCAATCGCCTCAACGGCCCCAATCTGCTGCCGCCCGTTTTGTCCGATACCCGACATCTCGCCGGCAATCTCACCAACACGTTTCTCGTGCCCGTCGCCAACCCGCCCAACCCTCCGGCCAAGACCGAGCAAAACGTCTCGCTCCTCGATCCGTGGGGCCGGCGTTACCTTTACTACTACAAGAACGCCCGTGCGCCCAATCAGTGGCAGGCTACCGGTTATGTGCTTTACTCCGCCGGCGCCCGCGTCGCTGCCAACGGCACCCAGACGCCGCCGCTTACACCCAGGACAGGGTTGCTGCTCGCGACGCAATCCGCTGAAACTGCGGACAACATCTACGCTTCCCCGCCTTGATCCCTCCTTCCATGCTGCCGCGCCTTGCTCCCCGGTCCTTCGCCGTGCCCCGCCGCCGCGGTCGTCCCGTCGCCGGCTTCACGCTCGTCGAACTGCTCACCGTCGTCGCCATCATCGGCATTCTGGCGGCGATTTTGATTCCCACGACGTCGTCCGCCCGCGTCTCCGCCAAAAAAGCCAAGACCCGCGGGCAGTTCGCGCAGTGGGGCGCGGCGATCGAGGCTTTCCGGGCCGAATACGGCTATTACCCGACCTTCGAGATCGCGGGCGCCGGCGCCAACAAGGTCAACGGCAACACCACCGGCGGCACCAATCTCGCCGCGCTTCACCGCTTCTACGAGACCCTCGTCGGTACCCGGCGCAACGGCGCCGCCCTGCCCAACGCGACGACCGGCACGCCGCCCCCGCCCCAGGCGCAGAACACGCGCCGCATCCCGTTTATTTCGTTTTCGGATTCGGATGTCGTGCCCGTCAACACGACCGACGCGACTCTCACGGCCAAGCGGGGCCTCATCCGCGATGCCTTCGACGGCACCGACATCGCGGTCCTGATGGACCGCAATCTCGACGGCGCCGTGAAGTTCGGCGGCCAAGGCGGGGATTCGATCGCGTCACTCCCCCTCGTCAGCCCGCCGGACAACGCCGGGGTGCGTCTGGCGCCGGGCGCGGCCGATTTTCCGACCTTCGCGCAAGGCGGGGTGCGCGGGGGCGTTGTGTTCTACGTCATGCCGCCGGGCGGGCGCGCGCAGGCGGACCTGCTGAAGAGCTGGAAATGAGGGCGCCGCTCCATGTGCTCTGTCGGCCCGGCGCGGGCTGGAAGCATCTCCGCCCGCGCGCCGGTTTCACGTTGGTGGAAGTGCTCGTCGTCACCGGCGTGATCGTCGTGCTCGCGGGGTTGGTGGCCGCCGCGCTCGGCGGCCGTGGCGGCGAGGGTGTGGCGTTGGCCAACGCGCAAAAGATCGTCGCCGGTCTCGTCAGTTCGGCGCGAGCTCAGGCCGCGCTGCACCAGACAAATGCCCGGCTCGTCGTCTATGCCCAACCGCCGGGCACGACCACCGATGCCGCCAAGTATCTTCGCACCGTGATCGTGCTGCGCGAGGAACCGTTCGGCAGCGGCCGCTATGTCGCGACCGGCGACCCGGTTCTCCTGCCCGCCCCGATCTGCGTCGTGCCGCCGTCCCCCGTGCCGGCCACGCACCTGAACACCGGCGTCGCGTGGAACAACAACGCCGCCACCGGTCCCGTCTCCACCCTCCGGCGCACGACCGGATTCAGCTATTTCGGATCCGCGTCCGCGAACACGCGGCAGTTTTTCGGCACCGCCGGCCGGACCGGGACGGTCCTCGACTTGCAGTTCGCGCCCGACGGCACCGTGGCGTCCAATCCCACCGGCAACCCGACGAAGATCGCTCTCGCGACCGCCGTATTGTCGCCGAGCGCGCTGCCCCGCTTCAACAACGCGTTCGGCGTGCGCGGCCTCTTCGTGCGGCGCACCGGCGCCGTCTCGCTGGTCAACGGGGCCACGGCCTTCTGAGCGATGACCCTCCGCGCCGCCCGCCGGGCCTTTTCCCTCATCGAAGTCGTCGCCGCCGTCGCGATCTTCGCCGTCGGCACGGTCGCGGTGCTCGGGCTCTTCGGCCCCGTCGCGAAGTCCGTCGCGAATGTCGGCGAGGCCGAGGCCGCGGCTCGCGCCGCCGATGCCGTGCGCGCCCGCCTGCGGGCCCTGCCGTTCGAGACCGCGCTCGCGCTGGTCCAGGATCCCGCCGCCGTCCGGGCCAAGGACGCCAGCGGCACCTACAATCCCAACGACGGCGCGCGCCACCCCGCCGTCATTTTCGGCCGGCGCAACGGCGACATCGGCATCTACGAGGGCGGCGAGACCGGCCGCCGCAATTGGATCGACGGCAACAACGCCGTTTTGCCCAACGCGGAAAAGTTCTTCGAGATCGACCTGATCCAGAACCCGACGCTGTCGCCCCGCGACCAGAACGCCGCCGCCGCCGTCGTCGCCTTCAACATCCGCGTCCGCTGGCCCGCCTTCATCGCGCAGCCCGGCGGCGGGTTCGTGCAGTTCGGCGCCAATCCCGCCGGCGGTTCCGTGACCTTCGACCACGGGAAAAAAGAAGCGCTGTTCTTCACCGGCGCGATCCGCCGCTGACCATGCCGCCGCGCTGCTCGTTCCTTTCCCGTCTCGCCCGCCGCCGCCGGCCGGGCGCCGCCTTCACGCTGATCGAGCTGCTCGTCGCCGCCGGCATCACCGCGCTCATCGCCGGCTTCATCGCGATCATCGTCCGCAACGTCTCCGCCAATTGGAGCCGCGCCAGCGGTCGGCTCGGGGCCGACGCCCAGGCCCGCCTCGTGCTCGACCAATTGCAGCAGGACCTGCAGGGCGCGATCTACCGCGACGACGGGGCCGTCTGGTTCGCGGCCGACGTCATCGACCGCACCGGCAATCCCGCCAATCTTTGGACCGAAGCCGGCCGCAACCCCAAGCCTACCGGCACCGGCGCGGCCGGATCGGTGATCCTCAACCCCCCCTCCGTCGCCGACGGCCGTTTCGGCAAGGCCGGGATGTGGCTGCGGTTCTTCACCACGAGCCGCGGCAGCAACGTCGCCGCCAATGTCGCCACGCATTCGGCCCCGGTCGCCGTCGGCTACCAGATCATCCGGCGCTTCTCCGCCACCAATCCCGCCAACCAGAACGCCGCCTACCTCCTGCACCGCGCGCAGGCGCGGCCCGCGGCGGACGCTCGCGGCCGCCCCGGCGTGCTCGAGTCCGGCTTCAATATCCTCGCCGCCGCCTACACCACGAGCACCGCCGCCAACAACAACGGCGCGACTACCGGCGATCCGCGGGGCATCCAGGTGCCCGGGACCAACCAGGGCGGGGCGGGACGCAACCTCGACGCCGTCGTGGCCGACCACGTGATCGACTTCGGAATCCGCGCCTACGTGTACGACCGCGCGCGCCCCGGCGCGCTGCGCCTCGTCTTTCCCGCCGACGCCTCCGGCCGGCCCGCCGGCAACGCCAATTCCCGCTACCGCCCGACGCTGCCGCCGCACACGCCGCCCGACCAGTGGGGCGGAGCCCAGCCGTATCCGGAAGTCGTGGACATCATGGTCCGCATCCTCACCGACGAGGGCGCGGCGCAGATCGCCAATCTCGAGCGCGTGCAGAATCCGGCCCTCGCCGTGCCCGCCAAGTACAACGGCAACGCCGCCCAGTGGTGGTGGGGCGTCGCGGCCGAAAACTCCCGTGTCTACACCCGCCGCGTCGTGCTGCAGGCGAAGCCGCTCTGAGCCGCGCCATCGGAAACTGCACCATGCACGAACGCGAAGAAG
>NEUS01000085.1 GCA_002288455.1 Opitutia bacterium Tous-C1TDCM
GCGGCGGAGCGTTTCCCGCAGCGTGATGCTGTCGCGGGCGACGAGTTTCAGGCTCCAGCCGCCGGCGCGCAGGGCGCTGAGGCCGACTTGGACCTCGGCGGAGTGCAGGGCGGAGATTTCCGC
Organism: Opitutia bacterium Tous-C1TDCM; assembly: GCA_002288455.1. GTDB lineage: Bacteria > Verrucomicrobiota > Verrucomicrobiia > Opitutales > Opitutaceae > ER46. The sequence goes on from NEUS01000085.1 coordinate 124, forward strand.
GGCCCACGGGCCGGCGGCGGGACCGAGCAAAATCGCGTTGGCGAAACAGGCCGTAGGGCCGGAACCGCCGAAGGCAGCGAGGTCGCGAAGTTCGGTGCCGCTGTGATCGAAGCGTTCGCGCAGGACCAAGGCGCCGGCGCAACGCACGGTGAGCTCGAGTTGCAGACGGTCCCAGGCCCAGCTTTCGCCGTGGCCGATCCGGCCGGCCTGGAGCTGGTCGACGAAGAAGAGCGAACCGCCGGCGGCGACGTCGATCGTCGTGACTTGCCGGAAGCGGGAGCCGCCGTGGGGCACGAGGGGCTCGGGCATGACTTCGAGCCAGGCGCCGGCGGCGACGGAAAAATGCTGGCGGCTGACGGCTTCGCCGCCGCGCATGCGGAAGATGCGGCTGGCGCTGGGGGTGGTGACGAAGAGCGCGGCGCCGGGATCGACGGCGATTTCGGATTCGAGCCGGTCGCCGGAGAGAATGCCGGCGGTGGGGTTGACGACCTGCACGAGCAGCGTGCGCGTATCCCGATCCCAGTACGGCTTGCCGATATGGAACGGGGCGCGGAAGGATTGCGCGTCCAGCACGGTGCGGCCGTCGGGGCGGGCGGCGGCGCGGAGGGCGAGTTGGCCGGAGAATTCAGCCATCGGCGGGCGGGTGGGAGCAGCGCGCGGCTTCGGCCCGCGAACGGTGCATTCAGGGTTTCGGCGACGCGGGCTGAAGCGCCGCGCTGCCCTTGGGCTGCTGCGCGAAGAGGACCTGCTGCTCGATCCAGGCAATGACGGCGTCGAGGTTGTGCTCGCGCTTCAGGTCGCAGAACAGAAACGGGCGGGTGCCGCGTTGGATTTTCGCGTCGCGGTCCATGACGCCGAGATCCGCGCCGACGAGCGGGGCGAGGTCGATTTTGTTGATGATGAGGAGATCGCTGAAACGGATCGCGGGGCCGCCCTTGCGGGGGATTTTGTCCCCCTCGGCGACGTCGATGACGTAGATGAAGGCGTCGACGAGTTCGGGCGAGAACGTGGCGGTGAGGTTGTCGCCGCCGCTTTCGACGAGCACGAGTTGGAGATCGGGAAATTTGGTTTCGAGGGCGCGGCAGGCCTGCTCGTTCATGGTCGTGTCGTCGCGGATCGCGGTGTGCGGGCAGCCGCCCGTCTCCACGCCGGCGATACGTTCGGGCGGGAGGGCGCTGTGCTGGACGAGGAACTGCGCGTCCTCGGAGCAGTAGATGTCGTTGGTGACGACGGCCATCGACCAGCGCGTGCGGAGGCGCTGGCAGAGCTTGAGGCAGAGCATGGTCTTGCCGGAGCCGACGGGGCCGCCGATGCCGATGCGGGGAGGGCGATTCATGGATGGGAAAAGGAAACGCGAAGAGGCGAAGGGGGCAAAGGTTCGCGAAGGAGCTGGGCAGGGATCGCTTTGCGAACCTTTGCGCTTCTTGGCGTCTTGGCGTTTTGCCTCACGAAATGAACATGCGGGCGTCGGCGGTTTCGTGGCGGGCGGCGGCGATGTCGAGCCAAGGGTTGAACCAACCGATTTCGTCGACGGGCACAGCTTGGGCGGCGGCGATCAGGGCCGGGGCTTCGGCGAGCGCTTCGGTGAGGAGGGACTGGGCGCCGTTTTGGCCGAGGCGGAGCAGTTTCATGGCCGCGGCGAGCAGGGCGGCGAGGGAGGCGTAGGCGACGCCGGCGAGGACGGCGTCGACCGGCGCGCCGAAAATGCGGCCTTCGAGGGCGGCGGACACGGCGGAGGAATACGGCCAGTTCTCCGCGTTGCCGCGGCGGAGGAATTCCTGGGCGAGCGGGGCGGCGCGGAGGCGGGCGGCGAGTTCGGCGCGTTGGCGGCCGATGTTTTCCGAGGCGAGGCGGGCCTCGCGGGCGGTGCGCAGCGCGGACGACAGCACGCAGAGTTCGCCGATCTTGGTCCAGTCGGCGGCGCCGAAGGCGTGCCACGCGTGGGCGGCGAGCGGCAGGTCGGCGTGGCGGAGCGCGGGCAAGGCGGAGAGAAAGAGAAAGGCGCGCAACGTGGCGGCATCGTGCACGGTGCCGGCCTGCACGAGGCCCTCGAGGCCGAAGGAGTGGGCGTAGCTGCCGGTCGGGTAGTAGGAATCGCCGGCCTGCAGCAGACCGACGATCCAGGCGGCGTCAGTGCCGGTGGCTGGGACCGAGGTCATGCGTGGGTTGGGCGCCGCGGGCGAAGCGGCCGGGGCGGAAGACGGCCGTGGTCGGCGTAAAGGGAACCTGCAGACGAGCGAGCAGTTGGCGGACGGCGGGTTCGTCGGGGGCGAGCAGGCGTGTCGGCTCGGCGGAAAGTTCGAGATGGAGATTGCCGATGGCCCAGCCGATGCCGGCGGCGGCGGAGGGCGCGAGCGCGAGGGAGATCTCGACGACGGGCTCGGGGTGCTGGCGGACGAGGTAGCGCGCGTTGGCGTTTTGGAAAAACACTTCGCCGGACTTGAGCGGGGCGGAAAGTTCGAAACCGAATTCGGTGCCGTCGGCGGCGGTGCTGCGCCAGAGGCGTTTGGCGAGGGTGAGGCGGTCGACGGTGAGGGCGATCTCGGGCAGGGTGGGGTCGGAAACGGCCAGCGGGGCTTGGACCAAGATCATGAGCGAAACGCAAAGACGCGAAGAAGGGCGAAGATTCGCGAAGGGGCGCGAAGCGGGATTGGTTTCTTGGGGAGCCTTTGCACTCCTTGGCGTCTTGGCGTTTGGTTCAGAAGAGGAAATACCGTTGGGCCATCGGCAAAATCTTGGCGGGTTCGCACGTGAGGATTTCGCCGTCGGCTTTGACGGTGTAGGTCTCGGGATCGACTTCGATCTTCGGCATGGCGTCGTTGAGGACCATGTCCTTCTTGCCGAGCTTGCGGCAGCGTTTCACCGGCTCGAGCCGGCGGGCGAGACCGAGGTCGCGGAGTTTTCCTTTTTTCAAAGAAGCTTCGCTGACGAAGGTGATGTTGGTCGAGGCGAGGGCCTTGCCGGCGGCGCCGAATTGCGGGCGGTAGAAAGTCGGCTGCGGCGTGGGGATGGACGCGTTGGGATCGCCCATGTTGGCCCAGGCGATGAAGCCGCCTTTGAGCACGAGCTCGGGTTTCACGCCGAAGAGGGCGGGCTTGAAGATGACGAGGTCGGCGAGTTTGCCGACTTCGAGGGAGCCGACGATGTGGGCGATGCCGTGGGCGAGCGCGGGATTGATCGTGTATTTCGCGAGGTAGCGGAGGGCGCGGAAGTTGTCGGCGGCGGGATGGCGCGCGCCTTTGGCGTCGGCGAGGTGGCCGAACTGCACCTTCATTTTGTGCGCGGTCTGCCAGGTGCGGAGAATGACTTCGCCGATGCGGCCCATGGCCTGGCTGTCGGAGGACGTCATCGAGATGGCGCCGAGATCGTGGAGACGGTCCTCGGCGGCGATGGTCTCGGGGCGGATGCGGGATTCGGCGAAGGCGACGTCCTCGGGGATCTTGGAATCGAGGTGGTGGCAGACCATGAGCATGTCGAGGTGCTCATCGATCGTATTCACGGTGAAAGGACGCGTCGGGTTGGTGGACGACGGGAGGACGTTGGGTTCGCTGCAGACGCGGATGATGTCGGGGGCGTGGCCGCCGCCGGCGCCTTCGGAGTGAAACGTGTGGATGGTGCGGCCCTTGAAGGCGCGGATGGTGTCGCCGACGTAGCCGGACTCGTTGAGGGTGTCGGTGTGGATGGCGACCTGGACGTCGAATTCGTCCGCGACGCCGAGGCAGGTGTCGATGGCGCCGGGGGTGGTGCCCCAGTCTTCGTGGAGCTTGAGGCCGATGGCGCCGGCGACGATCTGTTCGCGGAGGGGGGCGGCGGTGCCGCAGTTGCCCTTGCCGAGGAAGCCGAGGTTCATCGGGTAGGCCTCGGCGGCCTCGAGCATGCGGTGGAGATTCCATTTCCCGGGCGTGCACGTGGTGGCGAACGTGCCGGTGGCGGGGCCGGTGCCGCCGCCGAGCATGGTGGTGATGCCGGAGCTGATGGCCTCGTCGATCTGCTGCGGGCAAATGAAGTGGATGTGGGTATCGATGCCGCCTGCGGTGACGATGCAGCCTTCGCCGGCGATGACCTCGGTGGCGGCGCCGACGACCATGGCGTTTTTCTTCTTCGTCTTCGGGTCGGCGTAGACGGAACCGATCCCGGACTGGATGCCGGGATTGCCGGCGTGGCCGACGCCGACGATGAGGCCGTGCTTGATGCCGATATCCGCTTTGATGATACCGAGGACGGGATCGAGAATCAGGGCATTGGTGATGACGAGATCGAGGCAGTCGGCGTCGAGGGCGGTGGGCGACTGGCCCATGCCGTCGCGGATGACCTTGCCGCCGCCGAATTTGATCTCGTTGCCGTAGCCGCCGCCCTCGGCGATGAGGTCGCGTTCGACCTGGACGAAGAGCTCGGTGTCGGCAAGGCGGACCCGGTCGCCGACGGTGGGGCCGAACATTTCGGCGTATTGGCGGCGGCTTAGTTTAAGAGCCATGGGGGATTCTGATTTGAGACACAGAGGGCACGGAGATCGGAAAAGAGGTCACAGAGAAGTCGGACGATTCCGTGGCCTCATTTCCTCCTCTGTGCCCTCTGTGACGAGCGTTTGGGTTTCGGATCGAGCTTGCCGTTGATCTTGGCCTGGAGGCCGTAGACCTCGCGGAGGCCGGCGAGGGCGACGAGGGCGACGCGCTTGGTGTCGCCGGCTTCGAAGCGGACGGCGGTGCCGGCGGGGATATCGAGGCGGAAGCCGCGCGCGGCGGCGCGGTCGAAGCGAAGGGCGTCGTTGGTCTCGAAGAAATGGTAGTGCGAGCCGACCTGGATGGGGCGGTCGCCGGTGTTGACGACGTCGAGCACGAGGGTCGCGAGACCGACGTTGGCGTCGAGGGGCGGGGCGTCGGGCGCGGGGATGATTTCGCCGGGAATCATATATAAATGCGGAGTGCGGATTTCGGATTGCGGAATGCCGGAGGCGGAATGGCTGGGACGCGGCGGGCGGGGATAATCCGCAATCCGAAATCCGCAGTCCGCAATCTTGTCAGCGGATGGGGTGGTGGACGGTGACGAGTTTGGTGCCGTCGGGGAAGGTGGCTTCGACTTGGACCTCGTGGATCATTTCGGGGACGCCTTCCATGACGTCGGCGGTCTTGAGCAGGGTGGTGCCGTGGCTCATGAGGTCGGCGACGGAGCGGCCGTCGCGCGCGCCTTCCATGATCTCGTAGGTGATGATGGCGACGGCCTCCGGATAGTTGAGTTTCACGCCGCGGGCCTGGCGGCGGCGGGCGAGATCGGCGGCGACGACGACGAGGAGTTTTTCGCGTTCGCGGGGAGTGAGGTGCATGGGAAGGCGGTAAGCGGTAAGCGATAAGCTTTAAGCTTTCCGGACAAATCAAGAGCGCAGGGCGTGGATCGAGATGCTAGCTAGCGTTGGGGCTTTCGGCTTAAAGCTTACGGCTCCATCAGACTTGCAGGTGTTCCTTCACGACTTCGTCGGTGAGCGCCGCGATGGGGCCGGAGATGACGACCACGCCGCGGTCCATGGCGTAGAAGCGGTCGGAGCATTCGCGGCAGAAATCGACGAATTGTTCGACGAGCAAGATCGCGAGTTGGCCCTCGGAGCGCAGGGCCTTGATCGCGTTCTGGATCTCGAGGCTCGGGTTGGGGACGAAGCCTTCCTGTTTCAGTTTCTTCAACGTGTCGCCGATCTGTTCGATGATGGAAGGCTGGATGCCTTCGGTGGGTTCGTCGAGGATCAGCAATTTGGGATTGGTGAGGAGGGCGCGGCCGATGGCGAGTTGCTGCTGTTGGCCGCCGGAGAGGACGCCGCCTTTGCGGGCGAGCATCTCTTTGAGAACAGGGAAGAGGGAGAAGACGCGGTCGAGACCGGCTTTGGCGGCGGCGCCTTTGCGGCCGTGGACGACGAGGCCGATCTGGAGGTTTTCCTCGACGGTGAGGTGGGGGAAAATGTCGCGGCCCTGCGGCACGTAGCCGATGCCGGCGCGGGCGCGGACATCCATGGGCAGTTTCTCGATTGCTTGGCCGGCGAGGGTGATGGAGCCGGCGCGGACCGGGAGGACGCCGGTGATGGAGCGGAGCGTGGTGGTTTTGCCGACGCCGTTGCGGCCCATGAGGGCGACGACCTCGCCCGCGTTGATCTCGAGATCGACGCCGCGGAGAATGCGGGAGCCGCCGATGTAGGTTTCGACGCCGGTGAGCTGGAGAAGGGCGCTCATGATTGAACCACAGAGACACAGAGATGCGGAGAAAGGCGGAACACCGAATTCGGGCTCCGTGCCTCCGTGCCTCTGTGGTTGAAGACGGATTCGTTCATCGCGTGCCGTGTTTGCCGCGGCCGAGGTAGACCTCGCGGACCTTGGGGTCGGATTGGACCTCGTCGAATTTGCCCTCGCAGAGGACGGTGCCCTGGTGGAGCACGGTGACCTGGCCGTTGCGCGCGATCTGTTTCACGAAGGCCATGTCGTGCTCGATGACGATGAGGCTGTGCTTGCCGGCGAGGGAGAGGAGCAGTTCGCCGGTGCGGTCGGTCTCGTCGTCGGTCATGCCGGCCGCGGGTTCGTCGACGAGGAGGACCTTCGGTTCCTGGGCGAGCAGCATGCCGATCTCGAGCCATTGCTTTTCGCCGTGGGCGAGCAGGCCGGCTTTCCAGTCGCGCTTCGCGTCGAGGCGGACGGTTTTCAGAATTTCGTCGAGGCGATCGCGGTCGGCGGAGTCGAGGCGGTGAAAGAGGGAGGCGAAGACGCCGCGCGGGCCTTTGAGGGAGAGGACGAGGTTGTCCCAGACGGAGTGTTCGGTGTAGACGCTCGGGGTCTGGAATTTGCGGCCGATGCCGAGACGGTTGATTTCGTATTCGTTGAGTTCGGTGAGGTCGTGGCTCTTCGACGGGTCGGTGCCGAAATCCAATTTGCCTTTGTCGGGTTTGGCGCGGCCGGTGATGAGATCGAAGAACGTGGATTTGCCGGCGCCGTTGGGGCCGATGACGGTGCGCAGTTCGCCCTCGAAGAGATAGAACGTGAGGTTCGTGATGGCTTTGAAGCCATCGTAACTCTTGGAGACATCTTCGACACTGAGCAGGGGGTGAGGCATGGGGGCGCGCGGGGCGCGCGGTTGAAAGTTGAAGGTTGAAAGTTGAAAGACGGAAGCGGGCGCGCGCTTACGGTTTGGCGGGGGCGGCGGCCTCGGGTTTGGCGCGGAGCTTTTGGGCGAGGGCCTTGAGGCGGGCGGGGATGCTGACGATGCCGCCGGGGAGAAAGAGGACGACGAGGATGAAGAGACCGCCGAGGATGATGAGCCAGAGATCCGGATACGCGGTGGTCGCCCAGCTCTTGAGGGCGTTGATGCTGATGGCGCCGACGATCGGGCCGAGCAAGGTGCCGCGGCCGCCGACGGCGACCCAGACGACGGCTTCGAGGGATTTGTCCGCCTGCATTTCGCCGGGATTGATGATGCCCACCTGCGGCGTGTAGAGGGCGCCGCCGACGGCGGCGATGAGGGCGGCGACGACGAAGATGAACAATTTGAAGTGGGCGGTGGCGTAGCCGCTGAAGAGGACGCGGTTCTCGCCGTCGCGGATGGCCTGCTGGACGAGGCCGAATTTCGTTTTGCTCAGCCAGCGGCAGAAGAGAAACACGAGCAGGAGCGTGACGGCGGTGGCGAGGTAGAGGCCGCGGATGGTGCCGGGTTCGTTGAGTTTGTAGCCGAGGATGAATTTGAAATCAGTGAAGCCGTTGTTGCCGCCGAGGAGGAGGTTGTTGCGGAAAAACATGATCGACGCGGCGTAGGTGAGGGCCTGCGTGAGGATCGAGAAATAGACGCCCTTGATGCGGGAGCGGAAGGCGAGGAAACCGAAGAGGTACGCGATGACGCCCGGCACGACGAAGACCATCGTGAGCGCGAACGGGAAACTGGCGAAGGGTTCCCAGAACGCGGGCAGGCGTTCCCAGCCGAGGAAGACGAGGAAGTCGGGGATCGGCTTCTTGTATTGGCCGAGTTCGCCGATCATGCGCATGAGGTACATGCCGTGCATGTAGCCGCCCAAGGTGAAGAAGAGGGCCTGGCCGAGACTGAGCAGGCCGGTGTAGCCCCAGAGCAGATCGACGGAGATCGCGAGCAGGGCGTAGCAAAGCCATTTGCCGAAGACGCTGATCCAGAAATTGCTGATCGCGCCGTTGGCGTGGAGCAGCGGGACGAGGACGATCAGCGCGAAAGCGATGACGGCGACGGCGATCCATTCGATCCGGCGGACGGTGGCGGCGCTCATGGGTCAGTCCTCGAGATTGCGGCTGCGCGTGACGAAGAGGCCGGCGGGGCGCCATTGCAGGAACAGGATGATGCCGGCGAGGACGAGGATTTTGCCGAAGACGGCGGCGTCCTGCGCGAGATTCTGGAGGAAGCTGCCGATGCCGGGGACCCAGGTGAGGCCGGGGGCGATGCTCGGGAGGTATTGTTGCAGGACCTGGTCGATGCCGCCGATGCCGAAGGCGCTGATGATGGTGCCGCCGATGCTGCCGACGCCGCCGACCACGACGACCATGAAGGAATCGATGATGTAGCCTTGGCCGAGGGAAGGGCCGACGTTGCCGATCTGGCTGAGAAACGCGCCGGCGAGACCGGCGAGACCGCTGCCGAGGCCGAAGGTGAGCATGTTCACGCGTTCGGTGCGGACGCCCATGCACGAGGCCATGGTGCGGTTTTGCATGGAGGCGCGGATGAGCAGGCCGAGGGGCGTTTTCGTGAGCACGAGCCACATGCCGAAGACGATGAGGATGGCGAAGCCGACGACGAAGACGCGGTTCCAGCCGAAGATGATGTCGTTCACGGTCCAGTTGCCGCTGAGGTAGACGGGGCTGGAGACCTGGACGTTGTTGGCGCCGAACATGAGGCGCAGGCCCTGTTGCATGACGAGGGAGACGCCCCAGGTGGCGAGCAGACTCTCGAGGGGGCGGCGGTAGAGGAAGCGGATGACGGAGCGTTCGAGGCCGATGCCGACGAGGGCGGCGGCGAGGAAGCTGAGCGGTAGCGCGGCGATGAAGTACCACTGGTAGGCGGCGCCGGTGAGGTTGAGGCCGAAGATCGGGAGGCTGAAACCGAAGAACGGGATCGTGATGCCGGCGCCGAAAATATTCTGCACGAGGTAGGTCGTGTAGGCGCCGACGGCGATCATCTCGCCGTGCGCCATATTGATGACGCGCATCAGGCCGAAGGTGATGGCGAGGCCGAGGGCGGCGATGAGGAGAATGCTGCCGAGGCTGACGCCGCGGAAAAGCGTGCCGAAGAAATCGACGAAGGAGCGGTGGCCTTCGACGGCGCGGAGGGCGTCTTTGGCGGCTTTGACGAGGGCGGGCTTTTCGGCGGTTTCCGCTTCCTTCAACGCGCGGGTGAGAAAATCGGTGCTCGCGAGGGAATTGAGTTCCCGGAGTTCACCGAGGGCGGTGAGTTTGACGGCGTCGTCGGCGTCCTTGAGCCGCGCGATGGCGATGGATTCGCGGAGGGCGCGAATGACGCCGGGGTCGGTTTCGACGCCGAGGCGCGCGACGAGGGCGGGGAGTTTCTCGGCGTCCTGCGCGAGGCCGATGGTGAGGATCGCTTTGATGCGGACGGCGGGGGCGGGGGCGGCGAGATCGGCGAGGTCGAGGACGGCCTTCATCGCGCGGCGGAGGGAGGACGTGTGTTCGACGGCGGCGAGGGCGGAGGCGGCGAGGCGGAGCGGTTGGCCGGCGGCATCGGCGAGCGGGGCGCCGGTGTCGATGCGCGCGGCGGCCTGGGTGCCCGCGGGATCTTTTTCGCCGGTGAGCTGGACGGGAATTTTCGCGCCGTCGGGCGCGGTGAAGACGAAGAGGGCGTCGGTGCGCCAGGCTTCGAGCAGGGGCGCGATGGCGGGATCGCTTTGGCCCATGAGGCGGCCGATAAGCTCGCGTTTTTTCGCGGCGTCCTCGGCGAGCGCGGCTTCGGCGACGAGTTGCCGGGCGGAGGGCGCGGGCGCGGCGCGAAGAGCGGAAACCAGCAGGACCGACGCGGCGGCGAGTATGAGGAAAATTGTTCGAACGGGAGAAAGCACGGGCGTGCGGCTCATTGCAGGAAGTCTGCCAACAAAAAAGGCGGGCCGTATTCGGGCCCGCCTTTGTGTGTCTTGAAAATTACGGCAAGATTACGGCAACGGCTTACTTGAACTTACCCTTGAGCCAGGGTTCGCCGTAGACGTTGTTGAAGGACTTCACGATTTTGAACTGACCGTCGGCCTTGGTTTCGCCGATGTAGACGTTCTTCGTGACGTGCATGTTTTTCTGGGTGGTGACCTTGCCGCCGGGGCCGTCGAAGGAGAGGCCGGATTTGTAGGCGGCGCGGACCTTGTCGACGTCGAAGGAGCCGGCCTTTTCGACCGCGGCTTTCCAGAGGTAGACACCGACGTAGGAGAGGACCATCGGGGAGCAGGTGACGCGGCCTTCTTTGACGAGGCCGGGGACGTTGCTCTTCTTCAGCCAGGCCTGGAAGTCGGCGACGAACTTCTTGTTGGCGGGCGTATCGATGGACTGGAAGTAGGTCCAGCAGCCGAGCTGGCCGACGAGCTGTTTGGCGGGCAGGCCGCGGAATTCATCCTCGGAGATCGAGAAGGAAACGACGGGGCAGGTCTCGGCGGTGAGGCCGGAGGCGGCGTATTCCTTGAAGAACGGGACGTTGGTGTCGCCGTTCAGCGTCGAGATCACGCAGGCGTCGCCGGAGGCGGCGAACTGTTTGATTTCGGCGACGATCTGCTGGTAGTCGGTGTGGCCGAAGGGCGTGTACTTGCCGGCGGAGATGATCTTGCCGGAGCCGTCCTTGCGGAAACCGCCGCCGATGTTCTCGAGTTTGACACCCTTGGAGAGGAGGTACTCGAGGAGGACGAGGTTCGTGGTCTGCGGGTAGACGTAGTCGGAGCCGAGCAGGTAGAACTTCTTTTTGCCTTCCGCGAGGTAGTAGTCGACGGCGGGCGTGGCCTGCTGGTTCACGGCCTCGGCGGTGTAGGCGACGTTCTGGGACTCTTCTTCGCCCTCGTACTGCACGGGGTAGAAGAGGAGGCCGTTGTTCTTTTCGAACACGGGGAGAACGGATTTGCGGGAGACGGAGGTCCAGCAGCCGAAGGTGACGGCGACTTTGTCCTGCTCGAGGAGCTGCTTGGCCTTTTCGGCGAAGAGCGGCCAGTTGGAGGCGCCGTCGACGACGACGGGCTCGATCTTCTTGCCGAGGACGCCGCCCTTGGCGTTGATCTCGTCGAAGGTGAAGAGGAGGATGTCGCGCAGCGAAGTTTCGCTGATCGCCATCGTGCCGGAGAGGGAATGGAGAACGCCGACCTTGACGGTTTCGGCGGCGGAGACGCCGGAGGCGAGCGCGGAGGCGGCAAGCGCTCCCGCGGTGAGGAGTGAACGGAGCGAGGTGGACATAGTGACTGGATGGGAAATGGACGCGGGCAAAAAACGGGGCGGCCGGCGGAAGCGGGCCGCCCCGAGAGGAGGAAACAGCGGGCGATCAGCCCGCGCGGAACAGCGGGACGAAGCCGCTTACCACTTGAAGATCACCTGCGCGGCGAGGTAGTGGACCTTCTCGGCGGTGAAGTCGTCGTACTTGATGTGGCTGTACTCCAGGAGGAGGCCGAGATTGTCGGTGATCGTGACGGCGGGCGAGATGGTGGCCTTGAAGAAGGTCGGCGTCGGCCCCGGGCCGGCCGCCAGCGCTTCGTCTTCGCCGCCGGAGAGACGGCCAGTGAGCGTCCATTTGTCGTTCAAGGGCGTCATGAAGAGGGCGAGCCAGAAGAAGCCATCGGCATTGCCGCCGGCGGTATCGAGCTTCGAGTAGCAATACTCCGCGGCGAGGGTGGTTTTGCCGACCTTCGTCTGGGCCCAGATATCGAAGGTGGTACGGTCGTCCTTGGAGCCGCCGACGCCGTTGTCGAACGCGATCGCGGCGAAGAGGGTGTTGTCGCCCTTGGTGAACTTCAGGTAGCTCTCGAGGCCGGCGCCGTTGTTGAGGGTGCCGTCGCCCTTGTAATACGTCGGGCCATACACGGAGTCGACGAGCGAGATGCCGCCCGTCACGCCGTCGCCCTTGAAGTCGACCTTCACGCCGCTCTGATAGGCGGGGATGAAAGCGCCGATCGAGTTGGCGTACGAGATTTGCAGCATGTTCGGGTAGTCGAACGCCTCGAAGCCGAGGTAGCTGAGATATTTGCCAACCGTGACGGAGGTCGTCGCCGAGGCGGCGTAGGTGGCGTACGCATCGAGCACCACGGGTTCGTGGCTGGCGAACGTGTGCAGGCTCACGGTGCCCGTGACCTTGTCGAGGGCGAAGCTGCCGGCGAGTTTGACCGCGTCGACGTCCATGGTGCCGTCTTTGACGCCGTCCGTCTCGGTGTAGGCGGCGGTGCCGCTGACGTAGCCGGAGACGGAGAACTTGTCGTTGAGCTTGATCTCGGCGAAGGCCGGCAGCGAGGCCGCCAGAGAAGCCGCGACTGCGAGGGTGAAGCGTGTGTTCATTAGGTGTGCGTGTAGTGGTGGTGTGTTCGGCGGAAGGTGGCTTCCGTCGGGCCGGTTTTAGCAGCACGCTTGCCAATCCCGCGGGTTCGCACGAAAATATGACATGGGAAGCCCGGCTCGCATGAACGCGAGTCGGGTCAGTCCCGCGGGTCGAGGCGTCCTGCGGGCCGGTGGCGGGCAATTCCGAAGTTGGGTTTTCCCTCGGGGAACAACGCTCGGAGGAAGTATCCCACTTGGCCCGCGGCGTGCTTATGACGCAGCGATTCCATTCATGTCAGACTGACGAACCAGTAATAAAACCAATGAACACCAAACTCCTCCTCACGCTCGCCGGCGCCCTTGTCGTCGGCTCTTCCTTGCTGCCGGCGCAGACCGCCCCGGCCGCGCCGGCGGCACCGACGCTCGGCTTCACGTTCACGCCGGCCTTTGTGTCGCAGTACATGTTTCGCGGCGTCCGGCTCGGCGGCGCGGCCTTCCAGCCGACGCTCGAAGGCGCCTACGGCAACTACACCTTCGGGGTGTGGGCCAGCACGCCGGTGAAAGACAAGGTCCCGGGCGTCTCCGATCCCGAGATCGATGTTTACGGCAGCTACACGGCGTCGATCAACGACGCGGCGAGCTTCGTCACGGGCTTCACGTGGTACAACTATCCGGATGCGGACAAGTCGGCGGGTTTCTACAAGTCGACCTTCGAGCCGAGCATCGCGCTGAACTACACGGTCGGCGGCCTGAAGCTGACGCCGAAGCTGTACTACGACTTCATTCTCGACGGTCTGACCGCCGAAGTGACGGCCTTCTACGCGGTGCCGATGAAGGACCTCGGTTCCGAGCTCGATTTCACCGCCACCTGGGGCACGTACAAGTGGGACGAAGCCGCGGAGAACACCACCCCGTCGGTCAAGAACTGGGGCGACTACTGGTCGGTCGGCGTGGCGATGCCGTTCCAGGTCACGACGGCGTCCAAGATCACGGTCGGCTTCGCCTACGTGAAGGGTGACGGCAACTACTTCAAGCAGGGCTCCCTGCCCCGCACGGAGAACACGGCCGCCGTCGGCCGCGGCGTGGTGAGCCTCGCTTATTCGCTGTCGTTCTGAGCGCGTCCGGCGCGGCGCTCCGTCGCCCGTCGGCCGTTTTTCGGCCCGCCCTTTTCGGGGCGGGCTTTTTTTTGCCCGGCTGTGCCGGTCGCGGCAAATTCCGACTCGATTCCCGCGGCGCGGACCGCGAACCTGATTCTCCCATGAAAGTCGGCATCGTCGGTGCATCCGGTTACTCGGGCGAAGTCCTGGTGAAACTGCTTCTGGCCCATCCGCGGGTCACGCTCGCGGCGGTCACGTCGCGCACGCACGCGGGCAAACCGCTGGCGGCGGTGATCCCGGCGGTGCGCGGGGCCGACCGCGGTCTCACGTTCACCGATTCCGATGCGGCGGCCTTGGCCGCGAGCGACATCGAGCTCTTCTTTTTGGCGCTGCCGCACGGCGCGGCCGCGACCTATGCGCGGGCGCTCGTGGCCGGCGGCAAGCGCGTGATCGACCTCAGCGCCGACTTCCGCATCGCGAAGCTGGAGACGTACACGAAGTACTACGGCGAGCACCACGCGCCCGAGTTGCTGCCGCATGCGCGCTTCGTGCTGCCGGAGCTCACGGCGCCGGGCTGGCGGGACGAGGTGAAACTCGTCGCGGCGCCCGGCTGCTATCCGACGAGCATTCTGGTGCCGCTGGTGCCGTTGCTCAAAGCCAACGTGATCACGCGCGAGCACATCGTGGCGAACTCGTACAGCGGCGTGAGCGGCGCCGGCAAGAAGGCCGAGGAAATGTACCTCTACGTCGAGCGCGCGGAGAGCATCAAGGCCTACGGACTCGCGAAACACCGGCACCTCGCCGAGATCGAGGAGCAACTCGCGCTGCACACCGGTGCGCCGACGATTATCCAGTTCAACCCGCACCTCGCGCCGATGCGCCGCGGCATCGCGACGACGATCACGGTGCCGGCTTCGCCCGGCGGCACGATCGAGCAACTTTACGCCGCCTGGCGCCAGGCCTACGCGGGCCGGCCCTTCGTGCAGATTTTGCCCGCGGGCGAGACGCCGGACTCGGCCCACGTCGTCGGCACCAACCGCGTCGACATGTCCGCCGTCCACGACCCGCGCACCGGCAATTTCGTGATCACCTCCGTCGAGGACAACCTCGTGAAGGGCGCCAGCGGCCAAGCCGTGCAGATCATGAACCTGTGGTGCGGCTTTCCGGAAACGGCGGGATTGGTATAAGACCGGAGTTCGGAAACCGGAAACCGGAAACCGGAAACGGAGTTCGGAGTTCGGAGTTCGGAGTTCGGAGTTCGGAGTTCGGAGTTCGGAGTTCGGAGTTCGGAGTTCGGAGTTCGGAGTTCGCGCGCTCGAAAAGTCCTGAATTCGCAATCTCCGATGTTTCCGGTCTCCGGTTTCCCGGTTTCCGGTTTTATAGCTAGCTTCGATAGTCCGCGTTCTCGCTCACGTACTCGTGGGTGAGGTCGCCGCCGATGACGGTGGCGGAGGCGGCGCCGTTGCCGATGTCGATCTCGAGGTCGACGCAGCGTTCGTGCGGCGGGAAATCGATCGGGGCGGAAAACACGCCGTCTTTCGGCGGCGCGCTCTGGTAGAGCTCGGCGTCGCGCAGGTGCGCGACGAGGGCTTTTTCCTTTTCCGGATTCAGCTGGAAGACGCCGCGGGCGAAGATTTCCACGCCGCCGAGCTTCGCGCTGAGCTGGCTGAGATTGGTGCCGGGCGCGTGCGCGCCGACGTGTTTGCCGATGGCCTGGATGAGGCGGCCGACGTTGGGGTCGTTGCCCGCGACGGCGCATTTGAAGAGGGGGCCGTTGACGACGGCTTTGCCCAGCGCGCGGGCGAGGCCGAGGCTGGCGGCGTTGCGCACGGTCACGCGGATCACGTGGCGGACGCCTTCGCCGTTGCGCACGACATCCTCCGCGAGATCGCGGCAGACCTGGTGGAGGCCGCGTTCGAAGGCGCCCCAATCGGTGAACGGCACGCGGCCCGAGGAGAGGGCGACGACGGTGTCGGAGGTGCTCGTGTCGCTGTCGACGCTGATCGCGTTGAAGGAGGCGTCGCAGGCGCGCGCGAGCATCGGGCGCAGTTCGGTGCGCGGCACGGCGATGTCGGTGAGAATGTACACGAGCATCGTCGCGAGGTTGGGCTCGATCATGCCCGCGCCTTTGGCGATGCCGACGATGCTGCCGCCGCCGACGGTGGCGCGGCGGATTTTCGGATACAGGTCCGTCGTCACGATGCCTTCCGCGGCGGGCAGAATGGAGGCGTTGGTCAGCGCGGCGGCGGCCTGCGGCAAGGCGCCGATCATGGCGTCGACGGGCAGCGTCCAGCCGATGACGCCGGTGGAGCAGGGGAGAATCTGGCCGGGGGCGAGGCCGAGCTGGGCGGCGGTCGCGGCGCAGATGCGCTCGGAGGCCTCGACGCCGCCGGGGGCGCACACGTTGGAGATCTTGTTGTTGATGATGACGGCGCCGAGCGTGGGCTCGGCGAGACGCTTGCGGCCCACGATCACGGGCGCGCCGGGGAACGCGTTGCGCGTGAAGAGCGCGGCGAAACTCGGCGTCGGCTGCTCGAGCGTGAGCAACGTGAGCGTCATCTTCGCCGGCTTCGGCGCCTCGGCGGGCATGAAGTCGAAACGCGTCGTGCCGACGCGGAAGCCGGCGGGGAGCGCGCCTTGGCTGGCGAGCCATGCGCGGTGCTCGTCGCGGTGGGCGAAAGTGAGATTCGTGCTGGGCACGCCGCGACCTTGGTTCGGGCGGACGCGGAGTGAAGAAGATTTTGCGCGGGGCGCGCCGCGGGGCCCGCGCGAAAATTGTGATGGAAATGCGCGCGGCCTGTGCCTTAGTCGCGATCTCTCTCCGAACCAGTGAACGCCTTTTCCGTTCTTCCTCACCCTGCCGCGGCCGTGGGCCGCGCGTCCTGATCGCCGATGAATGTCGCTGAAGTCACCGCCAAGGCGAAGGTCCTCCTCGAGGCGCTCCCCTACATCCAGGATTTCCGCGGCTCCACGTTCGTCGTGAAGTACGGCGGGAGTTTCATGGACGATCCGGATCCGGTCGTCCGCACGCGCGTCGCGTACGACATCGCGTTCCTCGCCGCCTGCGGGATCAACGTCGTCGTCGTGCACGGCGGCGGCAAGGCGATCACGAAGGCGATGGAGAATTCCGGACTGAAGGCCAACTTCGTCAACGGACTGCGCGTGACCGACGAAGCCACGATCAACGTCGTGAAGAAGACGCTCGACGAAATCGTGAACAAGGACGTCTGCGCCGCCGTCGCCTCCGCCAAGGGCAAGCCGAAGGGCCTGCCGGGCGACACGGTGCTCGTGTGCGAAAAGCTCACGGTCGACGACGACGGCAATACCGTCGATCTCGGGTACGTCGGCGATGTCACCGAGGTGAAAGTGAAGCTGATCAAAAAGGAAATCGGCGAAGGCTTCATCCCGATCATTTCGCCGGTGGCCGAAGGCTACGACGGCAAGCCCTACAACGTAAACGCCGACCTCGTGGCGGGCCGCGTCGCGAGTGCGCTGCGCGCCCGCCGGCTCGTGTACATGAGCGACGTCCCGGGCCTGCTCTCGAATCCGCCCGATCCCGAATCCCTGATTTCCACGCTGAAGATCTCGCAGGTCGACGACCTCAAGAAGAAGGGCGTGATCGACAAAGGCATGCGGCCGAAAGTGCAGAGCGCGATCCGCGCGCTGGAGGAAGGCGTGCAGCGCGTGCACTTCATCGACGGGCGGCTCGCGCATTCGCTGCTGCTGGAGATTTTCACCGACACCGGCATCGGCACCGAGATCGTGCACGGCTGAGCCGTGGGAAATTGCGGATTGCGGATTGGGGATTGCGGAATGGGGCGCGGCGGTCGCGTTTTGTGAAGTCGTGCGTTTGTGGGCAGTCGAAGTGTGCGGATAAAGATTGCGCGGCGGCGTGATGGCGCGGCGATGGTTGCCGGCTTGCTTCCCGGCAATTCGCGAGCCGAAATCCGCGAACCGCAATGCACTCCGCTCCTTCCATTGTCCGCACCAGCACCGCCGAGCTTTACGACGCGCACGTCCTGAAGAACTACGGCCGTCCCGCGTTGACGTTGGTGCGCGGCAGCGGGTCGCGGGTGTGGGATGACGCCGGCAACGCGTACCTCGATTTCACGTCGGGCATCGCGGTGAGCGCGCTCGGCCATTGCCATCCGCACTGGGTCGCCGCGGTGCAGCGGCAGGCGGCGGAGTTGATCCACGTCAGCAATCTTTTCCGTAATCCGCAGCAGGGCGAACTCGCGCGGCGGATCGTCGGCTACGCCGGCCCGGGCCGTGTCTTTTTCTGCAACAGCGGCGCCGAGGCCAACGAGGCGCTGATCAAACTCGCGCGGTTGCACGGCGTCGCGAAAGCCGGCGGCGAGGAGGCCAAGTGTTTCAAGGTGATCTGCGCGAAGAGCGCGTTCCACGGCCGCACCTACGGCGGGATGAGCGCGACACCGCAGGAGAAAATCCAAAAGGGCTTCCGCCCGCTGGTGCCGGGCTTCGCCTTCGGTGAGCTGAACAACCTCCGGAGCTTCGCGGATCTCGTGGACGACCAGACGGCGGCGATCTTCGTCGAGACGATCCAGGGCGAGGGCGGCATCAATCCGTGCACGCCGGAATTTCTGCGCGGCCTGCGGCAGCTCTGCGACCGGTACAATCTGCTGCTGCTGCTCGACGAAGTGCAGTGCGGCATCGGCCGGACCGGACAGTTCTACGCTTTCGAAAACGCGGGCGTGATGCCCGACGCCATCGGCATGGCCAAGGGTCTCGGCGGCGGATTTCCGATCGGCGCGATGTGGGTGCGCGACCGGCACGCGGAGCTGTTCCATCCCGGCAACCACGGCACGACGTTTGGCGGCACGCCGCTCGCCTGCGCGGCGGCCAATGCGGTGCTCGACATCATCGAGCGCGACCAACTGCTCGAGCGGGTGCGCGCGCTGTCCGGGCCGTGGCACGACGGGCTCAGGCAGCTCGGGGCGGATTTCCCGCAACAGGTCGTCGCGTTCCGTGGCCAAGGTTTTCTCGTCGGCCTGCAGTTCGCCGCCGATCCGGCGTCGTATCTGGCCGCGCTGCGCGAGCGCGGGCTGCTGGTGCCTTCCGCGGGCGGCAACGTGATCCGGCTGCTGCCGCCGCTGAACGCGACGCCCGAGGAGCTGGCGACGTCCGTGCGGATCTTTCGCGAAGTGCTCACGGCGAAGGCGCAAGCCTGATGCCGGCGCGCCGGCACCAGGCCGTTGAAAGTTGAAGGTTGAAAGTTGAAAGACGTCCGTCCGCCGGACGGCGCGCCGCGGCTTGGCACGGCATTCGCTCCGACGGCGCCGCCATCCCGTTGTCACCCCGAACTCTATTTTTCACTCGTTAGCCGCTCTCCGGCGGCTTAAGTTGATCCGCTTCCGATGAAGCACTTCCTCAAAGAAACCGACTTCAAGGCCGCCGAATTGCCGAAACTCTTCGCCACGGCGCACACCTTGAAGCGGACGCGCGGCCGGGCGGGCAGTCCGAAGCCGTTGGCCGGCCAGACCTGGGCGCTGATCTTTTCGAAGTCGTCGACGCGCACGCGCGTGTCGTTCGAAGTCGGCATCCACGAGCTCGGCGGCAACGCGATTTTCCTCAACAAAAACGATATCCAGATGGGCCGCGGCGAGACCATCGAGGACACGGCGAAGGTGCTGTCGCGTTTCGTGCACGGGCTCGTGGTGCGCACCTTCGACCACAGCGACGTCGAGCGTTTGGCCGCGGCCGGCACGGTGCCGGTCGTCAACGCGCTCACCGATTTCCTGCACCCCTGCCAGATCTACACCGACGCGTTCACGATGGCGGAACGCTGGTCCAAGGGGAAAACGGGCAAGGCGCTCGTCGACTCGCTGCGCGGCCGCAAGATCGCGTTCCTCGGCGACACGGCCTGCAACATGGCCTACTCGTGGATCCTCGGCGCGAGCCTCTTCGGCATGAAGATCTCGCTGGCGGGCCCGAAGGCGTTTGCGCCCGGACCCGAGCTCGACGCTTTGCTCGCGGCCGAGGGGCGGAAGAAGGAGTACCATTTCACGACGGACCCGCTGGAAGCGGTGCGCGACGCCGACGTCGTTTACACCGACGTGTGGGTCAGCATGGGCAAGGAGGAGGAGACGAAGGAACGCATCCGCACGATGTCGCCCTAC